>NZ_CP021913.1:3943034-4283568 GCF_002814095.1 Sagittula sp. P11
GTGGCGAAGGCCACGGGCCGCGAGTTCATCCGCATCAGCCTCGGCGGCGTGCGTGACGAATCCGAGATCCGCGGCCACCGCCGGACCTACATCGGCTCCATGCCGGGCAAGATCATCCAGGCGCTGAAGAAGGCGAAGACCACGAACCCGCTCATCCTGCTCGACGAGATCGACAAGATGGGGCAGGACTTCCGTGGCGACCCGGCTTCGGCCATGCTGGAGGTGCTGGACCCCGAACAGAACGCGACCTTCGTGGACCACTATCTTGAGGTGGAATACGACCTGTCGAACGTGATGTTCGTGACCACGGCCAACAGCTACAACATGCCCGGGCCGCTGCTCGACCGGATGGAGATCATCTCTCTCTCGGGGTACACCGAGGACGAGAAGCTGGAGATCGCCAAGCGGCACCTGCTGGACAAGGTGACCAAGAACCACGGTCTGAAGAAGTCCGAGTTCGTGGTCGAGGACAGCGCGCTGACCGACATCATCCGCTACTACACGCGGGAGGCCGGCGTCCGGAACCTTGAACGCGAGGTGGCAAAGCTCGCCCGCAAGGCGGTGACGAAGATCGTCAAGAAGGAAGCGGAAAAGGTGGTCGTTTCGGCGGACAACCTCGACGAGTTCCTGGGCGTCCGGAAGCACCGTTACGGGCTGGCGGAGGAAGAGAACCAGATCGGTGTCGTCACCGGGCTGGCCTGGACCTCTGTCGGCGGCGACCTCCTGCACATCGAGGCGCTGAAACTGCCGGGCAAGGGCCGGATGAAGACCACCGGGAAACTGGGCGACGTGATGAAGGAGTCGATCGATGCGGCGTCTTCCTACGTGCGTTCGATTTCCCCGCAGATCGGGGTGAAGCCGACGAAGTTCGACAAGATCGACATCCACGTGCACGTGCCCGACGGTGCGACGCCGAAGGATGGTCCCTCTGCCGGTCTGGCGATGGTGACGTCGATCGTGTCGGTGCTGACGCAGATCCCGGTCCGCAAGGACGTGGCGATGACGGGCGAGGTCTCGCTTCGGGGCAACGCCATGCCCATCGGCGGCCTGAAGGAGAAACTGCTCGCGGCCCTGCGCGGTGGCATCAAGACGGTGTTCATCCCGGAGGAAAACGAGAAGGATCTGGCGGAGATCCCGGACAACGTGAAGGAGGGGCTGCAGATCATCCCCGTCAAGCACGTGTCCGAGGTGCTGAGCCAGGCGCTGGTGTCGAAGCCCGAGCCCATCGAATGGGACGAGGCGGCGGAGGAAGCGGCGGCGGCAGCCAAGGCCAAGTCCGAGGACACCGTGTCGAGCACCGTGGCGCACTGAGCGTCCGCCCGATCGCTTGAAACAGGAAAGCCCCGACCGCGTGTCGGGGCTTTTTCACGTCCGGCTTTCCGGGGGCTGTTCTGGGCGGGCTGTCCCTGCGCCGGGCGCAACAGGACCCTCGGGCCGGGGGCGCTGGGCGTGCGGCCGGGTGAAGGGGCAGAGCAGGGGCGCGGTCAGTTCCCGGCGGCGACGCCGAAGACGATCAGCGCGGCGAGGCCCAGGACCAGACCCGCGGATGGCATGCTGCTGGCGGCGGCGGCGTCCTCGACGATGACCGGCGGCATGACCGGCGGATCGGCGGGGGCATCGTAACTGCCGGCCTGCGCGGCGCTGGCGGCAGAGAGAAGGGCGAACGCGGCAGCGTACCTTTTCATGGTCGTTCTCCAGACAAAGTTGCTCTGTCAAACTGGCGGGGAATGGTTGTACGAGTCAAGCAAACGCTGGCTTCGAGAGGCGTTTTGCGCTAGGCTCACGCGATACAAACCGAGCAGCTGCACGTGATTGCGGCGCCGCACACCGAGCAGAGACAGGTATCATGAGCACAGCAAAAGCACCGGCCGCCGAGCGGTCCAAGTCCACACGCAAGCCCTCTGCCGGGAAGGCGCGCGCCGGCAAATCCGGGTCTGCTGCCGCATTCATCCTGAACACGGACGAGGAGGCCCTGCACGCGGACGCCGCCGAAAAGCGGCGCGAGGCGCCCGCCGTTTCGGCACCTGCCGAGGCGGAGCCGGTCACGGTCGAGGAGATCCCCATCGTGCCGCAGCCGGAACTGAGGAAGAAGGAGCTGATCGACTTCGCGGTGGAACGCTCCGGCATCAAGAAGCGCGACGCCAAGCCCGCGATCGAGGCGGCGCTTGCCATCCTGGGCGAGGCGCTCTCGGAAGGGCGTGAACTGAACCTCGCGCCGTTCGGCAAGATGAAGGTCACGCGGATGAAAAAGGCGGGCAACGGGCAGATCATAAACGCCCGTCTGCGGCAGCCCGACGAGGATAAAATTAACGGACAGGACCCTCTTGCACAGGCTGCCGAGTGAGTCTAAAAGCCCCGCTACCGGGTGATTAGCTCAGTGGTAGAGCGCTTCGTTCACATCGAAGATGTCAGGAGTTCAAATCTCTTATCACCCACCAGAATTCGAAGCGCGTCCCATCCGGGCGCGCTTTTTCTTTTGGGCGATGGGGCCGGTGGTCCGCGTGCTGCCGTCTTTTGGCTGAACCGCCGGTGCGGACGGGGCGATCTCCGGTCCGGATTGACGCTGCGGGAAGAACGGGTGCGAAAAGGGCGGACAGAGCCCCTTGCACTGACGCCGCGCTTTGTCTATTTCGACGCGGCGCGGGTGATTAGCTCAGTTGGTAGAGCGCTTCGTTTACACCGAAGATGTCGGGAGTTCGAGTCTCTCATCACCCACCACCTTATCCCCTTGAAATGAAAGAAAACCCTTGTATTCAAGGGTGTTTCAACATTTTTCTGTTACAAAGTTGGTTACAAAATGGGGCTGGGATGGGTGGCAAGCCCAGGCACTTTCTGGAACGGGAAGGACGGTTCTGCTCGCGGATCGTGGTCCCGAAAAAGCTGCGGCAAATCATCGGCAGGTCAGAGCTGCGTGCCCCGATGGGCGCTGATCGACGGGAGGCGTCTCGCAGGCATCACGTCCAAGTGGCGAAGCTCATGGCCCTGATCACCGCGGCTGAACAGGAACTGGCCCTGACCACCGGCACGCCCGCTGCCCAGCCGCGCTAACCCATGTCCGGCGAGGAAATGGCGCAAATGAATTACCGGTTTGGTGTGGAGCAAGACGCTGAAGCACGGATCGCTGATGCTGCCTATGCCCGCGTCGGTATTGACGATGGATACGTCGAACGATTGAGGGCCGGAATTGCCGGTGCAGCAACAGACAATGAACTCGATGATCTGGTCGGGCACCGTATTAGGATGTTCCGCGACCGAGGGCACACGGAAGCGGTAAAAAGAACCGCCGAATGGCGCCGCCTCGCGATGATGTTGTGCGTGTCCGAGTATGAGGCCCTGGAGCGGGCAGTAGAGCGCGATGAGGGTGTGACCGACGGCGAGACCTGCCACCCGCTGCTGACCACTGCTGCGGTCGAGCGGAAGGCGTCTGTAGGCTTGAAGGCCTTGTTCCGGGACTTTCTTGCGAACTTGGAAAACCTGAACAGGGCAGATGCTACAATACGCAAGTGGCAAGGCATCTACGACGCGTTTTGCGATTATGTCCGGCATGACGACGCGGCTCGCGTTACCAAGGCCGATGTGCGTGCATGGCGGGACTAGTTACTGGAAGAGCGCGCGGGCATATGTGTCCTTCAAGGACTGCATCTAGTAATCGACTTCCACGTCGATCTGATCGACGCACGTCTGCGTTTGGGAGTGGCCAACCCCGGTTTGCCAATCTGCGCCCAAAATCTCGACCGATGTAATGTCCGAAATGAACATGCAGCGCCACTCCCCGCCAGGAGGAAGCCCGCTCGAACTGTATCCTGCAAATTGATATGTCAGAACCTTATCGTGTCCGTTTTTTGAACCGATAACATGGGGGCAAACGTCCCTCTTGTGACCTTTGTGTATAACGCGAATAGCCTTTTTAGTCTCCACCGCTTCGCGAATCTTTCCGTAGACATTCATTTGCGCCTCCCCAACAGCTAACGCAGGATGGCATATAGTCTTCTAAATTCAAACTGAGACGGGATCCAAAGCCCAGAGACAGGGCAACCGGTTGGCAACTTGGCTAGGTGAAGCCGGTCTCGTGCCTCAGGGGCTGCAACCAAACCATGCCTGGCGGCATAGGTTCCAGACTTTAGGGCGACGGTATTCGCAATCGGAGATGGTTGTGAACGCGATCTGCGGCCATGGTCGTCAGGCCGACGTTTCGAACGGGTATGGTGATGCGGAACTGGTGACGAAGAAGCGAGTGATCGATGCGATCCCGTTTTTTGATCTTTAGTCGGGGATAGTGCCTCAGCGCGTAGTGCGGGAAGCCGCGGGCGACGCGCATGGCGATGCTGGCGGTCACCGTCGTTCTTAAGAGAAGGTTTGGGGTGCGAGACTCGAAACCTGAGACGTAGATGGCGATGACCGACGACAGAATGGCTCTGATCGGGCTTGCTGAGAAGCAGGTTGATGGCGACCTCGTGCGCGAAATGCTGGCATTCGTGGCCGAGCGGATCATGCGTAAAGAGATCTAGGCGTGGACAGGGGCGGCGAAAGGCGCGTCCTCGCCGATGCGGGAAGCGCAGCGGAGCGGCTATCGAGACCGCGATTAGGATAAGCGCGCCACGCGGGTCGCATTGGAGAGCCGCAAGCTTCCTAAAGGTAGATACTGTCCCAGCTTCCTGGAGCCACGACGGACGGCTGAGAAGGCATTGGTCGCCCTGATCCAGGCGGCCTACGTTGCCGGTCTCTCGAGGCCGTCTGTCGATGACCTGACCTAGGCGATGGACCCCGGCGGCATCTCGAAGAGCCAGATCGGCCGGCTGTGCATGGCGCTCAATGAACGGGTCGACGTATTCCTGTCTCGTCCCTTGGAGCGCGCCTGGCCCTGCCTCTGGTTCGACGCGACATACCTCAAGGTACGCGGGGGCGGGCGGATCATTGACAAGGCGATGTTACTCGCGGTTCCGCCAGTCACCCAGCCGCCCCATGTATAGCGCCTGCGACGCCGACGAAGACCGCGCCGGTCAGCACCCCGTAAACCCCGGGTTTGGGCCATTCGGGAGTGTTCATCTTCCAACCCCTTGCGGCGACATCGCCGCCTTGCTGCATGTGCCGGTCCAAGCCGCATCCTGGCTCAAGACCTCTTCAAGGTCGTCTTCTGTCGTCGGACGGAGTTCGCGCTGACCCACGTGTCGGCCGCTGCCGCACACCGCCAGAAATGTCGCGATGCGTATGTAGGCTTCGAAACTCAATCCCTGCAGCAGTTCCTCCACCACCAGGGTGTCGTAGGTGCCTGCGGGCAGTTCGTCTGGGTAGCCCGGCAGGGTGAACGGGTTCGAAAAGGTCATTGCAGATCTGGTTGATCGCACGGTCATGCAAGATCTCCGCTAAGGGGGCGCCGACTTGTCGCTCGCCCGTGTCAAAGGCTGGACGAGTCCAGGGGCAGGGGGGCGAAAGACACCTCTCCTTGTACGTCCGGTGCCGTCGGACAGCGCTGACCCATGTTAGCCCCGCTCACACAACCGGGTGCCAATTCCCCGGATAGCCGTGCCGACACTGACCTGTGTCAGCACGACGAAGCCGGGCCGCGCATAAGCTTGGGAAAACAGGCGCGGCCCGCGTTCCTGCAAACAAGGATTGGAAAGACGATGGAAAAATCCAGTGTCCTCACCCCGCACCCGCCAGAGTTCGGGCGATTTCTCTATGCCTCGGTCGGTGAAGACCGGAACGGGCATGGCGTGACGGTTCTCTCGGCGCTCGCAAGGCTTGGCCTCGATCCCTGGACGGAAACCGCCGAATTGGTCGCGCTTGGGCGCGATGCGGCGCGGGCGCGATTGGGATCGCTTCTGGCGCGATTTCGGGATGTTCCGGCTCTCGCAAGCGAGCACGCGCGGGTTGCCGGCGACCTGAGCCAATTGCTCCCGCAAGGACCGGCCCAAGGCAGTGCGACACGCGCTGCATGGTCCGTCGCCAATGGCCACCCCAGGTTTGGCAGCGCAATATGGCTGGTGACGGCAATTGTCTTTATGCTGCTTCAATTGGCCATGGTCGGCGGATCGGTGTCCGGCGAATGACGGGTTCTAAAATCTCCGAGGGGACGCTCGCACATGCGTCGCACAGAAGCGGGACGCTTTCGCCCAGTGAGCAGCGTATTCTCTGGGACCATGAAGAACACTTCTGGACCAGTGGTGCCGACAGCGCGCAGGCGATGACAGCGACCAACGCTGTCATGATTGTTCCCTATCCGCCCGGCATCCTGCAGGGCGACCAGATCCAGATACACCTTCGCCAGAGAAGCGGCTGGCGATCCGTCGCCATGACGGAACGGCGCGTCACGCGGTGCCGGGACATCGCCATCCTGACTTACCGGGTCTCGGCGGAGAAACCCGAGGTGGCGGTCTTCAAGGCACTGTGCGCTTCGACATACCTCCGAGATGAAGGGGCTTGGCTCAGACTGTCGCACCAGCAGACTCCCGTAAACTGACGCGCGCGCTTTATGCACCGACCGGACCGAAGAAGACCGCCACTCTCAAGCATTACCCCGACGCCGCGACGACGCACGCCGCACATGACGGCACCGAGACCAACAAGGAACTCGACGCGGCGACCCACGCCGAGGCGTTAGCGCCGTCGCCTGACCAAAGACCTGGGCGTACCCTCACCGAATTGGTGGCCGGGTCCAGAAATTCGGGACAGGAACCGGCAGGATCGATCCATACGCCATGGTCTTCGAACGTTGGTTTCTGGTCCATGTGGACCGCGCGCTGCAGACGCCCGGGATGACGACAGAACCGACCTACTACCGGTCAAACGGTTTCATCGTCTGCGTGCCTGTGCCGGGCACCGGCGGCACCGCCCGCCTTGCCACTTGATCGCGGGTGCCGGAACTTCGACGCCGACCTGGGGCGGTCGGGCGATCAGGTCAGCGTCTGCACCCAGACGACAATCCTGCCAAGGACAAGCTGCGTGACCCCGTCGAGTCCCTCGATCAGCGCCGCCGTGCTGTCCGATGTGACCTTGGCGGTGTTTTCGAAGTGCCGGATGCCCGCAACCGACCGGTCGGATTCACGGATCAGCGTCATCTGCATGGATATGCGAACCTGCGCTTGATCCGGCCCGGTCAGTTCGGCCTGAAAGGCCTGAACTTCGGCCATGAGTGTATAGTCGGGGGTCAGCCCGGCCCCGACACGGGTGACCAGCTCCAAACCTCCCCGGTTCAGAAGTGACTGAACCAGAAGGCTCTGCACCATGGCAGGCGTCGGTTCGGATCATCGGGCATCGGGCAGATACTCGGCCTGCCGTGGCGTGATCTTGATGAGGACCCGGTCCGTCGACAGCTCACCCGCAGAGGTAGGCAGTTCCACGACCAGATGGCCGTCGCCACCCGCCCTTGTCCCGTCGGACTGCAACGGCGACAAGGTGTAGGTGTCCAGCGGATCGCTGGCCCGGGACACGGCGGACACGGCGCTGCAGCCGGACAGGTTGGCCGCGGCGGCCAGGGATAGAAACCTGCGGCGCGAAAGGAACATTCTCACCTCCTGTATTCCGGTGTTTCATTGCCCAGCAGGAACCGTCCGGGATCACTGCCGATTTGTCGGGCAAGCGCATCGAACCGGGCGATGACTCCGCTTGCATCCTGTATGAGCGCGCTGGTCTGCGCCGACAGCCGCGGCAGATCGGCCCGAACGGCGCCCGCAAGACCTGCAATCGAGTCTCGGGACTCGAGGGCAACCCCGCGCAGATCATGAACCAGCCCAGGAATTTCACCCTCCAGCAGGCCTGTCGCGGCAATGGCCCCGGCCTCGGTCGCGTCAAGAACGGTGTCGATCCGGGCCAGGGTTTCTTCCACGCGTGAGCTCAGCGCATCGATCCGGCCCGTGGCGTCACGCAGATTGGTGAGGATACCGGCGATGGCATCGCGGTTTTCCGGCGTGGCAAAGCTGCGAACCTCGGCGATCAGGGCAGTTGCCTCGGCCACGAGATCCGGGCCGGTCAGCATGAGGTCCTGCACGACAGAGCGTTCGGAGCGGATCACCGGGACGCCGTTGGGCGGCACGGGTTTCAGGTGCTCGGCCTCGGCGCGGCCTCCTTCGAGCGCAATGAATGTGACACCCGTAAGTCCCTGTGCGGCAAGCGTCGCGATCGTGTCCGTGCGCACCGGCGCGCTGGCGAAAAGCTCCACGCGCACCCGCACCAGCGCGGGGTCGTCCCGATCAAGCGCAATCGTCAGGACGTGACCGACATCGACGCCGTTGTAGCGCACCGGCGAGGTCTGGCTCAGTCCCGCCACGGTGCCGAACAGGATATCGTATTGCGCATAGGTGCGGTCGAGCTGGACCTTGGCGAGCCAGAGCAGGAAGCCGAGCCCGACCACAAAGCCGAGAATGGTGAAGAACCCCATCAGAATGAACCGTGCGCGGGTTTCCATCAGCCCTCCGCCGCCGTCAGGGCCGCATGCGCACGTGGGCCATGGAAATAGGCATGGACCCAGGGGTCCTTCACATCGCGCAGTTCCGCCATCGTGCCGGTGACCAGAACGCGCCGTTCAGCCAGCACGGCGATCCGGTCGCAAGTTGCCTGCAACGTGTCGAGATCGTGGGTCACGAGGAACACAGTGAGGCCAAGCGCAGCGTGCAGCGCGTTCAGCAGGCTGTCGAAGTCCGAGGCGCTGATCGGGTCGAGCCCCGCCGTCGGTTCGTCGAGGAACAGGATCTCGGGGTCCAGCGCAAGCGCCCGCGCGAGGCCCGCGCGCTTGCGCATGCCGCCCGACAGGGCCGCGGGAAAAAGCGCGCCGGCCTCGGGCGGCAGACCGACAAGTGCAATGCGCAGATCGGCCAGTGCCCGCCGCGTCGCCGGATCAACCGAGGTGCGTTCGCGCATCGGCGCCTCGACATTCTCGCGCACGGTCAGGGAAGAGAAGAGCGCGCCGTCCTGGAACATCACGCCCGTGCGCGCGCTGGCCCCTGACCGCTCGGCAGCAGAGCCGTGCAGCACGTCGCAGCCCAACAGCGTGATGTCACCGTCACTAGGTGTCATGAGCCCGACGATGCTGCGCAAGAGCACCGATTTCCCGCTGCCGGAGGCCCCGACGACGCCCAGCACCTCGTCGCGCCGCACGTCGAGCGACAGGTCCTCGTGAACGACCGTGGAGCCGAAGCGGTTGGTCAGCCCCTGGATCGAAATGACGGTGTCGGCGTTCATCACACCCCCCAGACCGCGAAGAACACGGAAAACAAGGCATCCACGGCGATCACGAGGAAGATGGCGATCACGACGGCACGTGACGTCCGCATGCCCAGCGATTCCGCGTCGCCCTTGACCAGCAGACCTTGCTGGCATCCGACGAGTGCAATGATCGCGGCAAAGACAGGTGCCTTGGACAAACCCACCAGCGCCTGCGTGGCATCGGTATTGGCCAATAACTGGGATCGGAACTGGCTCGGCGATATGCCAAGCTGCGTCCACGCCATCAGCCCGCCGCCAAAGAGGCCCGCCAGGTCGGCGACCAGCCCGAGGATCGGTAGCACGATGACAAGCGCCAGAAGGCGTGGCAGGACCAGAAGGTCTACAGGGTCGAGCCCGAGCACGCGCATGGCGTCGATCTCCTCGCGCATCTTCATCGAGCCGATGGCCGCGGTGAAGGCCGAGGCGGATCGTCCCGCGACGATGATCGCGGTCAGGAGCATGCCGAGCTCGCGCAGGATCGAGACGGCGATCAGGTCGACGACAAAGACTTCGGCGCCGAACTGCTGCAGTTGAGCAGCACCCTGAAACGCCAGCACGATTCCGATGAGGAACCCCATGAGCGCGACGATGGGGATGGCACTCAGCCCGACCGCTTGCATGTGATGCACCAGCGCTGTGATCCTGAACCGGCCCGGATGCCACGCGGTCCCGGCGAGGCGTGCCATGACAAGACCGACGAAGCCAAGGCCTTGTGCCAGGTTGCGCAGGGCCCGGCCCGGCGCAGTGCCGACTGCAACGACCACGTCCCCAACCCGCTGCAATGCCGAGCGGTCCTTGACGACAATGCCGGACCGCATGGCATCCCTGACCGCTTCGATGAGCCGCCTTTGCGCGTTATCCGCGCCGGTCAGGGACCGTCCGCCTTGTGCAAGCAACCACGCGCCGGACGTATCCAGTCGGGTGACGCCCGCCAGGTCCAAAGGCAAATCCTGCCCGGTGCGGCCGATCTGTCGGCGTACATCCTCCAGAGTGACAAGCGTGACATGTCCCGTCAGGCGATGCGGCGACGCGTGGACCGTTTCATCCATCGAGCAACGCAAGGACGGTTGCGAAGGTCTGATTGAACCGGGGTCTTCCGTGGGGTCCCGGAAAGGGGATGGCGCCAGATGTGGGCGCTGATTGGGGAAAGGGCATCTTTTCAGTTCCCTTTGCATCGACCTCGATCCGTCGTTCGGTTCTGCGGGGTCTGACACGCCCGCGCCGGGAACGAAGGGCGTCGCGCACCTTCGTTCTCCTTGCCATCGATCCGCTGCGCCGGGACCGAAGATGGTCGGGGCGGCTTTTGGGATCAGTCACTTTCATCAAGGCGATTTTTCAAGCTGGGCCGCGGCCGCCCTGGCGTGCTCCTCCTGGTGGTAATCGCCTCGAAACACGCCGCCCTCGCGCACTTGCCAGATGCCGTGCCGTTTGCGAATCTCGATATGAGAGGGTCGGGCCTGGTGCCTTAGCGGACAACCGGGGAGACCGGCCACTTGCAACGATGCAGTCTGCTGCTGGCGACTTCGGCCGGCAAGGCGCGGTGCGCTGGCCCGTGACGGGTCGGGACCGTGATCATCCTCGGTCATTCCAAATCGCTCCTGAACATCGCGGGTCGTGCCTGTTCTGTACAGCACAGGACAGATCGGCGGGCTGACCGAGGTTAGCGTGGGGCAGACAACTCTTACTGATCTGCATCAGCCTGCACAGGGTAATCGGAGGATATGGTCCATGGAACATTTGCATGCTGAAGCGATGTCCCGTCGGGACAGATGAGCCGGTTTCAAAGCGCTGTTCTGCAGACGGCAAAGGAAGCCCCGATGATGCTGCGGTGCGATCAGGGAAAGGAACCCGACATGGACAAGAACAAGAAGACGAAAAAGGCATCCGGGACGCCGAAAAGCGTCAAACAGCCCAGCGACTACAAGGCACGTGAAACGGCGGGCAAGGAAAGCCAGACCGACGCGATGTTTCACAAGACCCCCGGAAAGGGCAAATCTGGCCAGCGCAAAGGCTGAGCCGCTGCCCGGATGGCTCCGCCGCCTATTACCTCGTGCGGCGGGGCCACGACCGGAATACGGTCCGGATCGGATTTCGTCATGTGCCAAAGCGTTCATCTGCGCCGCACGGAATTTCCACCCTCCAGAATGCCGTTGATTAGTGCTGCAACTGCCTCGTGCATCTCGGACTGCTCGGTGTCCGGGACAAACTGGTGCGCGGCGGCGGCATCCGTGAGAATACCCACGATTTCCTTTTCCGGCAGGATCTTGCGATCGTTCAGCGCCAGCAACAGCGATTCGCATATGGAAAGTGCGGCCGTTCCGGCGATGTCGTGTGGTCCTAGCATGATCTGGGTCGCTTTCTGATCAGGTGAAATGCGCGAGCTGCCGGAGGTCGACAGCGCCATCTTTCGTGATCTTATGCGTTGTTTGCCTTGCCGGACTGATCCAGAGCAGCTTGTCGGGCTATTCGCTGGATCAGGCCACGCATTCCCGAACGGAGGTGGAATCCGACAAGTCGATTCTGCAAAGCCCCCTGACCCGCAAGCTGTCCGCCTTCGTTGCGTTGTCCCGCACCGATCTGGAAACGCTTGCACGCTATCACCGCCGCCGAAGAACGTTTCAGTCGGGCCACCAGATGATCCATGAAGGTCAGAGGAACCAGTCAGCGTTCATCCTGGCCGAGGGCTGGGCCTGCGCCTTCAAGCTGCTTCCCGACGGGGAAAGGCAGATCGTGGATTTCCAGATACCTGGAGACTTTCTGGGGCTGCGCAGCATACTGTTCCGCACGGCCGACCACAGCATCGAGGCCGTGACGCGGATCGAGGCATCCGAGGTTCTCGCGCCGGAAATTTTCGACAGCTTCTCCGATGCACCCCGACTGGCAACGGCTGTGCTTTGGGCCGCGTCGCGCGACGAAGCGATGGTCGTCGAACATCTCGTCAATCTCGGACGCCGGTCAGCCGAGGTTCGGATGGCACATTTCCTTCTGGAACTGAGCGCACGTCTTCATCTGGTCGGGATCGGCGACAGGTCCGGCTACGAGTGTCCGTTGACGCAGTACCACCTGGCCGACGCCCTGGGGCTGAGCGCCGTCCATGTGAACCGCGTCTTGCGCCACCTGCGCGAGGAAGGCCTCGTGACGTTCCAGAATGGGCGCGTCAAGATTGACGACTTGGACGGTCTCGTCTCGCTTGCGAATTTTGACGTGGCCTATCTGGATCAGGCAGGGCCCTTTATCCAGTGACATACATCCCCCGCGCATTGCCGGAAATGCACCGGACAGCCGATTCCAAATTGCCCATCTCATCGGCTTGCTCTGTGTAACGGGCAAAAGTCCTTGCCACAGCGTCATCGGAATCGCGTCATGAGGGGGGCCTTGAAGGCCTCCCGTTGGGCTGACGCCGATTGGTGACCCCGTTCCTCGGGCGACACTCGAAAGGCGCTCATTTCGTCCTTGAGAACGGCGCCCGGGACGGTAGTGGCAACATTGATAATAAAAGTCCGGTTCCGGAGCGCTGCACCGCAGCCTCGATGCCCTTGAGAAATGGCGGCTGAGGGCCGGAAGCGACGGGCAACCCGGTCAGCGATGCGACGCCCTCCCGATGGGCTGCCTCAAGACCGCTTCGTCTCCTTTTCCAAATGTCGTTGCGTGCAACTCGAACGAAGGTTTTTTGGGGCGCGCCCGAGCGGAAGAGGATGTCGCGAAAGGACAACAGTCACAGCCGAAAGGGTTTGTGAAAGCGTCCAAGGATGCCAATGACATCGTCGTGGGTTACGAAAATGGCTTCCGCCGCTTCACCCTTGAGTGAATGCAGCGGTCGCCGTTAGTTCTACATCGTTGCTTTACCAAAGCGTCCCGATTTGACGATCCGCAGCTGTATTTGATCAAGGCCGGTGACGATGCATGTTACACCGTCGGCACGGTTCCACCATCGATCACGTATTCGGTGCCGGTTATGGTCCCGGCGCGGTCCGAGGCAAGGAAGGCGACCAGGTTCGCGATCTCGCCGGGTTTTGACGGACGCCCGATCGGCACGCCGCCCAGCGAGTCCATGATCATGCGATTGCCCGCTTCCACGTCGACCCCGTGTTCCGTCGCGAGGCGCTTGGCCAACTCGACGGAGGACTCCGTCTCGATCCAGCCCGGAGAGACCCGGACGACCCGCACACCTTTGGGCGAAACCTGCTTCGACAGGCTCTTGCTGTAGGTGGACAGGGCCGCCTTGGCAGCGGCATAGGCGGTCGTCGCCTCTGGCAGCGGCAGTTCGCGCTGGATGGATGTGACGTGGATCACGACGCCGCTGCCCCGCGACTCCATCTCCGGAACAAGCACTCGGTCGAGGCGGACCGCCGGCATCAGGTTCAGGTCGAGCTCGCGCCGCCACTCGTCGTCGCCAAGTGCCCTGTAGCCGCCCGCGGGCGCCGAGGAGCCGCCGAGCATGTGGACGATGATGTCGACGCCGCCCAGCCTGTCGCGTACGGCCTCTGCCACCCTGGCGCACCCCTCGGCCCGGGTCAGGTCCGCAGCCACGAACCGGTCTTCCGGCATCTCCGGCGGCCTTGTCCGTGCCGTCGTCAGAACGTCGGCGCCAAGAGCCTTGAACAGGGCCACGGTCGCACCTCCGGCACCGCGCGTGCCGGAGGTGACGAGGGCCCGCTTGCCCTCGAGGGTCAGGAAGGGGCTCATGGCACGATCTCCAGTTCGGCGATCTTGTCCCCGCGAAGCACGAAAAAATAGCGCAGGTCGACCGGGCTGCCGGGGAAGTTTCCGACAAGGTGGCTGGTGACGATCGTTCGCTGGCCTTCTTCCGCGATGTCGAAGGGCTCGACCGTGTAGGTGTATTGCGTGGAGGCATTCGCCATCCACTGTCGGATCGCGTCGCGGCCCTGGTAGGTGTTGCCTTCGTCGACGACGGTGGCGTCCTGCGTGAACAATTCTGACAGCGCCTGCGCGTTGCCTGTCTTGTCGGCCGAGAAATAGGCGTCAATCGCGTCTGGCAAGTCGATACTCATGGTTGATCTCCTTTCTGGATAGGGATTTCGCCGCTTGCCCTCTCGGGTCGGATCGGGACCGGCGCCTTGAGCTTGAATTTAAGGCTTTGACACAATGCGGATAAGCGGGACTAATCCGGACGTGGAGTTTGGATTTTCGGGATAATGGCAACCTACAAGCTGGCTGATTTCGACGCGGTGCTGGCGATTGCCCGCAGGGGATCGTTCCGGGCGGCCGCGCTGGACGTGGGGATGTCCACGAGCGCACTCAGCAGCGCGGTCTCGAAACTCGAGGAGCAACTCGGCGTGCGGCTCTTCAATCGCACGACCCGCAGCGTGTCGCTGACTGCCGCTGGGCAGCGTTTCGTCGATCAGGTCAGCCCGGCGCTCAAGGACATTCACGGCGCGATCGACACGGTCCGCTCGCAGCAGGAGACGCCCACCGGCATTCTGCGCATCAACACTTTCGCCACGGCGGGCCGGGAGATCCTGGCGCCGCTCGTCCTCGAATACCTGCGGCGGTTCCCGGGGGTGCAGATCGACCTCGTGACCGAAGGCAACCTCGTCGACATCGTGGCGGACGGTTTCGATTTCGGGGTGCGCAGCCAGCACCTTGTGCCGACGGATATGATCGCCATCCCGCTCGGGCCCGCGCGGCGCTACGCGGTCGTCGCGACACCCGCCTATTTCGAAGGCCGGGAGCCGCCGCAGGTGCCGTCCGACCTGAAGGCGCATGCCTGCATTCGGACGCGTCTGCCGAACGGTGCGCTCTTTCGCTGGCAGTTCGAAGCCGAGGGCCAGCCGGTTCATGTCGATGTCGCGGGGCCGATCACGCTGGACGAAGCCAGCCTCGCGCGCATTGCCGTGCTCGATGACCTCGGCATCGGGTTCTTCATGGAGTCGGACGTGCGAGAGGATATCGAAACGGGGCGGCTGGTGCGAGTTCTCGACGCCTGGACGCCGCCGCTGGCGCCGCTTTGCCTATACTATCCCAGTCGGCGCAATCCGCCGGCGGCTTTCAAGGTCTTCGTCGATCTCGCACGGGAACTCGCGCGATCTTGGAGAGCGAGTTGAAGGCGTCGAGCCAATCCCGTCGCATAAGAACGACGCGGGCATCCGGCATCAAAGCAGCGCACGATTGGGAGGCCTCGCACCGCTGACCTTCGTGCTTCCGATTTTTGCTGCGCAATGGGCCGAAAGGCCGGTCCGGGGAAGCCCCGTTACTGCAATGACTACCTGACGAATGGCGGCTGTGGGTCGAGAGCTGACGTGGTCAAGTTGGGCGGATTCCGGACCTTGGCCGCAAGCGCGAACGCCACCTTGCCAGATCACGGAAGCGGACGCTCCGCCAGGCTCTCGCCACCGAACCTTGGATCACCTACAGGAAGGGCGGTTTCCGGAACTTCGCCGCAGGTTCAAACACACCCGTCACGATCCGTGTTAGCTGCCGTTGAGCCAGGCTGTCCTGCGCGATCGCAAGATCATCGACACGAAGGGCGGCCAGCGGACTGAGGCGACAGCAGCAATGCAGGCGCAGGGAGCCCAGGAAAGTGGTGACACATGCAACGGGCGTTGTTGCAGAACTCATCGGCTTGCGGGATTCACGTCGTGAATCCGGTGGGTTAAGAGCCTGCCATGAGCAAGCCCGAACCTGCCCGGTACCGTACGACCAACTGGAAATCCTAAAGCGACGCGCTGAAGCGGCGCGGATCGCTGCTCGCCTGGCTAGACCGGGACATGGGCTGGCTTGCGCCGAAGGCAGGCAAGCCCGGACGTCCGCCGGTCTTCTCCGACGCCGCCATCCAGTTCTGCCTGATGATCAAGGTGCTCTTCGGCCTGCCGCTTCGACAAACGACCGGAATGGTCGCCAGCATCCTCAAGATGGCTGGTCTGGACTGGCCGGTCCCGGACTTCTCCACGCTCAGCCGCCGCCAGAAGACAATCGCGGTCCAGCTTTCGTCGCGCCGGGCTCCGGGCCCTCTGAACCTGCTGGTGGACAGCACCGGGATCAAGTTCCTGGGCGACGGAGAGTGGCTGGCGAGGAAGCATGGCACCCACCGCCGCCGCCAGTACCGCAAGGTTCATCTGGCGATGGACACGGCGACCGGCGACATCCGGGCGGTGGAATTCACCTCTAGCCGCGAGGGCGACAGCCCCGTGCTCCCCGATCTTCTGGACCAGATCCCGGAAGACGAGGAAATCGGCACCGTTACCGTTGATGGCGCCTTCGACACTTGCCGTTGCCATTCGGCGATCCTCGCGCGCGGTGGCACAGGGGCTCGGGCACTCCTTCGGACCGGTGGCAGTCATGCCCTCGCTCCCATCCCCAGAAACGGCCGCCTCTGGAAGGAAGATTGCCCCGCCGCCTTGGCCCGCAACGACATCCTGAGGGCAACCCGGCGCCTCGGCCGGACGATCTGGAAAAGGTGCTCCGGCTATCATGTCCGCAGCCGGGTCGAGGCCCGGATGAGGAACCTGAAATCCTTCGGCAAGCGGATCGCCTCGAGGGACCCCGACCGTCAGACAGCCGAGATCCACATCCGCGTGGCCTGATGAACCGCTTCAACGCCCTCGGCACCGCCGAGATCGAACGCGTGGCCTGAACTCAGCTGGGGAAAGGGCCATCATGGCCTGAAGCCGACTTCTGCAACAATGCCAAGCGTGGCTCTGAGCGCCGAGGCAGGGGGCTTCCGAGGTTCATCTACTGAAGCAGGGGTTAAGTGTCTTTATCGGGCTCATCAACGCGGGTCAGAAGGTCCTCCCATCTTGTAAGCTCCTCGAACAGAAGGTTTGAGGTTTGTCGCTTTAGACCCACCATCCCATGCCCTTGAAGCGAAATACAGTTCCTGGGTTCAAGTCCCTTCTGCCATTTTCCCTTTACAAAGGTCGTTGCATAAAAGGTCCGGGGCTGGCGAATTCAGGCACTTTCTCAAGCGGAATGGGCGGTTCTATTCGCTGATAGTCATTCTGGCAGAGTTGCGCGTCATCGTCGGAAAATCGGAACTTCTTGTGCCGGTAGGCATAGACCGGAACCCCCAAGGATCGTTGCGCGGGAGCACCTGCTGCGCCGCGGTGCTGGTCCCCGGACATGTGCAGCAGGTGCCCCGTGTGACTGTATCTCTCGCGGCCTTTACGCCTCGAACAGGGCCACCATGTCGTCCGGCAGGATGGGGAAGTCGTAGGCGCGCTTGCCGGTGGCATGGGCGACGGCATTGATCACTGCCGCCCCGGCGCCGGAGATGCCCAGTTCGCCGATGCCCTTGGTCTGGATCGGGTTGGCCCAGTCGTCGCGTTCCTCGAGGAAGACCACCTGCATGTCGGCCGGCACGTCGGCATGGGCGGGGACGTGGTAGTTGGCGAGGTCGCGCGTGACGACATGGCCGTCGCGCGGGTCGTTCTGCATCTCTTCGGTCAGCGCCGCGCCGATGCCCCAGATCATCCCGCCGAGCGCCTGGCTGCGGGCGGTCTTCTCGTTCAGGATGCGGCCCATCGCCATGACGCCCAGCATGCGGCGGACGCGGATTTCTCCCGTCCATTCATTCACGGCGACCTCGGCGAAATGTGCGCCGAACCCGGAAGAGAAATGGCTTTCGGCTGTTTCGCCCTTCTCGATGGTGGCTTCGGCCAGGATTTCCTCGGGGATGAGGTCCGCGAGCGCTGCTTCCCGGTTGTCGCCGCGGGCCCGCCCGTCCTGCAATGTCAGGGTCTCGACGTGGCAGCCCAGCCGCGCGGCAATCTCTGCGCGCAGTTTCCTGGCCGCGAGGAAGACGGCGGACCCGGCGGAGTTTGCCCCGAAGCTGCCGCCGGACCCGGAGGCGCCGGGCAGGTCCGAGTCGCCCAGCCGCACGTCGACCTGTGCGGGCGGGAGGCCGAGCATCTCGGCGGCGACCTGCGCTAGGATGGCGTAGGTCCCGGTGCCAATGTCGGTCATGTCGGTCTCGACGATGGCGCGATCCCCGGTGAGGCGCATCCGCGCCGCCGACCGCACCAGCATGTTGGAGCGGGCCGCCGACGCCATGCCGATCCCGATCAGCCAGTCGCCCTCGCGGCGTGTTCCGGCTTGCCAGCGGTCGGACCAGCCGAAGCGCTGTGCGCCGTCGGTCAGGCAATCCGCCAGCCGCCGCGCGCTGTAGGGGCGGCCGTCCATCGGGTGCTTTTCCGGCAGGTTCTTCAGGCGCAGCTCCAGCGGGTCCATCCCCAGCGTGTCTGCCAGCTCATCGATAGCCGCTTCGAAGGCCAGCATGCCGACCGCCTCGCCCGGGGCGCGCACGGAGCCCGCCGGGGTGGCCGCGATGCGCGCCACGGTCTGGGTGAAGCTGAGCCCGTCGGCCCCGTAGAGGAACTGCGAGGCCTGGCTGACGGGTTCGGCAAAGCCTTCGCCGTCGAGGTTGGACACCCGGTCGTCATGCGAAATCGCGGTGATCCCTCCGTCCTTCGTCGCGCCGAGGCGGACGCGCTGCGCGGTTTCGGAGCGGCGCAGCACGCTGTCGAAGACAGTCTGCCGGCTCATCACCACGCGCACCGGGCGGCCCAGCTTCTGCGCGGCGATGGCGGCAGCGGCGGCCTCCGGTCCGAGCCCCAGCTTGGAGCCGAACCCGCCCCCGACGAAGGGCGCGAGGATGCGCACCTGCGACGGTTCGATGCCCAGCGTGTCGGCGAGTTCGTCCTTGTTGAACCGCACCATCTGGAGGGCGCTGCGCAGGGTGACGGTGTCGCCCTGCCACTCGGCGATGGCCGCATGCGGTTCCATCGCCGCGGCGGCCTGCGAGGGGGTGGTATAGGCGCGGTCGATGCGCACGTCGGCCCCCGACCAGGCGGTGTCGAAATCGCCCGCGGTCTCGGGGTCGGCTGTCTCAAGGTCGGGGGTGGTTTCCGGCGTGACGGCGGCGTCCTCGGTCTCGTATCGGACCGACAAACGCTGTGCCGCGTCCCGTGCTGCCTCGAAGCTCTCGGCGACGACCAGCGCGATGGGCTGGCCGTGGTAATGCACCGCGTCGCCGGGCTGGACCGGGGCCTCCCCGGCCATGCCCTGTGCCGGGTTTCGGGTCATGCGCGGGTCGGTGATGACGTCGATCACGCCGTCGATGGCGAGGGCCGCGTCGCGGTCCATGCCGGTGACCCGGCCGCGCGTGATGGTGCCCCGCACCAGCACGCCGTGCGCCACACCTTCGGGCGTGTGGTCGGCGGTGTAATCCGCTGTGCCGGAGACCTTGCGCGGTCCGTCAGGCCGGTCCATCGGCGTGCCGATCACGCCCTGTTTCGTTTCGTCCAGCAGCCGGGGCTGCGGGCTGTCCATGGTGAAATGGTCTTTCATGCCTGTGCCCTCGCGATGTCTGTGCCAGCGGTGTCGGCCAGCCCGGTGAGCTGGCGCAGCGTGGCGATGAAGGTGCGGCGCAGGAGGGTGCGCTTGTACTCGATATCCGGGTGCGGGGCCTCATCGGGGGCGATCAACGCCGCCGCGCGCCGGAAGAGGTCGTCGGAGGCGGTCGCGCCTCTCAGCACCTCTTCCACCTCCGGGATCGTCCAGGGCTGCGGGGCGACGCTGCCGAACGCAAGGGTGACATCCTCGATGGTCTCGCCCGCCATGGTGACGGCGCCTGCCACCGAGACCAGCGCGAAGGCGTAGGATGCCCGGTCGCGCACCTTGCGGTAACCCTGTCGACTGCCCGAACGCGGGGCGGGCAGGATCACGGCGGTGATCAGGTCGCCGTCCTCAAGGATCGTCTCCCGGTCGGGGCGCTCGCCCGGCAGGCGGTAGAGGTCGCGGACCGGCACGCGGCGGGTATCGCCGCCGGCGGCGCGGATTTCCACCTCTGCACCCAGCGCGGCCAGTGCCACGGCCATGTCCGACGGATGCGCGGCAAGGCACTGGTCCGAGGTGCCGAAGAGCGCCAGCATCCGCCCGGCACCGCCTTGTGCGGCACACCCCGTCCCGGGCGCGCGCTTGTTGCAGGCCTGCGAGGTGTCGTAGAAATAGGGGCAACGGGTGCGCTGCAGCAGGTTGCCGCCGGTGGTCGCCTTGTTGCGGATCTGGGCCGAGGCGCCGGCGAGGATTGCCCGCGACAGGAGCGGCCAGCCCGACCGGATGCGGCGGTCGTTGGCGAGCGCCGTGTTGGTCACCAGTGCGCCGATGCGCAGCCCGTCGCCTTCAGGTTCGATACCCGACAGGCCGTCGAGCCGGGTGATGTCCACGAGGATCGCCGGGGTCATGACCTGTATCTTCATCAGGTCGAGCAGGTTGGTGCCGCCCGCGATGATCTGGCCTGCCGTCACATCGTCGAAAGAGGCGGCGCGGTGGTAGTCGAAGGGCCTCATTGCTTTGCCTCCGCCGCCATGGCGATGGCCTCGCGGATCAGCGGATAGGCCGAGCAGCGGCAGAGGTTGCCGGACATGCGCTCCGCGATCTCTTCGTCGGTGAAGGCCGCGCCGTCGAGCGCGTCGCTGACATAGGAGGGCGCGCCATCGGCGAGCTCCTGCAGCAGGGCCGTGGCGGACATGATCTGCCCGGGCGTGCAGTAGCCGCACTGGTAGCCGTCCTTTTCGACAAAGGCCTTCTGGAGCGCCGAAAGCCGTTCCGGCGTGCCGATCCCTTCGATGGTGGTGATCTCGTCACCGTCGTGCATCGCGGTCAGGCAGAGGCAGGCATTCACCCGCGTGCCGTTCACCAGCACCGTGCAGGCGCCGCACTGACCATGGTCGCAGCCCTTTTTGGTGCCGGGCAGGCCGAGGTCGTCGCGCAGGGTGTCGAGCAGGGTACGGCGCGGGTCGTGCTCCACGTCATGGGATTTCGCGTTCACGGTGAGGGTCGTCTTCATGGAAACTCCGATGCGTCAGGGCAGGCGCGCGGCGGAACCGCGATTCCATGGTAAACGGGCGCATCGCCCGTTGGTTCCTGCCGCTGTCCGGCGCGTGGGGCGCAATCCGGGTGAGCTGCCGTGGGGTCGTCCGGACCTTTCCGGCCCGGAGGAGCCATTTGTGCCGGTGGGCACGGAGGTGATGGCCTCGTGGGTCGCGGGCGCGTTCGGCGCCCATGTTGAGGCAGGGAGGCCGCTGGGTGCGGCAGCAAGGTCCCTTGGCAGACATGCGGCGCCGGAGAAGGGGGGAGCGAAGGCGTAGACCGGCCGTTGGCGGTCATTCACAGCTTTGGATGGATGCACCCCATGCTCTTCGCTAAGGATGATGTCATGAAGCGCTCCTTTGTCTTTCTGCTCTGTCTTCTCGTCATCGCGTGGGCACCGGCCACCGCGCAGGAGAGTGACCCGGCACCCGATCCGTCGCGCGTTCTCGCGGTCGAGAACGGGCCTTCCGATCAGGCCATTGCCGAACGTCTGCGCGCCATTCTGGGCGCGCTCGAACACGAGGGGATCACCGTGTCGGTGGAGGCCGGTGTGGTCAGGCTGGCGGGCGATGTCGCGGACCCGGTCATCGGCCGGGAGGTCGCGGCAATCGCCGAGCGTCTCGAAGGTGTCGTGGCGGTGAACAACGCGCTTGCCGCGTCGGACAACATATCCCAGCAACTCAACCCGGCCGTAGAGCGCTTCCGCACACGCTTCGAACAGTTCATCGCCCGATTGCCCCTGTTCATCCTTGCCACGGGCGCGTTCGCGGTGATCATCACCTTTGGCGTCTTGCTGGCGCGCCTGAGGTTCTGGGACCGGATCGCGCCGAATGCCTTCATCGCGGGTATCTACCGTCAGGCCTTCCGCGTCGCCTGCGCCATCGTCGGTATCGTGGTTGCGCTGGATCTTCTGGGCGCGGCGGCTCTGCTCGGGACCATCCTTGGCGCGGCCGGGATCGTGGGTCTGGCGATCGGTTTCGCGGTCCGCGACACGGTCGAGAACTTCGTGGCCTCGATCATGCTGAGCCTGCGTCAGCCTTTCCGGCCGAACGATCTGGTCGAGATCGAGGGGGACGTGGGCCGCGTGATCCGGCTGACCTCTCGCGCGACGATCCTGCTGTCGCTGGACGGCAACCATATCCGCATTCCGAACGCCGCGGTCTTCAAGGGCAGGATCGTGAACTACACCCAGAACCCCGCGCGGCGGTTCATGTTCGATATCGGCATCGACCCCGACGCGGATCTCGAGGCGACGCGGATCCTGGCGCAGGCGGCCCTGAAGGCGCAGCCCTTCGTGCTCGACGATCCGGAGGAACTGGTCTGGATCGAGAACATCACCGAGTCCGGCGCAATCCTGCGGGTGACGGGCTGGATCGACCAGAACAAGACGGGCTTCGCGACGGCACGCGGCGACGCCATTCGCCTCGTGAAGGCCGCCATCGAGGATGCGGGCGTCGCGATCCCCGATACCACGTACCGCATTCGCCTGGAGGGGGTCGGTGCCCTTCCTGAACCCGCGGAGAAAGCGCCGTCCCGAGAGAAGCCAGCCGCCAAGCCGCCTGTCGCGCCCGGCGAAGGGTCGGATCACCAGTCCGAGGAAAAGGCGTTGATTCCCCTCGTGGCAGCCGAACGCCGGGACGCCGAGGACCTCCTGGAGCGGGACGCCCCGCGCGAATAGCGGGTGTTGCGTGAGGCCCCGCCGCCGGCATTCGTTCAGGCGTTGATCGCTGTCACGGTGTTTCCCGTCGCGGATTTTTTCGCGCCGGACAGCATTCCGCAGTCCGCCTGTCCCCACGCACCTGCTGTTGGCCACGCGAATCCATGTCGGGAAAGTGGGGTATTCCGGCAGTGCCCTTCGGGCTATGCTGCTGCAAGTTTAGCAAAACATTTTTTCCCGGAGGCCCGATGCTTCGCCTTTTGATCACTGTCATTTTCGCAACCTGCGCGTCCTTTGCCATGGCGCAGGACCGTCCCAACACAATCCTCGTCATCGATGGCTCCGGCTCGATGTGGGGCCAGATCGACGGCGTGAACAAGATCGTCATTGCCCGCGACGTGGTCGGTGACCTGCTGGACAGCTTTCCCGCCGATCAGAACCTTGGCCTGACGGTCTATGGCCACCGCGAGCGGGGCAACTGTGCGGATATCGAAACCGTGGTGGCGCCGGGGCAGGGGACTTCGGCCCGGATCAGGGAGGCGGTGAACGGGATCAATCCGCGCGGCAAGACCCCCATGACCGATGCGCTTCTCGCGGCGGCAGAAGCCCTGCGTTATACGGAGGAGCGCGCGACGGTGATCCTTGTGTCCGACGGGATCGAGACCTGCAATCCCGACCCCTGCGCCGCGGCGCGCGCGATGGAGGAAGCGGGGATCGACTTCACCGCCCATGTCATCGGCTTCGACGTCACCGATCCGGAAGCCCTGGCCCAGATGCAATGTCTTGCCCGGGAGACGGGCGGGCAGTTCCTGACCGCCGGCAGCGCGGACCAGCTGGCCAGCGCCCTGAACGCCGTTGTCGAGGAACCGGTCTACGTCCCCCAGACGGTGCAGATCGCGGGCGTCCTGCAGCCCGGCGGGCCCGAGATCGCTGGGCCGATCCGCTGGAACATCCTGCCCGAGGCGGGGGCGAATTACGACGGGGCAGGGCCGGGCTATGCCATCGACCTCGTGGCGGGGCGCTACGATGTCGTGGGGATTCGTGAAAGCGATGGTGCAGAGGCCGGGACGGTTTTCGACGTTGCAGCCCGGGAGACGGATCAGGGCCAGCGGGTCGAGGTGGTCTTTCCCGAGCCCGCGCCCGATCCCACGATGGTGACATTCCGCGCCGTGATCGGCACGGAGAACGGCCCCGAGATCGAGACGCCGGTGATCTGGGACGTGGTGTCCGAGGACGCGGGCGTCTTGGTCGACGGCGAGATGGCCAACCCGATGCCGGCCCAGTTGATGCCCGGCGCGCATACTGTGACGGCGTACTGGGCGGCACAGGAAACCGCATCGCCGCCGCGGCAGTTCATCGTGACCGCCGACCCGCGCGAGATCGTCGTCGTCTTTGAACCGCCTGCGGTCACGGCGTCCATCGGCGCGCCCTCGTCGGCCATCGTCGGGTCGACCATCGAGGTCACCTGGAACGGTCCGGGCCAGGAGGGCGACTTCATCGGCATCGGCAAGGCCGGGGCAAGCGGTTCCGGCCGCTGGCGCAACTTCACAGAAACCGGCGCCGGGTCGCCCCTGAACCTTCTCGTGCCGCCGGAGCCCGGCGCGTATGCCATTGGCTACTTCGACGGGGCAACCAACGACATGCTGGGCAGCGTCGCCATCGACGTTCTGCCCGCCAATATCACGATCAGCGCGCCGGCCGAGGTCAGTGTCAGCGAGACCTTCGAAGTCGCGTGGACCGGCCCCGACTACGCGGACGACTTCATCGGCATCGGTCTTGTGGGGGCGGGCGGTTCCGGCCAATGGCGCAACTTCACCATGACCTCGCAGGGCAGCCCGCTGCAATTGCGCGCGCCCGCGGCACCGGGGGACTACCTGATCAAGTACTTCCTCGGGCAGGACAACTGGGCGTCCTTCGAGGTTGCGGTCACCGTCACCGAGCCGGAGATTTCCCTTTCCGCCCCGGCAGAGGTCGAGGCCAGCACCTTTTTCGAGGTCGCCTGGACCGGGCCGGACACACCGGGCGATTTCATCGGGATCGGCAAGGTCGGCGCGGGCGGTTCCGGCCAGTGGCGCAACTTTGCCGCCACTTCGGACGGAAACCCCGCGCGCCTGCAGGCGCCGCCCGAGGCCGGAGACTATCTGATCAAGTACTTCCTCGATCAGGACAACACGGCACTCTTCGAGATCCCCATCACGGTCGGCCAGCCTCAGGTCAGCCTGACCGCCCCGGCCGAGGCGGATGTCAGCCAGACGATCGAGGTCGCATGGGCCGGTCCCGACACGCCCGGTGACTTCATCGGGATCGGCAAGGTCGGTGCGGGCGGCTCGGGCCAGTGGCTCAACTACGTTGCAACGGCCGACGGCACTCCCGCGCGCCTGATGACACCGTCTGAGCCGGGCGAGTATCTGATCAAGTACTTCCTCGACCAGGACAACACAGCACTCATCGAGGTCCCGATCACGCTGCGCCAACCCGAGGTGTCGCTGAGCGCCCCGGCCAGTGCGGAGGTCTCGACCATGATCGAGGTGGCCTGGACAGGTCCCGACACGCCGGGCGATTTCATCGGTGTCGGCAAGGCCGGTGCGGGCGGTTCCGGCCAGTGGCGCAACTACGCCGAGACCAGCACGGGCAATCCGGTCCGGCTGCTCGTTCCCGCCGAACCGGGCGACTACGTGATCAAGTACTTTCTCGATCAGCGGAACACACCGCTTTACGAGGTGCCTTTGACGGTGACCGCGGCGGAGGTCAGCATGGAGGTGCCCGCCATCGTGACGGGCGGGACTGTCGTGGACATACCGTGGACCGGTCCGAACCATGCGGGCGATTTCATCGGCATCGGTCTGGCGGGCGCCGGAGGGTCGGGCCAGTGGCGGTCCTATGCGCCGACCGTCGACGGCTCGCCCGCGCGGTTGCGGATACCGACTGTCGGGGGGGACTATGCCGTTCAGTACTTCCTCGACCAGGACAACACCTCTGCGCTGGAAATCCCGGTCAAGGTCGTGACGCCGGCCGCAACGCTCGATGTCCCGGCAACCGCGGCACCAGGTGCGACGATCGAGGTCGCATGGACCGGGCCCAACTACGACGGCGACTACATCGGGCTTGGCAAGGCCGGGGCCGGGGGCTCAGGCCAGTGGCGGACATATGCGGAAACCTCGGGTGGTCCGGTGCTCAGCCTCACCCTGCCGGAGGAACCCGGCGAGTACCTGATCCAGTATTTCGTCAATTCGGATCAGACTTCCATCGCGAAACACGCGCTCGTCATCCAGTAGGGATGGGCGGGTAGACAGCCTGCGCTTTGCCGCCTTGCGTGGTCAGTGTGGCGTAGGATCGGGAACCGCCCGGCGGCGGTCCCGGTCTGAGGCAGCCATCCCTGCCGTCTTCGACGAACGGCAGGGGCGTACGAGCGCGACTTTCTGGAGGTCACGGCCAGCCGAGGGAGTAGCAACATCTGGCTGTGATACCGGGCCTCGTTTCCGGCCTGATCGCAGCACGGATTTTCGATCAACCGAACGCCGTTAGCGGGCAGGAGGTCAGCGGGCCGGGAACGGTCAGCTGTTTGCGGCGGCGGCCGGTTTCAGGCTGGCCAGAAGGTGGTGGAACTTTTCACCTTGCACGGCCACATGGGCGCGCATGATCTCGGCGGCCTGCGCCCCGTCGGCGTCACACAGCGCGGCAAGAACCGCCTCGTGCTCGGCCATCGACTGGCGCAGGCGCCCCCGCAGCCGAAGCTGGGTCCGGCGAAACGGTTGCAGGCGGCGCTGCAGCCGAAGCGCTTCGCCTTCCAGAAACCCGTTGCCGGACTGCGCATAGATCAGCGCATGAAAGCTCTCGTTCTCGCGGTAGTAGGCGTCGGCATCCTGCGCGGCGACGGCTTCCATGCAGCGCGCGTTGATCTCGGCCAGCTTGTCCAGCGCGGCGTCGCTGATGCGGGTCGCGGCAAGCCGGGCGCAGGCGGCCTCCAGCTCGGCCATGACCTCGAACATCTCGATGAGTTCGACCGGACCCGGTTGGCGGACAAAGACGCCCCGGCGCGGCAATTGCTCGACCAGACCGGAGAGTGTCAGCCGGTGCAACGCCTCGCGGATCGGGGTGCGCGAGACGTCGAACCGTTCCGCCAGCATCACCTCGTCAAGGCGCGCGCCATCGGGAAAGGTGCCGTCAAAGATCAGCCCTTCGAGTTCGTCAGCGATGCGGTCCGAGCGTTTGCGTTCCATTGGACATGATTTTGCACGGCTTTGGCGCGCACGCAATCTGGGATTTCTTGTATACAAAACATTTGACAGCGTGTGCAGGACCTGCCACCAATCGGACATAGACCGGGCCGACCCGGCAAAGGGAGGAACATCATGAAACATTTTCTGACTGCCAGCGTGGCAGCCGTTGCCCTGTGCGCATCTGCGGAGACCGCCGCCGCCGCCGAGCTGCGCCTGTCGCATCAGTGGTCCACCGGGGACGTGCGCCACAAGGTGGCCCAGATCGTCGCGGACGAGGTGGCCGCAGCCGATGTGGATCTGGAGATCAAGATTTTTCCGTCCGCCTCGCTGTTCAAGGCGCGCGAGCAATACACGCCCCTGTCGCGCGGCCAGCTCGACATGACGGTCCTGCCGCTGTCCTACGCCGGTGGCCAGCAGCCTGCCTACAACCTGACCCTGATGCCGGGGCTCGTGAAGAACCACGACCACGCCGCCCGCCTGAACGAGAGCGAGTTCATGGGCGAGATCGAGGACATCATGGCCGGCGATGACGTCATGGTGCTGGTGCACGGCTACCTCGCCGGCGGCTTTGCGGGCAAGGACAGCTGCATCACCGCGCCGGAGGACATGCAGGGCAAGCAGACCCGCGCCGCGGGCAAGGCGTTCGAGCAGATGCTGGCCGGGGCAGGGGCGTCCATCGCGTCGATGGCCTCGTCCGAGATCTACAATGCCATGCAGACCGGCGTTCTGGACGCGGCGAACACCTCGTCCTCGTCCTTCGTGTCGTATCGCATCTACGAGCAGGTGGCGTGCTACACGCCGGCGGGCGATTATGCGCTGTGGTTCATGTATCAGCCGCTGCTGATGAACAAGACGACCTACGACGGCCTGACCGACGAGCAGAAGGCCGCGCTGCAGGCGGCCTCGGAAAAGGCGCAGGCCTTCTACCTCGAAGAGGCCAAGAAGGAAGACGCCGAAAGCGCCCAGGTCTTTGCGGACGCGGGTGTGGAGATCGCGCAGATGTCCGCCGAGGATTTCGACAAGTGGCGCGCCCTGGCGCAGGAGACCTCGTACAAGGCCTTCGTCGAAGAGACGCCGGACGGCCAGAAGCTGCTGGACCTCGCGCTGTCGGTCGAGTGACCCGCGCCTGACCACAATGGGCGGCCGACGGGACCGGCCGCCCTTTTCCCATCCCGCAAGTGACGGAGGTTTGCCATGGCAGGCCAGATCGGCGGCGCGGTCGCGCGCACCGGCAACAATCCCTTTCTGCGCGGTGTCGCGGCGCTCAGCACCCTTGCGGGCTGGTGTTCGGCGGCCATGATCGTCGCGGCGGTGGCCATCACCTGCCAGATGATCTGGGTGCGCTTCGTGCTGAACGGATCGACCGTGTGGCAGACCGAGGCGGTGATCTACCTCGTCATCGCGGCCACCCTGATCGGGCTGGCCTACGTGCAGCGGCTGCGCGGCCATGTGAACGTCGACCTCGTGCCGCTGGCGCTGAAGCCGGGACCGCGCCGTATCCTGGCCATGGTCGTGTCGGCCCTGTCCATCGCCATCGTGGCGATGATGCTCTGGTACGGCTGGGAATACTGGCACTTTGCCTATGAGCGCGGCTGGAAATCCGACACCGTCTGGGGCGTCCGCCTGTGGATCCCCTATTCCGCCATTCCCGTGGGTCTGGGCCTGCTGCTGCTGCAGTTGATTGCCGACCTCGTGGCGCTTCTGATCGGGGTCGATGCGCCCTTCGGCCTCGAAGACACTGAAACCATTGCCCAGCACCATACCGGAGAGACCTGAATGGACCCGCTCCTTCTGGGCGGCCTCGTCGCCGTCATCACCATCGTCGTGCTGTTTTCCGGCGTGTCCGTCGCGCTCGGGCTGCTGATCGTCTCTGCCGGGTTCCTGCTGGTCTTTGACGGGATGCGGTCGCTGGAACTGATCCCCGAGATCCTGTTCGGCAAGCTCGACAACTTCGCCCTCCTGTCGATCCCGATGTTCATCATCATGGGGGCCAGTATCGCCTCTACCCGGGCGGGCGCCGACCTCTACGAGGCGCTGGAGCGCTGGCTGACCCGCGTGCCGGGCGGGCTGGTGATCTCCAACCTCGGGGCTTGCGCGCTGTTCGCCGCGATGAGCGGGTCCAGCCCCGCCACCTGTGCCGCCATCGGCAAGATGGGCATCCCCGAGATGCGCAAGCGCGGCTATCCCGACGGCGTGGCCGCTGGTTCCATCGCGGCGGGCGGCACGCTGGGCATCCTGATCCCGCCGTCGGTCACCATGATCGTCTACGGCATCGCCACGGAAACCTCGATCGGCCGTCTGTTCCTGGCGGGCGTGATGCCGGGCCTGATGCTGATGTTCCTTTTCATGGCGTGGTCGCTCTATTCGACCGCCCGGTCGGGGGACCGCGCCATGCTGACCGCGCGCCGCTACAGCTGGTCCGAGCGGCTGGAGATCCTCCCGCGCGTTCTGCCGTTCCTCTTCATCATCCTCGGCGTGCTATATGCCATGTACGGCGGCATCGCGACGCCATCGGAAACCGCGGCGGTGGGCGCACTTCTGTGCCTCGTGATCGCGGTCATCATCTACCGCCTCTGGAATCCGCGCGACCTCTGGACCGTGCTGCGCGACTCCACCCGAGAGTCGGTGATGATCCTCTTCATCATCGCGGCGGCGGGGGTGTTCAGCTACATGCTGTCCTCGCTCTTCATCACGCAGAGCATCGCCGCGTGGATCGGCGAGCTGGAGGTCAACCGCTGGGTCCTGATGGGGGCGGTCAACGTCTTCCTGCTGATCGCGGGCTTCTTCCTGCCGCCGGTCGCGGTGATCCTGATGGCCGCGCCGATCCTGCTGCCGATCATCCAGACCGCCGGTTTCGACCCGATCTGGTTCGCGGTGGTGCTGACGATCAACATGGAAATCGGCCTGATCTCGCCCCCTGTCGGCCTGAACCTGTACGTCATCAACGGCATCGCGCCGGACATCTCGCTCCGGACCATCCTCATCGGCTCGTTGCCCTTTGTGGTCTGCATGGTGCTGGCGATTGTGATCCTGTGCGTGTTCCCCGGCATCGCCACATGGCTGCCTGACCTCGTGATGGGACCCGCGATATGAGCCTGTTTGCCGATCTGCTCTCCAACGTCTTCGAGTACCGCTATCGCTTTGGCCTGGCGCGGCAGGATGGCCGGCCCTTGCCCGAACTGACCGCCGCGCTGGTCGGCGCCACGGGCGAGGTGACGGGGCAGGCGGTGGCGCGGCAGATCATCGACCGCTACGCCGACTGGTCGGACGAGGAAAAGCGCGCCTTCTTCGAGCATCTCGCCCATGACATGGACCTGGATGTGGAGGCCGCCGCCGCCGCGCTGGCGCGCTATGCCGAAAACCGCAACAAGGCGACCTACCGCGCCTTTGCCGCCGCCGCCGAACCACCGCGTCAGGAGCTGATCCGCCGGCTGAACCAGGTGCGCGGGGCCACGCGGCAACTGGTGCGCATGCGGGCCGACCTGCTGCGGCTGGGGCGCGACGACGACGCGCTGATGGCGCTGGATCAGGACTTCCGGCATCTCTTTGCCTCGTGGTTCAATCGCGGCTTCCTTGTGCTGCGCCCCATCAACTGGGAAAGCCCGGCGCAGATCCTCGAGAAGATCATCGCCTACGAGGCGGTGCACGCCATCGATTCATGGGACGACCTGCGGCGGCGCCTGCAACCGGCGGACCGGCGCTGCTTTGCCTTTTTCCACCCGGTCATGCCGGATGAGCCGCTGATCTTCGTCGAGGTCGCCCTGACGCGCGGCATCCCCGGCTCGGTGCAGAACGTGCTGGCCGAGGAACGCGAGCCGCTGACCGCCGATCAGGCCGACACCGCCGTGTTCTATTCCATCTCGAACTGCCAGGCCGGGCTGGCGGGGATTTCCTTCGGCAATTCCCTGATCAAGCAGGTCGCCGCCGACCTGTCTGCGGAACTGCCGGGGCTCAGGACCTTTGTCACGCTGTCGCCCATTCCCGGCTTTGCCCGCTGGCTGGAGGGGCGCGACGTACCCTTTGACCGCCAAGACGACACCCAGATGCGCCAGCTGGCTGCCTGGTATCTGACGCGGGCCAAGCGGGACAATGGCCGGCCGCTGGATCCGGTGGCGGGCTTTCACCTCGGCAATGGTGCGCTGGTCCATGCGCTCCACGCCCGCGCCGACGTTTCGCCCAAGGGGCAGGCGCAATCACATGGGGTGATGGTCAACTACCTGTATGATCTGGCCCGCGTCTCGCAGAACCACGAAAAGTTCGCCGCGACGGGTGAGATTGCCACCTCGTCAGATGTGCGTGGCCTCGCCTCCGCTGCCGATACCGTACTGAAGGAACCCGCGAAATGAACCCGCTTTACGACCGCCTGTTCGGTGTCCATGCCGGCAAGGACACGCCCTTTCTGCACCTTGCCTCCGGTGAGAGCCTGACCCACGCGGCGTTCCTGCGCATGGCGGCGCGCTTTGCCCATGTGCTGAGCAACGCGGGGCTGGTGCCGGGCGATCGTCTGGCGGCACAGGTGGAGAAATCCCCCGAAGCGCTGGCACTGTACGCAGCCTGCGTGCAGGCTGGCGTCGTCTTCCTGCCTCTGAACACGGCCTATACCCGCGACGAGCTGGCCTATTTCATCGAGAACTCGGGCGCGAAGCTGGTGGTGGGCGATCCGGCCAAGGCCGACGATCTGCGCCCGATGGTCGAGGGGCTGGACGCGCAGCTGATGACCTTGGCCGCCGATGGCACGGGCAGTTTCACCGAAGCCGCCGCCGACCAGCCCGACAGCTTTGACACCGCCGGGCGGGAAGAGGATGACCTGGCCGCCTTCCTCTACACATCCGGCACGACGGGGCGGTCGAAGGGGGCGATGCTGACGCAGGCGAACCTTCTGTCGAACGCAGAGACGCTGGTCGACTGCTGGCGCTTTACCGCAGACGACGTGTTGCTGCACGCGCTGCCCATCTTTCACACGCACGGGCTGTTCGTCGCGACGAACGTGATGCTTGTGGCGGGCGGGTCGATGATCTTCCTGCCGAAGTTCGATCTGGACGTGGTAATCGACAACCTGCCGCGCGCCACGTCGATGATGGGTGTGCCGACCTTCTACACCCGGCTTCTGAACGATGATCGGTTTACCCGCGACCTGACGCAGGGCATGCGGCTGTTTACCTCGGGCTCGGCCCCGCTGCTTGCCGAAACCCATGTGCGGTTCGAGGAGCGCACCGGCCACCGTATCCTCGAACGTTACGGCATGACCGAAACCAACATGAACACGTCGAACCCCTATGACGGCGACCGCCGGGCCGGGACGGTCGGTCTGCCGCTGCCGGGCGTCGAGCTGAAGGTCTGCGATCCCGAAACCGGGGCAGAGCTGCCGCGTGGCGAGGTCGGCGTGATCGAGGTCCGCGGCCCCAACGTCTTCAAGGGGTACTGGCAGATGCCGGACAAGACCGCCGCCGAATTGCGCGAGGACGGGTTCTTCATCACCGGCGACCTCGGTGTGCAGGGCGAGGATGGCTATGTCACCATCGTCGGCCGCAACAAGGATCTGATCATCTCGGGCGGTTACAACATCTATCCCAAGGAAATCGAACAGGTGCTGGACGACCAGCCGGGTGTGCTGGAAACCGCCGTGATCGGCGTGCCGCACCCGGATTTCGGCGAAACCGTTGTGGCTGTCGTCGTGCCGCAAGAGGGCGCCGCACCGGATGCCGATCAACTGGCCGCCGCCTGTACCGGCAGCCTTGCCCGGTTCAAGCACCCGCGTCGTTTCGAGATCGTCGACGCCCTGCCGCGCAACACCATGGGCAAAGTGCAAAAGAACATCCTGCGCGATACCTACAAGGGTTTGTTCAGCAATTGATTGCCGTGTTGCAGGGGCAGGGAGGGACCTGACCTGCTGGCTGGGATGCGGGCGCGGAGGTTGCCCGAGACCTGTTTCGCCTGCTGCGGGTGTGGGGCAAGCCCGTCTGCATTGTCAGCGATGACGGGGCCGCGTTCATCGGTCAGGCGACCGGAAACGAGGTCCCGTGGCTCCGCATGGGTCCTGGCAGACCTTAACGGAACACCCTCATCGAAAACCTCCAGGCCGAATATCGGAACGAGGAGCTATTCGACAGCCTGGGCGCAACCGGCTCTGGGGTACCGCTTGGTCATTCCCGGCATTCGCTCTGACACATGCGGATAAACCCCGTGTAATCCGGCTCGCCAAGGATGCCCTCGGCGAGCCGGTCGATGCGGGCGCCATTTTCCCGACGGGGGCCCGGAACGAACAGCGGCGCGGTACGAAGTCTGGCGGTGGCGTGCGGTCAGGCCTGCGTCCTGTCCACGGTGAGAACCGGTGTGCCGTCGGATGTCGTGTCAGGACTGCGCCCGTCTTTGTCGAGCGTGCCGCGAATACGGTGTCGCCAGTTCGAGAAGCTGTCGAACCGAACGGTGTCGATCGGCTGATCCAGCGCGATCTCGACCTGGCGACGCTCGGCCCTCCCCGAAACGGCCAGGATCTTTCCGCTGTAGGCCTGCCCAAGATAGCGCCCGCTCACCTTGGTGCCTACGGCGAGGAGCAGTGGGGCGTTGCGCTGTCTGAGACGGGCATGAAGCGTGTTCCAGTCGCGCGCGCCGTGCCGCCGTGCGATGAGTTCGAGAGATTGCGCATGGCTGACCACCTTGCCTTCGGCGCGCAGCGCCTGTCGGAGCGCCTTGGCCTCAGCCTTGACGGTGTCGAGGGTTGGATCGGTCATGCGGCCTCCTCCTTGGCAGATGAGGTTGACGGGGCAGGGGCGGTTTGGCGCCCCCGAAGGACTAGGGTCAGGGCCAGGAGGAACAACACGGCATCCGCGACGGGAAAGGCGAACCACAGGCCATCCATCCCGTAGAGCGCGTTCAGAGCGACGAGCAGCACCGGCGTCAGCAGCCACGGTTTGATCAGGGTCAGGGCCGCTGTCCGGAGGGGATGGCCCATTGCCTGGAAATGCAGGGCAAGGACAAGCACCGGCCCGGAGACCACGTACAGCGCAGTCATCGGTCGCAGGACCCCGGCGACGGCCGCCACGACGTGCGGGTCCGTCGAGAACAGCGCACCCAAAGGTGCGCCCGCAAATGCGCCTGCCAGCGCCACGCCGAGACACCAGAGGAATGCGCTGCCCATGGCAAGCCGCAGCGCGGCACCGGCCCGATCCGGGCGGCCTGCGCCGACATTGTTGCCGGTGATGCTCTGGGTGGTCAGCGCGATGGCCATCTGCGGCAGGAAGGCCAGCCCGAGAAGGCGCGTCACCACGCCATAGGCCGCGATATAGGTGGCGCTCTCCGCGGTGGCGCTGCCGATGACGACCAGAACGGTGCTGGCCACAAATGCCATGCCGACGAAGGTCAGGCTCAGCGGAAGGCCGAGCGAGAGGATCTGCCCCCAGCCGGCCAGCCAGTTCGCGCGCCGGAGCGCATTCAGCGGAACAAGGTCACTGTCGCGTATTCGCACCAGCAAGAGCAGCATGAGGCCGACGCCCTGCGCGCCGACGGTGCCGAGTGCGGAGCCCGCCACGCCGAGATCGAGGAGCACGATTGCCACGTAGTTCCCGCCGATGTTCAGCAGGTTGACCAGCACCGAAAGCCCGGCGATGAGCCCGGCCCGGCCTTCGTTCCGCAGGGCATCGGCGTGCAGTCCCAGCCCGAACTGGATCGGCGCCCCGAGGATCAGGATCAGCAGATAGTGTTCGGCCATCTCCGCCACCGCCGTGTTCCCGGCGGCGAGCGCGGAGACGAGTGCCGGGCCGACCGTCAGCGCCCCCGCGATCAGCAGCGCGCCGATGGCCAGCGCCAGCCCGTGGGCGCCTGCGAAAACGTCTCCGGCCTCCCGGCGCGATCCGGCACCGAGGTGGCGGGCGAACAGGCTCGACATGCCGCCGCCCGCAAGTGTGGTCAGCGCCGTGAGCAACATGACCACGGGAAAGGCCAGGCTGACCGCGGCAAGGGCCTCGGCGCCGACGAACCGGCCGACGAAGATCCCGTCGATCACGACCAGAAGGCCGCCGGTCGACATGACGACCGCCATGGGCAGGGCATTCGACAGGAACAATCGCCCGACGGGGCGGGTCAGAAATCGGTTCTCGATTGCATTCGGGGCGGGTCCAACGGACATCGCTCACTCCTCCGCAGAGGCATTTCGGTTCAGGAGGGAGCCTGCATTGCCCACCTGCGAAATGCTTCGAGGGTGAGATGTCGTCTTGCTCCGGGCTTCACCGTGACTCGCGTCTGCAGGCGGCAGGTGCCCGGCACCTTGCCGGCTGAATAAGGCGAAAGTCGCGGAAGGGCAACACATGACATGAGAGGTGCGGGTCCAAGGCTCCAGATGCCAGACATCTGCGCGGCCGGGTCCGGTTCGTTTGGTCAGGTGCGACCTCTCAGCGCCGCACGCAAGTCGACACGGCCATGCGAAAGGAAGTCGCCTTGGTATCCACCATGATCTTGCCGGAACACCAATCCGTCTACTATGGTAGCACGATGAAGGGTGACGACATAGATAACAGGCTTGGGGCCCGCATACGCGCCGAGCGGGAAAGCCGCGGCTGGTCGCTGACCGATCTGGCCGAACGGGCCAATGTCTCCCGGGCCATGATCCACAAGGTCGAGCGCGCGGACAGCTCTCCGACGGCCAATTTTCTGGGCAAGCTCTCCGGTGCGTTCGGGCTCAGCATGTCCACCCTTCTGGCCCGCGCCGAGGGCATGGGCGGCAGCCTCCTTCGAAAGGAGGATCAGCCGGTCTGGGTCGACCCGGAGACCGGGTACATCCGTCGCCAGGTCTCTCCCAGGTCCAACATGCCTCTCGACCTCGTGGAGGTTACCCTTCCGGGCGGCAAGGAGGTTCCCATGCCCGCCTCGGCCTATGCCTTCATCCGGCAGTTGATCTGGGTGCTCGATGGCGAGCTGATCTTTGTGGAAGGTGCGGTGCGCCACGACCTTCATGCGGGCGATTGCCTCCATCTGGGCCCTCCCGCGGATTGCGTCTTCAGGAACGAGGGCGCGAGGCCTTGCACCTATGCCGTGGCGGTTCTGCGGGACGGATGAAATAGCCTGACGTTTGTGCGTTCATATTGACGAATTGTCCATTATGGTAGACGGTGATCGCAATATGGTCACAAGGGAATTAAACATGCTCGTGCGCGATGCGGAAGACCGTGACCTCGAAACGGTCACGGCGATCTATAACGATGCTGTCACGCAGACGACGGCGATCTGGAACGAAACCGAGGTCGACGTGGAGAACCGCCGCGCCTGGCTCAGGGAGCGGCAAAGCCTCGGGTATCCGGTGCTGGTTGCCGTGTCGGAGGACGGCGACGTTTTGGGATATGCCTCCTTCGGGGACTGGCGCGCCTGGGACGGATATCGTCATACCGTCGAGCATTCCGTCTACGTCCGGGCGGATCAACGCGGGGCGGGGGTCGGCAGCGCGTTGATGGAGGGCCTGATCGACCGCGCGCGGGCCGCGGGCAAGCACGTCATGATCGCCGGGATCGAGGCCGGGAACACCGGCTCGATCCGCCTGCACGAAAGACTGGGTTTCGAGCAGGCGGGCCTTCTGCGGCAAGTGGGCACGAAATTCGGGCGGTGGCTCGACCTTGCCTTCCTCCAGCTGGTGCTCGACCAGCGCCGCGCTCCCGATCGCCCGGCAGGGCAATGATGCCCGGCCTCATACTCGGCCTTCTGGTCGCAGCCGGTGCGACACTGGTGGCGCAGAACCTTGTGATGACGAAAATCACCAGCGCGACCTCCTCGGTGCTGGCGGCACTCATGATGAACTCGGCTGTCGGATTGGCTTTGCTGTCGGCGCTGATGATGTGGCACGCCGGGATTGGCGGCGTTGGCGAGATCGCGAAGACGTTCAGGCCGTGGTTCCTGATACCGGGTCTTCTGGGGACGTTTTTCGTCTTTGCCAGCATCAGCGGGTATCAGTATCTGGGCGCCGCGCCGACCATCGCCATACTGGTGGCAAGCCAGTTGCTGTTCGGTCTGGCGTGGGACATATCGCGGGCCGATGATCTCTCCTTCCAGGGACTGATGACCGTGGCGCTTGGTGCCGGATTTCTGGTCTGCGGCGTCGTCATCATAGTGTGGAGGGCACCGTAAGGCTGACTTGCGGTCCTCAGTCGTCATCTCCGCTGAACTCGGTCGCTGCGGCGAAGCGTTCCCTGTGGGCCCTTCATGGCGACTTGTCGCAAGGGCCGAGAGGGCGGGGGCCGTTATGCCGACGACCCTGATGTCATGCCCGAATGCGTGGTCCCGACCTGTCTCGCCTGCCGGGCGCGCTGCGCGATCACCATCCCCGCCAGACAGGCAAGCTGCACGGCAAAGAACACGGCCATGGCCGGCACGACGCCGATCCGATCTGCCAGACCGCCGGCAGCGATCACCGGGACGGAGAAACCGCAATAGGCGTACACAAAGAGACCGGCGGTTGCGCGTGCGCGGTTCTCGGGCGCCAGCATCGAGACCTCGGAAAGCGCGGACAGGTAGGTGAAGCCGTAGCTGGACGCGCTGGTAAGCCCCGTGCCCAGGAGGATCAGCGGGATAGACTGCAGGGCGGCCCCGGCCAGCAGACCCGCAAATCCCAGCGGGATCAGGCAGAGCCCGATGCGCAGGGCGCGCGGGTTGCTCATGCGCCGTGCCAGCGGCTGGCAGAGAAAGCCCACGAAGAGCGCGAGAAAGATCACCGGCCCGGACCACGCACCGAGCCCCTGACGGTCGAGCAAAAGCGGCACCACGGCGATGATCATGCCGGTGGAGGCCCAGCTCAGCCCAATCGCGATGCCATAGGGCGCGCTGCCTTCGGGGAAAACCGGAAAGCGCAGCATCGACACGCGCCGCGGCACCCATGCCCGCGGCAGGGCGAGGCACGACAGCACCAGCAGGGGAACCGCGAGCAGCAGGAGCCAGAAGCTGGCGGGCGCAAAGCTCGGGCCTTGGGCCATCAGGCTGAGGCCGGTGGCAAGCGCCCCGCCGCCGAAGCCGAGGGAGGTGGCCGACGTCACCACGAGCGCCGCCTGCTTTGCCCGCGCCTCGCCCATCAACTCGGTCATGTAGGCGGTGCCGGATGTGGTGGCGAGCGCAGTCCCGGCGCCAAGAAGCACGCGCGCGATGACCAGTTGCACCCATCCGGGCGAAAGGGCCAGCAGCAGCGTCGCCCCGCCGCTGAGCAGCAGCGCGCAGACCAGCGGGACTTTGCGTCCGATCCTGTCAGAGAGGCCGCCGAGAAAGATCAGGGTCGGCATGAGGCCCGCGACATAGGCGGCGAAGGCCAGGGTCGCCGCCGTGGCGCCAAGTCCGCTGGTTGCGACATAGGCGGGGTAGAGCGGTACCTGCAGATTGACGGCGAAGGTCACGGCGAAGAGGCAAAGCGCAAGGATGGGAACGGAAAAGCGGGGCATGGGATCCTCGATGGCGGTACGTTCAGGCCACACTGTCGGTGGAGGGCTGGTCCCGACAGGGACAATGCAATACAGTTTCACCAAACTGTATTGATCGGATGGGCAGTACACATGGATGGGCCGACGCTTTCCCGGACCGGTGGTCAGACCCTTGTCGAGCAGGTCATGGAGGTCCTCGGTACCCGCATCGCCGGACGCAAGGCCGCGCCCGGGAGCAGGCTGCCCTCGATCCGACATCTCGCCGATCAGCTTGGCGTCTCACGCTCGACGGTTGTCGAGGCCTATGACCGGCTGGTGGCCGAAGGCGTGGTCCAGTCGCGCCGCGGCTCCGGGTTCTACGTGGCCGCCCATCTGCCGCCCTTTTCGCTGAGCGACAGCGGCCCGGCCGTGGCGCGGGAGATCGACCCGCTGAGGATCACCCGGCAGGCGCTCGACGGCTGGCGCATCCGCGCCAACCCGGGCTGTGGCTGGCTGCCGAGCAGCTGGATGCCGGAGGAGGAGATCAGGCGGGCGCTGCGCAGCCTGGCCCGGTCGCCGGAGGCGGGGTTGACGGAGTATGGCACGCCGCTGGGCCTTCCCGAGTTGCGCAACCTGCTGGCCGTGCGGATGGCCGACAGTGGCGTGGAGGCGCATCCGGACCAGATCATGTTGACCGAGAGCGGGACCCAGGCGCTGGACCTCGTCTGCCGGCTTCTGCTTGAACCCGGCAGCAAGGTGCTGATCGACGATCCGTGCTACTTCAACTTCCTCGCGCTCTTCCGCGCCCACAGGGTCGAGGCCATTGGCGTGCCGCGTACCCCGAGCGGACCCGACCTCGACGCCTTCGAAGCCGCGCTCAAGGAGCACCGGCCGCGGCTCTACATCACCAATTCCGGCCCGCACAATCCGACCGGCACGGTGATCTCGCCCGTCACCTGTCACCGCATCCTGCGGCTGGCCGAGGCGCATGACCTGCTGATCGTCGAGGACGACATCTTCGCCGATTTCGAGGAGCGTCCGGCTCCGCGGCTGGCCGCCTTCGACGGGCTGGAGCGGGTCATCCAGATCGGCAGCTTTTCGAAGACGCTCTCGGCCTCGATCCGTTGCGGCTACATCGCGGCCCGCCCGGCGTGGATCGACCCGCTCGTCGATCTCAAACTGGCGACGTCCTTCGGTGGGGGCGCGCTGTCGGCTCAGCTGCTGGTGCATCTGCTGAAAGAGGGCAGCTATCGGCGGCACGTCCAAGGCATGCGGACCCGGTTGGCGGCGGCGCGGAGCGCGCTGACCCGGCAACTCGCGGAGATCGGCATCACACCCTGGCACGAACCGGAGGCCGGGGCGTTTCTCTGGTGCCGGCTCCCGGATGGTGTGGACGGTACCGCGCTGACGCGGGCCGCCTGGGAAGACGGAATCGTGCTTGCCCCGGGCAACGCGTTCAGCGTGTCACGCAGCGCCGGCGCCTGCATGAGGTTCAACGTGGCGCAAATGCTGGGAACTTCGGTCATCGACGACCTGCGGAGGCTGACGGGCGCTCAGAACGCACTGCGGGCGTGATCCGGAAAAGCGACGGTGACGCAGTTGGAGAGAGCCGGGCGGAGAAGGCGTTGCCGGGGGATCACGCCGATGAGGCTTTCGCGAAAAGGTTCGGATCGGACGTGCAGAAGTGCGGCACGGGCGGCGCACGCCGACTCAGCCGCGCCACTCGTAGTCCATGTCCGACATCCGGCGCCATTGCTGTGTCAGTACCATGTCGGCTCCGGCAGTCGCGCTCCGACGGGGTCTAGCCGCCGCGCTTGACGTGGACAAAGCCGCCTGTTTCGCCTTCCAGAACGCCGTGCTCGGCTGAGGTCGGCTTCAGCATCGCCTCCAGCAGAACCGGCACCTGGGTCCAGTAGGGGATGTACCATTCCTGATCCACCTCGAGGATCAGCACCCGGTCTTCGGCGGCGTTGTAGGCCCCGATCAGCGAGACATGCGGCCCGTCCCAGTCGCCGGTGATCACGCCCTGGTTGAAGTAGAGCAGCAGCACATCTTCCGCGGTTTCCTCATTGGCGGCCAGAATGGCGCGCAATTGTGCAAGAGTGGCATCATCGGCGGTGGCGGGCTTGAACGTCTCCACTTGGTAATCGGTCATCTCAAGGGCCGTGAGCGTCTTGCCGGTGAACTCCGCCAACTGGTCGAAGGTCACCCCGTCGCCGCCCTCTGCCGAAAGTCCGGCCCATGTGGCATCGCCCAGTTGCTCAAGCAAAGCTGGTTGGGTCAGCACGGTATCCTCGGCATGTGCCGGGAGGCCGCGCAAGCCGTTGACGGCGGCGGTAACAGAGGCAATCGAACAGGCCGACGTGGTGAACTGAGGTTTCACGAATGCGGAGAACGCCCAGTAATCCGGGGCAGGGCTCTGCCGCAGATAGTCCGTTTCGGCGGGGAGCGGCGTGGCATTGGGGCCGAGCTTGGGGGCGGCCTCGTCGGCCATGGCAGAAGAAGAACCGCAGAGGGCCGCACCGCAAAGAAGGGCTGCCCGGGCAATGGTTAAGCGTGTCATGCGTCAGATGTCCTGAGAATACAGATAAGCAAGCAGTATCACCGGCCTGAAAGCTGTCAACGCGGATTGCCTGGTGGCGTGGCGGTGGACTGAACCGGCATTGGCCCGCGCCTCCTTTGGACTCGTTTGGTGAATTGCTCAGTTGCCGTTCCCCAGCCGTTCCCCGACGAGGTGACAGGTGACGCAGCGTGTCCGCACCTGAACGGTCATTCGCATCGGAAATCCCGCCCTGTCTGGATGCCGGGCGAAAGTCCGATACATCTCGGATTGCGGGTGGGGGCATCCTGATCCAATGCTGGCATCCCGACGTGCTTTGGCGGAAGGTGCCTCGGCCCGCCCATCGCAACAGGGGCAGACACCCGGCCAGAAGAGAAGGACGCCGCATGGCTGAACGTACGCCGACCGAAGCGGGTCGGGACGCCGTCATCACCCACGGTATCGTCACCGACAACCCCGAAGGCCTGCTGCGCGGGACCGGTTGGCGCGCCGTTTGGGGGGTTATGCGCGAGGCCGGTTTGCGGCTTTGGAGCGACGATGCCTTCGGGCTGGCCGGGAACGTGGCCTTCCGGGTGCTTCTGGCTGTCTTCCCGTTCCTGATCTTCACGTCGTCGCTGACCGCCTTCGTCGGCAATCAGAGCATGGCCGAAGACCTCATCTCGTTTCTCATCGGCATCGTCCCGCCCACGCTGATCGAACCGATCGTCGCGGAGGTGCGGCAGGTGATGACGGTCCAGCGCGGCGGTGTCCTGTCGGTCGGCATCCTGCTGACCGTATGGTTCGCCCTCGGCGGAGTCGATGGCGTCCGGATGGGGCTCAACCGTGCCTACGGGGTGCGCGAGACCCGGGCGTGGTACGTCCTCTATCCCTTGATGGCCCTGATGGTGGTGATCGCCAGTCTGGTGCTGGTGCTGGTCGGATATCTTCTCGTGCTGGCCCCGCGCGCCGGGTCGTGGCTGCACGTCCTGTTTCCCGGGTTCGATCCGGCCTCTGTCACGGTGCGCTTCGTGCGGTATCCGGCGGCTGCCCTCATCCTCGTCTCGTCGCTGTTTCTGGCGCATGTCTTCCTGCCCGCCCGGCGCACGCGGTTCTCGTCGATCTACCCCGGCGTGCTGTTCACGGTCGGCGCATGGATCACGCTGACCGTGGCGTTCTCGTTCTACCTCGGACATTTCGCCACGTACGCGAGCTATTACGGCGGCCTCGCGGGGATCATCGCGGCGCTCTACTTCCTGTATCTGGCGGCGCTTGTTCTGATCTTTGGCGGCGAACTCAACCGCGCAATCCGCATACGGCGCCTGTCGCGCGCCATGCGGGGCGAAGTGTAGGCATACGCTCCTCGTGCCGACACGTCGGGTCTGGCCATGCCTTGATGTTGGGGTGACTTTCGGTGCTTCGGGCCGCACACCGACATTCATGCGCGCCCCCCTGCGGGCCAACCGGCCTGTCTCTGGACGGCAGCGAGCGGTTTTACTGGGCTCGCCGAAAGCCGTGCCGGGCAACATGATACGGGGCTCCGGGCTATCGCTTCGGATGGGGAGCCCCGCCGGGGGTGTGCTGGGGTGGCTGAAGGCGCGCCGGGCCTCAACGCTGCGCGTCGACGACGAGGGCGGTGAGACGATAGAACCCGTGGGCCATCTTGGTGAACGGGGTCAGCAGGAAGAAGGCCAAGACCGCGCCGAGGTGCAGGACCAGCAGGAGCGGCATCGCGCCGGTCTGACCCAGGGCGTAGAGCAGCAGGCCGCTGAGGCCCACGAAACCCAGGAGCCCGACGAAGGCGACCTCTCCCCCGAAGGCCTGCGTCGCGCCGAGCGCCCGGTCGGATCGAAGCTTCAGCCGGATCATCTCGGCGCAGCCCAGCACCATCAGGAGACCGCCCGAGATCCCTAGCAGTTTCGGCAGGGAGAAGATGCCGTAAGGCGCGGGCATGTCGAGCGCGTAGTGCATCACCGTGGCGACGCTGGTCGAGGCGAAACACAGCAGGAAGCCGTACATCACCGCCTGATGCGCCATCCGGCGGGTGTGGGAAAAGCGGTCCTCGTCCTCGAAGTTGCAGCCGTCGCCGTGTCCACCCTTGAGGTTCTTCATGTTGCCGGCCTGCTTTAAAGCCTTGACCAGATGTGCGGTCCGGAACGGCCCGGCGCCGACCCGCTGCCAGTAACGGCGGAGGCTGATGGCGATGCTGACCAGTGGAAAGAGGAAGGCGGGCAGAAAGATCGCCACCATCGCGTTGTGCGACAGCACGGCATAGAAGCCTTCGCCGCCCTGCGCCGCCAGCGCGCGTGCCGCCCAGAACAGGAGTGCGAAGCCGATCACGGTCGCCACGGCGATGGCGACGCCGTTCTTCTGGAACGCCCGGCCTGCCGCCTGCGGGAAGGCGAGGTCTTCCCAGCTGTCCTGCCGGACATTGGCCAGCGCCTGCGGCAGGTTGAGGTCGAACTCGTGCGGGGCGGTGTACTGGCAGGCGTAGTAGCAGCCGCGGCAGTTGTGGCAGAGGTTCGCCAGTTGCGTGAGGTCGCCGTCGCTGAAGGCGCGCTCGGCGTGCAGTGCCGGGAACACCGAACAATAGCCCTCGCAATAGCGGCAGGCATTGCAGATCTCGGCCTGGCGGCGGGCTTCCTGGAGCAGATCAGTTTGCATGGGCGGCGGCCTCCTTGCCTGCGATGCGTCCGAAGACGGTGCCGATGGTCATGCCGAAACCGGCGAGGTAGCCCTGGCCGAGGATCGACCCGGCCATGGTTTCGCCCGCGGCCCAGAGGTTGGTGACAGGGCGGTTGCCGATGGCGCATTGCGCGTTCTCGTCGACCTTCAGCCCGAGATAGGTGAAGGTCACGCCGGTCCTGAGCGAGTAGCCGTAGAACGGCGGTTCGGTGATGGGGCGCGCCCAGTTGGTCTTGGGCGGCGTGATCCCGGTGGTCGACACGCCGTCGAGCTCGGTGGGGTGAAAGGCAGACGTGTCGCCGCAGGCGGCGTTGAACTCTGCCACGGTCTGCGCCAGCGCGTCGGCGGGCAGCTCCATCTTCTGCGCCAGTTCCTCCAGCGTGTCCGCCTTGATCGGCGGGAAGACCGACGGCATGAACAGGTTCAGCGACTTGGCGTCGATGATGACATAGCCCACCTGATCGGGTTGCGCGGCCACCAGCCGGCCCCAGATCGCGTAACGCTTGGGCCAGACGTCCTCGCCCTCGTCGTAGAACCGCCGCGCGTCCTTGTTGACCACGATGGAGAAGGGCACGCAATCGAGCCGCGTGACGATGCCGCCGTCGAACTTGGGCGCGCGGCCGTCGATGGCCACGGCATGGCATTGTGTCGGGTCGCCCACCTGTTCGATGCCCTGATGCAGCAGGTCCGCCAGCACCACACCGCGGTTGTATGGCGTGCCCCGGATCAGGAAGTTCTTCGCCGCGGGCCCCCAGGCGCGGGCGAGCCAGTCGGTGTCGGCCTGGAACCCGCCGGAGGCCACGACGACGGATTTCGGCGTGACGCGGCGGGTCTCGCCGTTTTGCGTGTAGTCGACGAAGGCGATGCGGTTGTCGTCGAGGTCGAGGTGGGTGACCGCGGCCTCGTATCTGACCTGCACGCCGAGACGTTCGGCGGTGCGGTAGTAGGCGTTGACCAGCCCCTTGCCGCCACCGAGGAAGAAGGCATTGGTGCGCGCCAAAGACAGCGTGCCCGAGAGGGACGGCTGGAAGCGGACGCCGTGGGCCTCCATCCAGGGCAGGCAGTCCTCCGAGGTGCGGATGGCGAGGCGGGCCAGATGCTCATCGGTCTTGCCGCCGGTGACCTTCAGCAGGTCGGCGAGGTATTCCTCTTCCGTGTAGCTGTCGACCAGAGGGCCCAGCGGACCGTGGTGCATGCAGCGGAAGTTGCGGGTGTGGCGCGAGTTGCCGCCGCGGTAGGGTTTCGGCGCGGATTCGAGGATCAGCACGCGGGCGCCCGCCTCGGCCGCGGTGATGGCAGCACAGAGCGCCGCATTGCCGCCACCGATGACGACGATGTCAGGGGTGTCCTCGGTCCGGGTCACAGGAGGTCTCCGTCAAAGCCGGGGGTGCGGTCGGGCAGGGCGCGGAGGGCACGCACGCGCACCCTCTGGGCCGCCTCGATGTGGGCGCGCATGGCGGCTTCGGCCAGGGCGCCTTCGCGGGCCTTGATCGCGTCGAGCACGCCGAAGTGTTCCTCCACCGCCTTGGCGGCGCGGTCCGGTTCGGTCAGCGTCGTGGGGCCAAGGATCATCAGCGCCTTCTGCAGCGTGTGGATCGACCGCGCGAGGAAGCGGTTCTTGGCGGCGTCGAGCAGCGCGGCATGGAACTGGCGGTTCAGAACGAAGGCCTCCGGCGCGTTGCCCAGCTGCGCCATCTGCTGGTTCATGTCGATCAGCTCCTCGATCTCGATATCCGAGGCCGCCCGTGCCGCCAGCCGCGCGGCGGTGCCTTCGAGCACGGCGCGCATCTCGTAAAGCTCCATGACCTCCGCGTAATCCAGCGTCCGGATCGTCGCGCCCTGACGGGGGACATGGGTTACGATGCCGTCGGCCTCGAGCTGGCGGATCGCCTCGCGGACCGGGGTGCGGGACATGCCAAGCCGTTCAGCCAGCTCTGTCTCGCGCAGACGGTCGCCGGGGTTCAACCGGCCTTCGCGCAGCTCGGTCAGCAGGCGGGCATAGGCGGCGTTGCCCTGCGGGGTGTTGTCATCTTCAGTGGTCATCCCGGTCTCCGTCCCATTTTGCATGCGCTTGTATACGCGTGCATACAAAATGGCGTCAAGAGGTTCCGGCGTGGGGTTTGCGCAAACATTGGTCGCATCGGTCAGGGCTCGACGGCTCCCGGCCGCGCGGCGGGTTCCTTGGGTGTCGGCTGCGGCCAAAAAGGCCGGTAGGTCCGAGGGGGTGTCCTGGCGGTAGGGGGTATCGAGGGAAGTGCCAACGGTTCCGGTTGATCCCGCGCCGTTGCCCTTGCGGCGTGCGGCGGAGGCCGGATCGTGCGGCGCTCAGCCGGCGGCGGGGCCGGTGGTGGAGCGGACGACCAGCTTCGGGACGATGAGTTCGCCGGGCATGTCGTCATCCTGTCCGCCCTCTGCCGCACTGCCCGCGATCATGCGGATGATCTGGCGGGCGGCGGTGCGGCCCATCTCTTCGCGGGGCTGGCGCAGGGTGGTCAGCGCGGGCAGGAAATGCGCGGCAAAGTCGATGTCGTCGAAGCCCACCACGCTGACGTCCCCCGGCACGGAGAACCCCAGCCGCACGCATTCGGAGATGAAACCCCAGGCGCATTCGTCCGACGCGCAGAAGACGCCGGTGGGTCGGCGGGGGAGGTCGGACCAGCGCCGGGCGGCCTCCGTCCCCGAGGAAAGTGTGAAATCGCCCTGCAGGACCTGCGGCTTCAACCCCAGTTCGCCGGTGGCAGAGAGGAAGCCGTCGCGCCGGGTCTGGGCGAGAATGTTGTCCTCCGGCCCGCTGACGTGCAGCAGCCTGCGGTGGCCGAGCTTCGCCAGGTGGTCGACGGCCAGCCGCGCGGCGCCGGGGTTGTCGAGCACGAGGCGCGGCGCGTCATAGGCGTCGTTCCATTCGCTGAGCTGGATCAGCGGCAGGTTCCAGCCGTTGACGACCTTGGGGTCGATGGTGCCGTCGAGCAGCACGATGCCGTCTGCGCGCCCGTCGTAGCCGAGCGAGACAAGCTTGTCCCGGCCGATGCGGCTGTCGGAGATCTGCACGGTCAGCCCGACGGAACTGGCCTCTTCCTGTATCGCCGCGAAGATCCGGCTGAAGTAGGTGTTGGCGAGGTTCGGCGCGAGGATCAGGACGGAGCGGGCGCGGCGCTGCCTCAGGTCGCGGGCGGCGGAGTTGATCCGGTAGCCGGTGGCGCGGACGGCGTCCATGACCCGCTGCCGGGTTTCCTGTCCGACGGTTTCCGGGGAGGAGAGGGCGCGGCTGACGGTCGCCGTCGACACCCCGGCCAGCGATGCAACATCGACGATACGCACTCTGCCAGCCATGAGGTCCCCTTCGATAACGTCATTTGATTAATCGATTACATTTACATTTGCAATTTGCGTCACGCTTTGATGTAATCGTTTTCATGGCCACCGGGAGGACGCCGCGAATCTTGTCGCGGCGGCGGGAGGAAACATGAAGACGATCAAGGGTCCGGCCCTTTTCCTGGCGCAGTTCGCGTCGGACGAACGCCCGTTCAACGACTGGGACGGCATCACGAAGTGGGCGGCCGATTGCGGCTACGAAGGGGTGCAGGTGCCCAGCTGGGACAAGCGGCTCTTCGACCTCGCCAAGGCGGCGGAATCACGGGACTATTGCGACACCTTCAAGGGCCGCGCGGCAGAGAACGGCATCACGGTGACGGAGCTGTCGGCCCACCTGCAGGGCCAGCTTGTGGCTGTCCATCCCGCCTATGACATCGCCTTCGACGGCTTTGCCGACGGGTCCGTGCGGGGCAACCCCAAGGCGCGGCAGGCCTGGGCGGTGGATCAGGTCAGGATGGCGCTGACGGCGTCGCAGAACCTCGGGCTGACGGCGCTGGGGGCGTTCTCCGGCGCGTTGGCCTGGCCCTATGTCTACCCTTGGCCGCAGCGTCCGGCCGGTCTGGTGGAGGCGGCCTTTGACGAATTGGCGGCGCGCTGGCGTCCGCTGCTGGACCATGCCGAGGATTGCGGCGTCGACATCTGTTACGAAATCCACCCGGGCGAGGATCTGCACGACGGCATCAGCTTCGAGATGTTCCTTGAGCGGGTGAACGGCCATGGCCGTGCGCGGATGCTGTATGATCCGTCGCATTACGTGCTGCAATGCCTCGACTACGTGGCGCATCTGGACACCTACGCCGAGCGGATCGGCATGTTCCACGTCAAGGATGCGGAGTTCACGCCGACCGCCAAGCAGGGGGTCTATGGCGGGTTCCAGTCGTGGGTCGACCGCGCGGGCCGGTTCCGCAGCCTCGGCGATGGGCAGGTCGATTTCGGGGCCATCTTCTCGAAGCTGACGGCGCAGGGGTTCGACGGCTGGGCCGTGGTGGAATGGGAATGCGCGCTGAAACACCCCGAGGACGGGGCGCGCGAGGGGGCGGCCTTTGTCCGCGACCACATCATCCGCGTGACGGAGCGTGCCTTCGACGATTTCGCGGACGGCGGGGCGGATGACGCTGCCAACCGCCGGATGCTGGGACTGGAGGGCTAAGGATGGCCGAGGCGCCGATCAGGCTGGGGATGGTCGGGGGCGGTGCGGACGCCTTCATCGGGGCCGTTCACCGCATCGCCGCCCGCATCGACGGGCATTACGATCTGGTGGCCGGGGCGCTCAGCGCCACCCCGGAGAAGGCCCATGCCAGCGCGGAGGCGCTTGGCCTGCCGCGCAGCTACGGCAGTTTCGAGGAGATGGCAGAGGCCGAGGCGGGCAGGGCGGACGGCATCGAGGCGGTGGCCATCGTGACGCCGAACCACGTGCACGCCCCGGCAGCGAAGGCCTTTCTGGAACGCGGCATCCACGTGATCTGCGACAAGCCCCTGACCTCCACGCTGCCCGATGCCGAGGAACTGGCAGCGGTGGCGCGGGCGTCGGGCGCGCTCTTCGTGCTGACCCACAATTACACCGGCTACCCGGTGGTGCGGCAGGCGCGGCAGATGGTGGCAGAGGGCACGCTGGGCACGCTGCGGCTGGTGCAGGTCGAATACGTGCAGGACTGGATGGCGGGCGAGGCCGAGGACAAGCAGGCCGAATGGCGGATGGACCCGGCGCGCTCCGGCGGCGGCGGGTCGATCGGGGACATCGGCACCCACGCCTACAACCTCGCCTGTTTCGTGTCGGGTCTGACGGTCGACCGTCTGGCCGCCGACCTGCATGCCTTTGGATCGGGCCGCACGCTGGACGACAACGCCCACGTCATGCTGCGCTGGAAGGGCGGGGCGAAGGGGATGCTCTGGTGCAGCCAGGTCGCGCCCGGCAACGAGAACGCGCTGAAACTGCGGATCTACGGAGAGCGCGGCGGGCTGGAGTGGTGCCAGGAAGACCCGAATTACCTGTGGTACACGCCGCTGGGAGAGCCGAAGCGCCTGCTGACCCGCAACGGCGCGGGCGCTACGGAAGCCAATGCCGCCGTCAGCCGCGTGCCGGGCGGGCACCCGGAAGGCTACCTGGAGGCGTTTGCCACGATCTATTCCGAAGCGGCGCGGGCAATCCACGCCCGCCGCGCCGGACAGGACGTGCCGGGCGACCTGCTGTATCCGACCATCGAGGACGGGCTGGACGGGATGCGCTTCATCGACGCCTGCCTGCGCTCGGCGCGGGACGACAGCGCGTGGGTGACGCCATGAAGCTCGGGATCAACCTCCTTTGCCTCGGCGGGCACATCGACGAGAGCCACCTGCCGCTGATCGAACGGATCGCGGAGATCGGCTATGACCATGTCGAGGTGCCGGTGATGCATGGCGACCCGTCGCACTACGCCTGGCTGGGCGAGCGGCTGGCGGGGCTGGGTCTGGGCCGCGCGCAGACCTCCATCGTGCCGGATCCCGACGCGAACCCCTTGTCCGACGATCCGGCGGTGCGCCGGCGCGGGCTGGACCATCTGTCTTGGATACAGGACTGCGCGGAGGCGCTGGGGTCCGAGACGGTCGGCGGGCCGTTTCACGCGCCGATGGCGCATTTCACCGGCGAGGGCCCGACCGAGGCAGAGATCGCCCGCGGGGCGGAGGCGCACCGCGCCATGGCCGAACGCGCCGGACGCAACGGCTACGTGCTGGCGCTGGAGCACCTGAACCGGTTCGAGACCTACTTCCTGAACACCATGGAGCAGGCGCGCGCCTACGTGGATGCGGTCGGGCACCCGGCGTTCGGCATCATGTACGACACCTTCCACGCCAATATCGAGGAGCATGACCAGGCGGGCGCGATCCGTATGCTGGGCGAAGCTATGCACGTGCTGCATGTCTCGGAGAACGACCGGGGCATTCCGGGGCGCGGGCAGATCGACTTTGCCACCGTGTTCCGCACCGCGAAGGAGACGGGCTTCGACGGCCCGGTGGTGTTGGAGGCCTTCGGCGCAGGCGTGCCGGAACTGGCCGCCGCGACGCGGGTCTGGCGCCCGCTGTTCCCGGATGTCGAGACGCTGTTCTCGGAGTCGCACGACTTCATCCGCAGGACGTGGGAGGCCGCATGACCGACCCCGTCATCGAGATGAAGGGCATCACCAAGACCTTCCCGGGCGTGAAGGCGCTGTCGGACGTCAGTTTCGACGTGCGCGCGGGCGAGGTGCAGGCGCTCGTAGGCGAGAACGGGGCGGGCAAGTCGACGCTCATCAAGATCCTGTCGGGCGTCTACCATGCGGATGCGGGCGAAGTCCGGCTGGGCGGCACTCCGGTGCATTTCCTGCATCCGGTGGAGTCGCTGCGCGCCGGGATCGCGGTAATCTACCAGGAGTTTTCGCTGCTGCCCGAGAGGACGGTGGCGCAGAACCTCTTCCTCGGGCGGGAGCCGCGCGGGCGGTTCGGCCTGATCGACGAGGCGAAGATGCGCCGCGAAACCCGCAAGGTGCTGGACCTCTTTGCCACCGGCGGGCGGATCGACCCGGACCGGACGGTCGGCACGCTCGACGTGGCGACGCAGCAGATGGTCGAGATCGCCAAGGCCGTGTCCTACGACGCGCGGGTCATCGTCATGGACGAACCCACCGCCGCGCTGAACGAGGCGGAATGCGAGGAGCTCTTCGCCACCGTCGACCGCCTGCGGGAGAGGGGCGTGGCGGTGATCTACATCACCCACCGCATGCGCGAGATCACGCGGCTGGCCGACCGGGTCACCGTGCTGAAGGACGGGGAGGTCGCCGCGCGGTTCGATACGGTGCCTGCGCCGGATGCGATCGTGCACGCCATGGTCGGCCGCGACATCGAGGATTTCTATGCCCCGCCCGCCACCGAGGCGGAGATCGGCGCGCCGGTGCTGACGGTCTCGGGTGGCTCCAACGCGGTGCTGCACGACATCGACCTGACCGTCCGCGCAGGCGAGATCGTGGGGCTGGCCGGTATCCAGGGCGCGGGTCGCGTCGCGCTGGCCCTGGCGCTTTTCGGGCAGGAGCCGTTCGAGCAGGGCGAGGTGACGCTGGCAGGCAAGAGGGTGGCGTTCCGTTCGCCGCGTGAGGCCATCGAGGCCGGTGTCGGCCTGTTGCCCGGCGACCGCAAGAGCGAGGGGCTGGTGCTGATGCAGTCGGTCCGCGACAACGCGATGCTGACGCCGCGCGCCTTCGCGCCCCTCTGGTCGAGCCACAAGCGCACCCGGCAGGCGGACCTGAAGGGGATCGACGACCTGCTCGACCGGATGGAAATCCGCGCCGCCTCTTACGATCAGGACATCCGCGCACTGTCCGGCGGCAACCAGCAGAAGGCCATCGTCGCGCGCTGGCTGTCGATGCGCCCGAAGCTGCTGATCTTCATCGAACCGACGCGCGGCATCGACGTGAACGCCAAGGCGGGCATCTACCACCTGATGCGCGAACTGGCGCGCGGCGGGGCGGGGATCCTGATGATCTCGTCGGACCTGCCGGAGGTGATCGGCGCCGCCGACCGCATCCTCGTCATGCAGGAGGGCCGGATCGCCGCCGAGTTCGCCCACGGACCCTCCGAGCAGGCGATCATGCACGCCGCGACCGGAGAGACCGTCGGCGGGGAGCGTGCGGCATGAGCCTTGCAAGCGACGCCCCTCCGGCCCGCACGGGTTTCCGTTTCGAACGGTGGGCGCCGCTGATCCTGCTGGTCGGCGCCTTCGTGATCTACGTGATCGTGGCGGTCGTGACGGACCAGACGCAGTACCTGTCCTTCGGCAACCTGATCGCGATCCTCGGGCGGTCCATCGCGCTGGGGATCACGGCCATCGGGCAGACCTTCACCATCCTCGTCGCCTCCATCGACCTGAGCGTGGCGAGCCTGATCTCGGCGACGGCGGTGCTGGCGTCGGTGGTGATGGACGGCTCGCCCGCGATGATCCTGCCCGCCGTCTTGGCCGCGCTGCTGCTGGGCGCGCTGGTGGGGCTGCTCAACGGGCTGGTGGTCAGCCGCCTGAAGGTCAATCCGCTGATCGCGACGCTGGGCATGAGCCTGATCATCCAGGGCTGCCTGTCGGCCTTCGTGTCGAACTTCGCGGGCAGCGTCCCGCCCGCTTTCCAGATCTTCGCCTACGGCCAGATCGGCGCGGTGCCCTTCGCGCTGATCTTCCTCGCGCTGATGGCGGTGCTGGCCTGGGCGGTGCTGCGGTTCACCAAGTTCGGGTCCGACATCTACGCCGTGGGCGGCAACGAGGAGGCGGCCCGCTTCGCCGGGATCAAGACCGAACGTGTCGTCGTGGCCAGCCATATCATCTGTTCGGTCTGCGCGGCCATCGCCGGGCTCTACCTTGCCAGCCGCCTGCGGTCGGGCGCGCCGTGGATCGGTGCGGACGGGGTATATGACCTCGAGAGCATCGCGGTGGTGGTGATCGGCGGCACCGTGCTGGCGGGCGGGCGCGGCGGGGTCTGGGGTACGATGGCGGGAATGCTGATCTTCTCGCTGATCGACTCCGCCTTCAACATCGCCGGGGTGGACAGCTTCGCCAAGCAGGTGCTGCGCGGGATCATCATCGTCGCTGCCGTCGCCTTCTACGCCATCCGGTCGAAGAGGATTGCCGCATGACGGACCAGAGCGCCACGGGCCCCGGACGCAAGCGCCGCCGCAGCCTGCCGCAGATCAACCCGGTGTGGTTCCTGCTGGCGGCGCTGATCGTGGCCATCGTCTTCATGAACCCCGGCTTTGCGGAGCCCACGGGCTACATGAACTTCCTCAAGCGTGCCGCGCCGCTGGCGATCCTTGCCGCCGGGCAGGTCTATGTCATCGTTTCGGGCGGCTTCGACCTGTCGGTCGGTTCGCTCATCACGCTGGTGGTCGTTGGGTCGTCGATGCTGACAGACAACGACCCGGCGGCGACCTACTGGGTCATCCCGCTGATGCTGTGCATGGGGCTGGGTGTGGGTGCGGTGAACGGCGCCATCGTCTGTTTCCTCAGGGTCCCGTCGCTGATCGCCACGCTGGGGACGATGATCACGCTGAACGGACTGGCCTTCATGTGGTCGGGTGGGGCGCCGCGCGGCTACCTGCCGGACACCTTCCGGTTCTTCGGAAGGGAGCTGATCCGCGACGTGCCGCTGGTGCGGTTCATCCCGGTGTCGGTCATCGTGCTGGTGGTGGTCGTGGGGGTGCTGGGCTGGCTCATGCACCGGACCAACCTCGGGCGCATGGTCCATGCCATCGGCGACAACCCGGTCGCGGCGCGGCTGGCCGGTGTCCCGGTCAACCGAGTGCGGATCACGGCCTTCATGCTGTCGGGTCTATCGGCGGCCATCGCGGGGATCCTCCTCGGCGGCTTTGCGGGCGTGTCGATCGACGTGGGCTCCGGCTACGAACTGGAGGCGATCACCGCCGCCGTCCTTGGCGGTGCGCAACTGCTGGGCGGGCGCGGCTCCGTGCCTGCCGCGCTTGGCGGGGCGCTTGCGCTGACCGCCATCTTCACGCTTCTGAACTTCCTTGGCCTGCCGCAACCCGTCCGGCAGGTGGTGCAGGGTCTGATCCTGATCGCGGCGGTGGCGCTGGCGATGCACCGGAGGAGACGCACGGGAACCTGATGGCCTGCGGGGAGCGGGCCGAACCGACTGGGAGGAAAAACAATGAGACTGCTACTGACGGCAACCGGCATCCTGGCGCTGAGCCTTGCGCCCGTGCACGCCCAGAACTTTGACGACCCCGAGGAATTCGCCAAGCAGCGCGAGCAGCTTCAGGCAACGCCGAGCGGCCCTGAGGATCAACCCTGGCTGCAGTACATCGGCGACAGCATGGTCGAGACAGCGGACCTCGGACTGGAGGCGCCGGCGACGGTCTGCTTCTCGAACGCGGGGGTCAACAACCCGTGGCGGGTCGTGGGCTTCACCAACATGAACCAGGAGCTGCTGAACCACGAGTCGATCGGTGACTTCGTGCATGTGGACGCGGAAGGGTCCGACGACAAGCAGATCGCCGACATCGACGACCTGCTGGCGGGCGGCAACTGCGACGTGATGATCGTCTCGCCGAACACCACGGCGGCGCTGACCCCCGCGGTGGAACGTGCCTGCGAGGCGATGCCGGTCATCGTCTTCGACCGCGGCGTGAACACCGACTGCCCGGTGACCTTCATCCATCCCGTCGGCGGCTACGGCTTCGGCATCCAGGGGGCGGAGTTCGTGGCGAGCCAGCTCGAAGAGGGCTCTGACGTGCTGATGCTGCGCATCCTGCCGGGCGTGGACGTGCTGGAGACCCGGTATTCAGCCGGGCGCCGCATCCTCGAAGAGGCGGGCATGAACATCGTCGGTGCGGAGTTCACCGACGGCGACAATGCGAAGACCAAGTCCATCGTAGAGGACTATCTGATGCGCGGCAACATCGACGCCGTGTGGATGGATGCGGGCGCGACCGCCGTGGCGGCCATCGAGGCATTCGAGGACTCGGGGTACGAGATCCCGGTGTTCGTGGGCGAAGACCAGCAGGACTTCCTGCGCAAGTGGCAGGACGAGGGCCTGAAGGCCATCGCACCGACCTATCCCACGTTCCAGTGGCGCACCGCGATCATCGCCGCCGCGCGGGTGATCGAGGGCGAGGCGCTGCCCGGGCCGGAGTGGGTTCTGCCGCAACCGGCGATCACCGAGGAGAACCTCTCGGAATACGTCAACCCGGCGATGCCGCCGCTGCACTACGCGATGTGCGGATGCGAGAGCATGGAGAACTACCCGGAGGCCTGGGGCGGCGAATGATCCGCTGACCTGACCGTTTGACACGAGACAGACGCCGCCCCCGCAGTTCGACGGGGCGGCGTTTTATTCGTGGTGTATGTGGTCACGGTTGATTAACGGATAACGCCGCCCCGACAGGGAGCGGCGTTGGCGTGTCTGACATTCCCGCTGGGCGGCGTGTTCAGGACCAGTCGGCGCGGCGGGCGAGCGCGGCCTTGCGGATCATCGTACTGTCGATCTCCACCGCGAGGAACTGCGCGCCTGCCTCCGCCGAATCCCGCAGCAGGCCGTCGTCGAGCGACAGGATGCCACCGGGCACGCCCACCTTCTTCAGCCGGGCGAACCCGTCGAGGATCGCGGCCTTGACCTCCGGATGCGAGGGCTGACCAGGATAGCCGAAGCTGGCGGCCAGATCGGCGGGGCCGATGAAAACGCCGTCGACGCCCTCGACGGAAGCGATCTCCTCGATCTGTTCCAGTGCGCTGCGGGTCTCCACCTGCACCAGCAGGCAGATTTCCTCGTTGGCGCGCTCCGCGTATTTCTCGACGGAGCCGTAGCGGGTGGCGCGGGTCACACCGGCCACGCCACGGATGCCCTTTGGCGGATATGTGACGGCGGCCACGGCGGCGCGCGCCTCTTCCGGGGTCTGCACGTAAGGGATCAGCAGCGTCTGCGCGCCCACGTCGAGCATCTTCTTGATCTCGACCGGGTCATTCCAGGCCGGTCGGACCACGCCGGTGACAGGGTACGGCGCGACCGTGCGCAGGAAGGCAAGCGCCTCGGCCGGTCCGGCGGGCGAATGCTCGGTGTCCATCAGGATCCAGTCGTAGCCGCAGGTCGCCATCAGCTCTGCCACATCGGGGTTCGCGAAGGTGTGCCAGAGGCCGATCTGGCGCTGACCGGCGCGAAGCGCGGCCTTGAAGGGGTTCTTTGGCAGGTCCATTCGGGAAACTCCTTGGGGATGGCACGCGGTCCGGACGGCCCGGGGCAGGCGCGACCGCGGAGGTCAGGCGCCGGGGGCCTCGGGAAGCATATTTTTTTTGATGTGGCCGACCAGTATCTCCACCGAACGGGTGATGTGAAGCTCCAGTATCTCGGCGGCTTCGTCGGCGCGGCGGGCGACGGCGGCCTGGGCGATGGCGGTATGCTCTTCGACCACGTCGCGCTGCACGGTCACCGCCTCGGAATAGATGTTGCGGTAGCGGTCGTTGAAGGCGACCAGCATGGCGTGGGTCCTGAGCAGCAGGGGCATGTCGCAACGGGCGATCAGCGCAAGATGGAAGGCGTTGTTGGCGGCCTCCCACTCGGCCCGGCTGCGGGCGTCGTTGGCGTCGCGCTGGGTGTGGTTCACGCGGTAAAGCGCGGCCATGACATCGGTTTCCCAGTCGAGACCGCCATTGGCAATCGACAGGCGCAAAGCGTAGGGTTCGAGTTCGGCACGCAATGCGCCGACCTCGGTGTAATTGGCGATGGAGATGGGGGCGACGTGGTAGCCGCGCTGGGGGGCCACTTCGACGAGGCCCTCGGAGACGAGACGGGTTACCGCCTCGCGCAGGGGCGAAAGGCCCACGTCCAGTTCCTCGCGCAGCTTGTCGAGGCTGAGGCGGCTGCCGGGGGCGAGGGTGCCGTGCAGGATGTCATGGCGCAGCCGGGCTTCGATCCGGCCGGCAATAGTTGGCTTGCCCCTGGGCCGGCTGGCCCATTCCGTTGTCGACATGCTCTCCTCCTGTCCCATAGGCTTTACATCAGCGTTCACGGATTTGGGAAGGAAAAACGATCACGGCATCTAAAATCGATTTCTGTTTACGGGATCGGTTTCGGTTGATACCACCGTTAGCGATGGATTCGGATGCGCAGGAGGCGCATACCGGTCTGGTCGAATTTGGGAGGATCTTCGATGTCGTTCAATCTGAGCCGCCGCGCCGTTCTGGCAGCGGCCACCGCACTTGCCGTAACCGCCACCGGTGCATTCGCACAGGACAAGGTGCAGCTTCGCCTGTCGGGCGTGAACTCCGAGACCGACCAGCGCGCGATCGCGCTCACCGAAGTCTTCGGTCCGGCAGTTTCCGATTTCGCCAACTTCGAGCCGCACTGGAACGGCACGCTGTTCGGGCAGGGGACCGAGCTTGAGGCCATCGCCTCCGGCGACCTCGAGATGTCGATCACCTCGGCGCAGGAACTGGCCACGTTCTTCCCGGAATGGTCGATCTTCGCTGCAGGCTATGTCCTGCAGAGCGCCGAGCACCAGGTCGCCGTGTTCAACGACCCGCTGATGGACCCCTTCAAGCAGAAGGTCGAGGAAGAGCTGGGCGTCGTCCTGCTGGCGCCGATGTACCTTGGCCGCCGTCAGGTGAACCTGCGCCAGAGCCGCGACGAGCTTGATGTGCAGACCCCGGCTGACCTGTCCGGCGTGAACCTGCGGATGCCGGGTTCGGACGCATGGCAGTTCCTCGGCCGCGCACTGGGCGCGAACCCGACGCCGATGGCCTTCACCGAGGTCTACACCGCGCTGCAGACCGGCGCCGTGGATGGCCAGGACAACCCGCTGCCGACCGTCGTGGACGCGAAGTTCTACGAAGTCACCAAGCAGATCGCCCTGACCTCGCACCTAGTTGACTGGAACTTCATCGCGCTGTCGGCCGAGACCTTCAACAACCTGACGCCCGAGCAGCAGACCCAGATCACCGAGGCCGCCGTGGCCGCAGCCGACTCCGGCCGCGCCGCGCAGCTCGCCAAGGAAGATGAGCTGGTTTCCTTCCTGAAAGAGCAGGGGCTGGACGTCTACGAGCCCGATGTCGCCGCGTTCCGCGAGGCGGTGCAGAAGGCATACCTCGAAAGCGATATGGCCGCGAGCTGGCCGGACGGCGTTCTGGACGCTGTGAACGCACTGGGGAACTGATCCGGACTTCACGGCGCGGTGCCCGCCGCCGCGCCGGACCGGATCGACCGGAGGCACGCCGGGATATCTCCGGCGTCCTGCGTCCAGGGCGCGGCGGTCGGTAACGCCGCCGCGCCACTAATTTTCAGGGGGCACCATGCGGACCGTGACAAGGATCTTCCGTGGGCTGACGGAAGGCTTCGCTGCGCTGATGATGGCAGCGATCTTCTGCACCTTCATACTGCAGATCATCGTGCGATACGCGGTGGGCTCCGAGTGGTTCATGTCGATTACCGGCGGTTTCATCGACGCCGCCTACTTTGGCTGGACGGTGGAGTTCATCCTCGTCCTCTGGCTCTGGACGATCTTCTGGGGCAACGCCTTCGTGGTGCGTGACAGCGATCACGTGACCTTCGACATCCTCTACAACGGTGCCGGGCGCCGGGCGCGGACGATCATGGTGCTGATCGGCGCGGTGCTGCTGGTGGTGGCACTCTGGTCCTCCATCGGGCCGACCTACGACCGGATGAAGCTGCTGCGGATCAAGTCCTCGGCCACGCTCCCGGTGAAGATGCTGCCGATCTACTCGATCTACTTCCTGTTCCTCGCCGCCGTGGGGCTGCGCTACGCCTGGCGCGCCATCGACGTGCTGCGGCACGGCGCCGACCGCGAGAACCACATCCTGCCGCAGGAAGAACCGCACTTCGGGGAGGATGCGAAATGAGCCTCGAACTGACGATCATGATCGGCACGCTGTTCCTCATGGCGGGGATAGGCATGCCCATCGCCTACGCGATCCTCACGGCCTCCATGGCCTACATGGTGGCGGCGGGCTCCTCCATCGGGATCGTGGGCAAGACGCTGGTCGACGGCATCTACCAGAGCTTCCTCCTGCTTGCCGTGCCGCTCTTCATCGTGGCGGCGAACATCATGAACGCCGGGTCGATCTCGGACCGGCTGCTGAACTTCTGCATTGCGACTGTGGGCCGCTTCAAGGGCGGGCTGGGCCACGTCAACGTCATGGCCTCGCTTATCTTTTCCGGCATGTCCGGGTCTGCGGTCGCGGACGCGGCAGGCATCGGCAAGATCATCATCGACATGATGCGCAAGGACGGGCGGTTCCCGGCGGGTTATGCCGCGGCGATCACCGCGGCCTCGGCCACCATCGGGCCGATCATCCCGCCGTCGATCCCCATGGTCCTCTATGCGCTGGTCTCCAACGCCTCGATCGGGGCGCTGTTCCTGGGCGGCATCCTGCCCGGCCTGATGATGGGCGGCGTGCTGATGGCAATGAACTTCTGGATCTCGCACCGCCGCGGCTTTGCCACCGAAGAGGCGATCCCGATGCGCGATCTGCCGCGGGTCACGGGCCGGGCCTTTCCGGCGCTGCTGATGCCGGCCATCCTGCTCTACGGCATCTACGGCGGCGTCACCACACCGACCGAGGCAGCCGCCGTCGCCGCCGCTTATGCGCTGCTGCTGAGCGTGTTCTTCTATCGCTCGCTGAAGCTGAAGACGCTCTACACGATCCTGGTGGACAGCGCGCGGTCCTCGGCCGCCGTGGGCATCGTGATCGGCGGCGCGCTGATCCTGAACTACATCGTCGCGTCGGAGAACATCCCCTCGGCACTGGCGGCCTACCTTGTCGATGTGAACGTGTCGCCGTTGATGTTCCTGCTGGCGGTCAACGTGCTGATCCTGCTGCTGGGCTGCCTTCTGGACGCCACGACGATCATCCTCGTCATCGTTCCGCTGTTCATCCCGACCTGCAACCTGCTGGGCATCGACCTCGTGCACTTCGGGGTGGTGATCGTGGTGAACTGCATGATCGGCCTGATCACGCCGCCCTACGGCATCCTGCTGTTCGTGATCAACGCGGTCACCGGCATCTCGCTGCGGGACATCATCGCCGAGGTGCTGCCGTTCCTGGCGGTGCTCGTCGCGGCGCTCCTTGCGATGATCTTCTTCCCGGGCATCGTGCTCTTCCTGCCGCGGCTCATGGGCTACGACGGGTGAGGGCGCGGCAGAAAGGCTGACAGGATGATTTCCGGACACACCAAGCTGATCGCCCACCTCGGGTATCCCACCACGTCCTTCAAGGCGCCGCTGATCTACAACCCGTACTTCGAGAGCCGGGGAATCGACGCGGTGGTGGTGCCGATGGGCTGCAAGGCAGAGGACTACCCGTCCTTCCTGCACCATGTCTTCCGCCTGTCTAACATCCTCGGGGCGCTTGTCACCATGCCGCACAAGGTGACGACGGTGGCCCTGCTGGACGATGTGCTCACCACGGCGCGGGTCGCCGGGTCGTGCAACGCGGTGCGGCTGAGCGCGGACGGACGCCTTCAGGGCGACATGTTCGACGGAGAGGGCTTTGTGCGCGGTGCGCTGCGCAAGGGGCAGGAGATCGCGGGCAAGCGTGTGCTGGTCGTGGGCGCGGGTGGCGTCGGCTCGGCCATTGCGGCCTCGCTGGCGAAGGCCGGTGCGTCGGAGATCGCGGTGACGGACAGTTTCGAGCCGATGATGAACGGGCTCGCCGCACGGCTGGAAGAGAACTATCCCGACCTCAGGGTGCTGACCGGGTCCAACGATCCCAAGGGGTTCGACATCGTGGTGAACGCGACACCGCTGGGGATGAAGCCGGGCGACCCGCTGCCGATGGACGTCTCGCGCATCGCGCCGGAGACCTTCGTGGGCGAGGTGGTGATGACGCAGGAAATCACGCCGTTCCTCGCCGCCGCGCGCGAACGCGGCTGCCGGTTCCAGGTGGGCACGGACATGCTGTTCGAACAGATCCCGGCCTATCTGGAGTTCTTCGGCTTGCCCACCACGACGGCGGAGGAACTGCGCGACGTGGCCCGGATTTCCTATTGATGGCCCGCAGGCGCGACATGCAGCGCGGCGGCCGCTTGGCCGATGCGCCGTGTCTTGCCGGGGCCCAGGGAACGGGGGCCTTGCGATGACTGGCCTGCCTTTTGATCCGTGCGGTGGCGCGGGACGGGCCGTGCCGGGACGGACCTTGCCGCAAGGCGCACCACGGGTGCAGAGTGCGGATGAGAGATCCGCCGAAGGTGACGTGCCGGTGTTCCGAATGCAGGCGTGTCGTGCGGCGCACCGACCGGAACGGTCGGTCGGTAGGGGGCGGCAACCGTCCCTGCCATGGAACCAACACTAGCGGCGGGCCCGGGCCCGCATGGGGATGACGGCTGATGAAGACCTCTATCGCGACCGTGTCGATATCTGGAAACCTTCGGGAAAAGCTCGCCGCCATCGCCAAGGCGGGTTTCAAGGGCATCGAGATCTTCGAACAGGATTTCATTGCCGACGAAGGTTCGCCGCGCGAGATCGGCAACATGATCCGGGACCATGGGCTGGAGATCACCCTGTTCCAGCCGTTCCGCGACTTTGAAGGGCTGCCGGGCGGCCTGCGTGAAAAGGCGTTCGACCGAGCCAAGCACAAGTTCGACACGATGCTGGAGCTGGGCACCGACCTGGTGCTGATGTGTTCGTCATGCCATCCGCAGGCGCTTGGCGGGATCGACCGGGCGGCGGACGACTTTGCCGAGCTGGGCGCCATCGCGGCGGATCGGGGCGTGCGCGTAGGCTACGAGGCGCTGGCCTGGGGCCGCCACGTCAACGACCACCGCGATGCGTGGGAGGTGGTCCGCCGGGCAGATCATCCCAACATCGGTCTTATCCTCGACAGTTTCCACACGCTGTCGCGCAAGATCGATCCGGAGACGATCCGGCGCATTCCCGGCGACAAGATCTTCTTCGTGCAGCTGGCCGACGCGCCGCTGATCGACATGGATCTGCTCTACTGGTCGCGCCACTTCCGGAACATGCCGGGCGAGGGCGACCTGCCGGTGGCCGACTTCATGCGCGCGGTGGCGGCGACGGGCTACAACGACTGGATCAGCCTCGAGATCTTCAACGACCAGTTCCGCGGCGGCAGCGCCGAGGGGCTGTCACGCGACGGATACCGCTCTCTTGTGGCGCTGATGGACCGGGTGGCCAAGACGGAGCCGGACATCGCCATCGGCGTGCCCAAGCTGCCGGACCCGGTGCGGGTGGAGGGCGTGGCCTTCATCGAGTTCGCGACGCGCGGCAAAGAGGCCGACGCGCTGGCCGGACTGCTGGCGGCGATGGGTTTCGTGCACGTGGGCGATCACATCGCGAAGAAGCTGGCGCTCTGGCAGCAGGGCGACATCCGGGTGGTGCTGAACGCCGAGGAGACCGGGTTCGCCGACACCGCCTACACGCTCCACGGCACCTCGATCTGCGATATCGGGCTGGAGGTGGCCAGTGCGGCTGACACCGTGACCCGGGCCGAGGCGCTGGCTGCGACGCCCTTCTCGCAGCCGGTGGGGCCGGGCGAGCTGGAGATCCCGGCGATCCGCAGCGTGGGCGGGTCGGTGATGCACTTCATCGACGCGGCGAGCGGGCTGGCGGATGTCTGGGACGTAGAGTTCACCGGCACCGGCGAGACGGCCACGGGCGGGGCGGGCCTGACCCGCATCGACCACGTTGCCGAGACGATGAACTACGACGAGATGCTGAGCTGGGCGCTGTTCTATACCTCGATCTTCGACATGGGCCGCGCGCCCATGGTGGACGTGATCGACCCGGACGGGCTGGTGCGCAGCCAGGCGATCCGGACGCCGGACGGTGCCATGCGGATCACCCTCAACGGCGCCGAGACGCACCGGACCCTCGCGGGGTCATTCCTGGCGGAGAGTTTCGGCGGTGCTGTACAGCACGTGGCCTTTTCGACCGACGACATCTTTGCCACGGCGGCGCGCATGGCTGACGCCGGGTTCCAGCCGCTGCCGATGACGGGCAACTACTACGACGACCTCGCGGCGCGGTTCACCCTGTCCGACGAGCGGCTGGCGGCGATGAAGGCGCATCACATCCTCTATGACGAGGATGCCACGGGCGCGTTCTACCAGTTCTACGGCCGCCCCTTCGCGGGCGGGCTGTTCTTCGAAGTGGTGCAGCGCGAGGGCGGCTACGAGGGCTACGGCGCGCCGAACGCACCATTCCGCATCGCCGCGCAGAAGCGGATCATCGGCCCGAAGGGGATGCCGCGGCTCTGAGTTTCGGGCGATGATCCGAAGGGGCGCGCTGACGCGCGCGCCTGATATCTCGTCGGCGGCCTGCGGCCTTCTCCTCGGGGTGCCTCCGGCGGAGGTATTTTCCCCAAGATGAAGGGCTGCGCGGCGCGCTGGCGGGTCACTTTCCCCAGTTCAGCGCAATCAGGTCGAGTTCGCGGGCGAGGGACATGAGCCGGTCCTTGGTGCGCGGGGACAGCGGCTTCAGCGGATGGCGGACGAAGTCGGAGCCGATCACGCCGCCCTCCATCATCACCGTCTTGGTGGCGCGCAGGCCGCACTGGCGGTTTTCGTGGTTGATGAGCGGCAGGCAGAGTTTCCAGCGTTCGAGCGCCGCGTCGTGGTTGCCCGCGAGATATTCGGTGACGATGGGGCGGATCTTCTCGGGCTGGAGCGCGGAGGTCATCGTGCCGGTGCAGCCGGCGTCGAGGTCGGCCAGCAGCGTCACCGCTTCCTCGCCGTCGAAGGGGCCGACGATGTGGTCTCCACCGGCCTCGATCAGCTGGGCGAGCTTGTCGGCGGCGAAGGGGGTTTCCATCTTGAAGTAGGAAACGTTCTCGATCTCCTGCGCCATCTTCACCAGGAGCGGCACCGGCAGCGAGACGCCGGAGAGCGGCGCGTCCTGCACCATGATCGGGATGGAGATCGCGTCGGAGACGGCTGCGAAGTGTTCGAAGATGCCATCGGGCGAGGGGACAAGACCCACGCCGTGGTAGGGCGGCATCATCATCAGCATCGACGCGCCGAGGGACTGCGCCTCTTTTGCGCGCGTCACGACCACGTCGGTGGAGAAATGGCTGACGGTGACGATCACCGGGACGCGGCCCGCGACGTGGTCGAGGCTGACCTTGGTCAGGGTGGCGCGTTCGGCGTCGGACAGCAGGAACTGTTCGGAATAGTTGGCGAGGATGCAGATCGCGTCCACACCCTGGTCGATCATGCAGTCGAGGACGCGGGTCATGCCCTCCGGGTCGATGCGGCCATCGGCGTGGAAGGGGGTCGGGGCGACGGGCAGGATGCCGGTAAGGGGCGTTTTCATGATCGGTCCTTCACGTTTTGCGGGTCACGGCAAAGCGCGACACTTGTCGGTAGGTCTGGCCGGGCAGGAGCGCGGCCGAGGGATAATCGGGGTGGTTCGGCGCATCGGGCCAGACCTGCGGCTCGATGGCGATCCCGGCGTTGCGGGTGTAGGGCGCGCCGCCGTGGCCGGGAAATGGCGCGGTGTCGATGGTGGCCCCGGTGTAGACCTGCAGGCCGGGCTCGGTTGTCGAGAGGTCGAGGCGCAGGCGATCGGTTTCGAGCGTCAGGACCGGGCGCATGTCGGTGCGCGCATCCGAGAGGCAGAAGTTGTGGTCGAGCGCCGGATCGGGCGTGGCCGCGGACCGGTAGTCGTAGATGGTTCCTGCGATCGGGGCAGGTGCGCCGCAGGGGATCATCGCCGCGTCCACGGGCAGGTAACGTTCGGCGAGGATGGTCATCCGGTGATGGCCGACATCCGCTGTTCCGTCGAGCGCCCAGTAGCCGTGGAAGGCCGGGTTGAAGACGGTTTCGCGGTCGCTTTGCCCGGTGATCTCGACGATGAGCGCGCCCGCGTCGTCCAGCGCGTAGCGGACGGTCACGTCTATGTTTCCGGGAAAACCGCCAAGCCCGTTCGGGTGGTGCAGGGAGAGGGTGACTTCGGTGGCGGTGGCCTGCGTGACGGTCCAGTTGCGCTGGCCGAATCCCTGGCCGCCGCCGTGCAGCGTGGTGATGCCATTCTCGTTGCGGTCGAGGGTGCAGGGGGTGCCCGCGACGGTCATGCGACCATTGGCGATGCGGTTCGCCACCGGGCCGACGATGGCACCGTAGTACAGCATCGGGCCGAGGTAGGCGTCGAGGTCGTCGGACCCGAGCACCAGCGCGTGGCCCACGCCTTCCAGCCGGAAGTCGGTCAGGCTGGCGCCCCTGCTCATGATGCGGGCCTTGGCACCGCCGTTGGCGATGGTCACGCGGTGCAGGGGTGTGCCGTCGGGCGTCGTCTCCATGCCGCTCACCAGTCGAACGCGGGTGCGGCGACGCGGCGGCCCAGCAGGAAGGCGTCGGCCACGTGGCGCAGCGGGGACAGGTCCATGTCGATGCCACCCTTGCCGACCAGTTCCGCCATCTGCGCGTAGAGCCGGGGGTATTCGCCGCTGAGGCCGGGCAGGGCGTCATGGCTCTGGCCGTCGATGGCCAGAGTGCCGCCGCCGTTCTCCAGCAGCATGTGACCCGCGTCGGTCTCGGCCTCGATGGTCCATGTGGGCGTGCCCGGTTCCAGCCAGTCGAGATCCATTGTCACCTCGGCACCCGCCGGATGGTGGAAGGTGCACTGCGCGGCGATGGGCGTGTCGCGGTTTTCCGGAAAGTGCAGTTCGGCGCCAGTCAGGTGAACGGGGACGGGCAGGATCTCCGTCAGGATCGACAGTGCGTTGATGCCGGGATCGAAGACGCCGAGGCCACCGGCCTCGAACACCCAGTCCTGCCCGGGATGCCATTGCCGCACGTCCTCGCGCCAGCGGATGGCCAGCTTGCGCAGCCGCTTGTCGCGCAGCCAGTCTTTCGCCGCCGCCACCTTGTCCGCCTGCCGGGAGTGCCACGTGGCATAAAGCGAGACGCGGTGCTTGCGCGCGAGCGCCTCAAGCGCGTGGCATTCCGAGAGCGTGGCACCCGGGGGCTTTTCCAGCATGACGTGGCGCCCGGCGAGGATCGCCTTCTGCGCGTAGACGAAGCGCGGCACGGGCGGCAGGCAGAGGGAGACGACGCGGATCTCGGGCCGCTCCTCCAGCATCCGGTCGAAGTCGGTGTAGGCGGGAACGCCCTCGACCGTGCCGTGGCGCGATACGGTCGCCGCCAGTTCCCAGTCCGGGTTGTCCGAGATGGCGGGGACGTGCTGGTCCACCGCGATCTTCCCGATTCCGACAAGTGCGATCTCCATCAATGCGAGTCCTTTCCGACCGGCGCACCGCGGCAGCCCTTGAGAAAGTCGAGATCGGCGCCCGTGTCCGCGCCCTGCACGTGTTGCTGGTGGAGCCAGGCATAGCCGCTGTCGGGCCGCTCGTGGATCGGCGTCCACTCGGCCAGGCGGGCGGCGAGGTCCTCGTCGCTGATTTCGAGGTGCAGACGGCGGGCGGGCACATCGACCTCGATCATGTCGCCGGTGCGGACCACGGCCAGCGGACCGCCGGCGGCGGCTTCGGGCGACGTGTGCAGGATCACGGTGCCGTAGGCGGTGCCGGACATGCGCGCGTCCGATATGCGGATCATGTCCTTGATGCCCTTCTTCAGCACTTTGGGGGGAAGTCCCATGTTGCCGACCTCGGCCATGCCGGGATAGCCCTTCGGCCCGCAGTTCTTCAGGACCATGATGCAGGTCTCGTCGATGTCGAGCGCGTCGTCGTTGATCTGCGCCTTGTAGTCATCGATGTCTTCGAAGACCACGGCGCGGCCCCTGTGCTGCATCAGGTGCGGCGAGGCGGCGGAAGGTTTCAGGACGGCGCCCTTCGGCGCGAGGTTGCCCTTCAGCACGGCGATGCCGCCCTGCGCCGTCAGCGGCTTGTCGGCGGGCAGGATCACGTCCTCGTTCCAGTTCTTCGCGTCCCTGACCTCTTCCCAGATGGTCGAGCCGGAGACAGTCAGCGCGTCCTTGTGCAGCTTGTCGGCCTCGCCCAGCCGTTTCAGGACGACCGGCAGGCCGCCCGCGTAGAAGAACTCCTCCATCAGGTACTTGCCGGAGGGTTGCAGGTTCAGGATCGTCGCCACATCGCGCCCGCAGCGGTCCCAGTCGTCCAGCGTGATGTCGACGCCGGTACGGCCCGCGATGGCGAGCAGATGCACCACGGTGTTGGTAGAGCCGCCGACCGCGCCGTTGCAGCGGATCGCGTTCTCGAAGGCCTCGCGGGTCAGGATGTCGGACGGCTTCAGGTCGTCCTTGACCATCTGCACGATGCGGCGGCCCGACAGCTGCGCCATCACGCGGCGGCGGGAATCCACGGCGGGGATCGCGGCGTTGCCGGAGAGCGCCATGCCGAGCGCCTCCGCCATCGACGCCATGGAGGACGCCGTGCCCATGGTGTTGCAGGTGCCGGAGGAGCGGGTCACCGCGGCCTCGGCATCGAGGAATTCCTGCTGGGTCATCTCTCCGGCCTTCACGGCCTCGGAGAACCGCCAGAGGTGCGTGCCCGCGCCGACCCGTTCACCCTGGAACCAGCCGTTCAGCATCGGCCCGCCGGTCACGACGATGGAGGGCAGGTCGCAGGAGGCGGCGGCCATCAAGAGCGACGGCGTGGTCTTGTCGCAGCCGACCATCAGCACGCAGCCGTCGATGGGCTGACCCCTGATCTGTTCCTCGATCGACAGGGCGGCGAGGTTGCGGAACATCATCGCGGTGGGGCGGAAGGTGTTCTCGGACGCGGAGAAGACCGGCACCTCGACCGGGAAGCCGCCGGCCTCCCAGATGCCCGCCTTCACCTTCTCGGCCAGTTCGCGCAGGTGGCCGTTGCAGGGCGTCAGGTCGGACCAGGTGTTGAGGACGCCGATGATCGGACGGCCGTCAAAGAGGTCTTCGGGATAGCCCTGGTTCTTCAGCCAGCCGCGGTGGTAGATCACGTCCTTGGTGGTCCCGCCGTACCATTCCTGGGACCGCAGCCTGCGCGGCCATTCCGCCGGTTTGAAACTCATAACTCAGCCCTGCCTGGATTTGTTGTAGACGTCGAAGATGACGGCGGCGAGCAGCACGAGACCCTTGATCATCTGCTGATAGTCGATGCCGATACCCATGATCGACATGCCGTTGTTGAGGACACCCATCAGGAAGGCGCCCACGACCGCACCGACGATCTTGCCCACGCCGCCCGACATGGAGGCGCCGCCGATGAAGACCGCCGCGATCACGTCGAGTTCCAGCGCGAAACCGGCCTTCGGCGTCGCGGTGTTGAGGCGGGCGGCGAACACCAGCCCTGCGGCGGCGGCGAGGATGCCCATGTTGAGGAAGGCGAGGAAGGTCAGCCGTTCGGTCTTGATCCCCGAAAGCTTCGCCGCTTTCTGGTTGCCGCCGAGCGCGTAGATACGGCGCCCGATGACGGTGCGTTCGGTGAGGAAGGCGTAGATGATCGTCAGTACGCCCATGGTGATCAGCACGTTGGGCAAACCGCGGAAGGTGGACAGCTTGTACATGATGAAGACCAGCGCGGCGCTGATGATGACCGTGCGCGCCACGAAGAAGCTGCGCGGTTCGTCCTCGACTCCGTAGGCCTTGTTGCGGGCGCGCTTGCGCATCCCCGACCAGACCACGAATGCGGCGGCGGCAACGCCGGTCAGCAGCGCCAGCACGTTCACCTTGCGGGCGTCGAAGAGGGGGGCCAGCGTTTCGCCGATACCCGCCGGAAAGAGGTCGGGCACGAAGCCGTTGGCGATGGTCTGGAATTCACGCGGGAAGGGGCCGACCGACTGCCCTTCGAGGAGCCAGAGCGACAGGCCACGGAAGACCAGCATGCCTGCCAGCGTGACGATGAAGGAGGGGATCTTCCAGTAGGCGACCCAATAGCCCTGCGCCGCGCCGATCAGCCCGCCGACGGCCAGGCAGACCACGATGGTCAACAGCCAGTTGATCTCCCAGTTGACGATCATGACGGCGGCCAGCGCCCCGATGAAGCCCATGACCGAGCCCACCGAGAGGTCGATGTTGCCCGACACGATGACCACCAGCATGCCAAGCGCCATGATGATGATATAACTGTTCTGCAGCAGCAGGTTGGTGATGTTCACCGGTTTCAGCAGCACGCCGTCGGTGACGACCTGGAAGAAGACCATGATCGCGATAAGCGCGAACAGCAGCCCGTATTCGCGCAGGTGCCCGGCGAGGTATTCGCCGACGCCCTTGCGCTCGTCCGCGTCCTGAGATTCTGCAAGAGCCATGCCCTGTCTCCCTATTCCGTCACGATGAGCGACATGATGCGCTCCTGGCTGGCCTCGGCGGCGTCAAGCTCGCCCACCAGTTCGCCTTCGTTCATCACGTAGATCCGGTCGCACATGCCCAGAAGTTCGGGCATCTCGGACGAGATCATGAGGACCCCTTTGCCCTGTGCGCTCAGATCGTTGATGATTCCGTAGATTTCGAATTTCGCGCCGACGTCGATGCCGCGCGTGGGCTCGTCGAGGATCAGCACCTCCGGCCCCGCGAAAAGCCACTTCGACAGCACCACCTTCTGCTGGTTCCCGCCCGAGAGGTTCATCACCTTCTGGAAGACGGAGGGCGTGCGGATGTTCATCGCGCGGCGGTACTTCTCGGAGACCTGCGTCTCCTCGTTCTCGTTGAGGATGCCGCCAGAGGACACGCCCGGCAGGTTCGCCAGTGTCACGTTGCGGCTGATCGGTTCCTCGAGGATCAGGCCAAGGCTCTTGCGGTCCTCGGTCACGTAGGCGAGGCCTGCGTCGATGGCGCGGTCGATCTTCGAGACGTCGACCTCCTTGCCCTTGATCCGCACCGTGCCGGTGATGTTCTGCCCGTAGCTGCGGCCGAATATGCTCATGGCAAGTTCGGTGCGGCCCGAGCCCATGAGCCCGGCGATGCCCACGACTTCGCCCGCGCGCACGTTGAACTGCGCGTTGTGGATCACCTGGCGGTCGGCGTGTTCGGCGTGCCAGACGTTCCAGTCGGACACTTCCAGCAGCATGTCGCCCGCGCGGCGGGTGCGTTCAGGATAGCGGTGCGCCATGTCGCGGCCCACCATGTCGCGCACGATGGCGGCCTCGGTGATCGGCTGGGCCTTGGCGTCCATGGTCGACACGGTCGAGCCGTCGCGGATCACGGTCACGCTGTCGGCGACGCGGCGGACCTCGTTCAGCTTGTGGCTGATGATGATCGACGTGACGCCCTGCGCCTTGAGTTCCAGCATCAGGTCCAGAAGTGCCTGGCTGTCGGATTCCGACAGCGCCGCGGTCGGCTCGTCGAGGATCAGGAGGCGGACCTCCTTGGACAACGCCTTGGCGATCTCCACCAGCTGCTGCTTGCCGACGCCCAGCTTGTCCACCATCGTGGTGGGGGCCTCGCGCAGGCCGACCTTCTTCAGCAGCTCGCCGGTCTTGCGGTTCGTCGCGTTCCAGTCGATCACGCCGTTCTTCGCGCGCTCGTTGCCGAGAAAGACGTTCTCGGCGATCGACAACAGAGGGACCAGAGCCAGTTCCTGGTGGATGATGATGATGCCCCGGGACTCGCTGTCCGAGATGTCGCGGAACTGGGCCAGCTCACCGTCGTAGTGGATCTCGCCCTCGTAGGAACCGACGGGGTAGACGCCGGAGAGCACCTTCATGAGGGTCGACTTGCCGGCGCCGTTTTCGCCGACGAGCGCGTGGATCTCGCCTTTCCGGACCGTCAGCGTGACCTCGTCGAGGGCCTTCACGCCGGGAAAGGTCTTGGTGATCCCGCGCATTTCGAGAAGTGCGGACATGGCTGCCTTCCAATGCGCCGCAGGCGGACGGCGGTGCGCCCGGGCGTGCGGCCTGCATGAGGGAAAAGGTGGCCTGCCCGCACGAAGCGTCCGGACAGGCCCGCCCGGGGGAGCGATCTTACTTGATCTGGTCCATAGTGTAGTAACCGGTATCGATCAGACGCTCTTCCCAGTTCTCCTTGGTCACCGGGAGCGGCTCAAGCAGGTAGGAGGGAACGACCTTCACGCCGTTGTCGTAGGTCGAGGTGTCGTTGATCTCCGGCTCGCCGCCGGCAAGCAGCGCGTCGACCATGCCCACGGTCACACCGGCCAGCGAGCGGGTGTCCTTGAAGATGGTAGAGTACTGTTCGTCCGCGAGGATCGACTTGACGGAGGGGACCTCTGCGTCCTGACCGGTCACGATCGGCATCTTCATGTCGCCGGAACCGTAGCCCACGCCCTTGAGCGAAGACAGGATACCGATGGAGAGACCGTCGTAGGGCGACAGCACGCCATGGACCTGCTTGTCGGTGTAGTTGGCGGACAGCAGGTTATCCATGCGGGCCTGAGCGACCGCGCCGTCCCAGCGCAGCGTGCCGACCGTGTCCATACCCATCTGGCCCGACACGATCTCGACCGAGCCGTCGTCGATCATCGGCTGCAGGACGGACATCGCGCCATCGTAGAAGAAGTAGGCGTTGTTGTCGTCCGGGGAGCCGCCGAACAGCTCCACGTTCCACGGCTGCACGTCCGGGAAACGCTCTTTCAGGCCGTCGACCAGCGTGGTGGCCTGCTGCACGCCGACCTTGAAGTTGTCGAAGGTGGCGTAATAGTCGACGTTCTCGCTGTCGCGGATCAGGCGGTCGTAGGCGATGACCTTGATGCCGGAGGCGGCCGCGTTTTCCAGAGCGTTCGACAGGGTGGTGCCGTCGATGGCGGCGATCACCAGAACGTCGACGCCCTTGGTGATCATGTTCTCGATCTGCGCCAGCTGGTTCGGGATGTCATCCTCGGCGTACTGCAGGTCGGTCTCGTAGCCGGCTTCCTCGAACTGCTGAACCATGGATTCGCCGTCGGAAATCCAGCGCGCGGAGGATTTCGTGGGCATGGCGATGCCGACGGTGCCGTCGGCCAGTGCGGCGGATGCGAGCAGCGCAATGGCGCTGGCCGAAGCCAGGATTGTCTTGAATTTCATGATGTTCCTCCACTGTGTGCGCCTGCATCTTTGTTTTGGCGCCGGGTCTGTTGAGTGCCCACGGCAGAGCTAACAGGGCACGTGCATAACGTTCAATTCCCATTTATGCTAATCTGCATAGCAATACTGGTATGAGGTCGGAATGGACGTCCTGCATCGTCTGAAACCGTCGCAGCTGACCCTGATCCTGCGCATCGCGGAGACTGGCCAGCTACAGCGCGCGGCGCAGATGGCGGGCATGTCGCAACCGGCGGCGTCGCGCATGCTCAACGAGATCGAGCAGCGGGCGGGCGGGGCGCTTTTCGACCGTTATCCCAAGGGGATGCTGGCCACTCCACTAGGCGAGATCGTGTCCCGCCGCGCGCAGGTCATCCTCGAGGAATACGACGCGCTGGAACGCGAGGCACGGCGCATCACCACGGGCGAGATGGGGCAGGTGCGTGTCGGCGCGGTCACCGGTCCGGCAGTCGGCCTGATCGTGCCCGCGGTGCGCCGGGTAAAGGCCGCGGCCCCCGACATAGAGATGACAATCGAGGTGGGCCCGTCGACCGAACTGGTGCGCGGGCTGGTGGAAGGACGCTTCGACTTCGTGATCTCGCGCCTCCCGGCAGAGCACGACAGCCGCGACTTCCGCCTTTATCCGGCGCGCAGCGAGATCGTGTCGCTCTTGGTCCGGCCCGCTCATCCTCTGGCCGGGCGGACAGAGGTCACGCTGGAGGAACTGCAGGGATACGAATGGGTCGTGCAGGAGATCGGGTCGCCCATCCGGCAGGCGGTGGAACGCGCCTTCCATGAACAGGGGCTTGGGGGGCCGCAGCGGATCACCAACTCCTCGTCGCTGCTGGTGGTGCTGTCGCTGCTGGAAGGCACCGACACCATCGCGCCGCAGGCGATGGAGGTGGCACAGATGCTGACAGTGGGGCAGACGGCGCTGGGGATCACGTCACTGAACCTCGCCGAACCGATCTCCGTGCCGCCGTGCTTCATCATCCGCAACCGGTTCCGCCCGCTGCCCGCCGCCTCGGAGCGGGTTCTGCAGGCGGTTCTGGAGCTGCTGTGAGGGCGGGACCCGCGACCTTCGTCTGTGCCGTTCTTAGATTATAAGAATCGCCTGAAACGGGGCGTCTCGTGCAGGCTGAAGCCACTGGACCAAGTCAGGACAAGGAGACACCGACATGGCATGGAACAAGCCGAAGATCCGCGAAATCGAGTGCGGTATGGAAATCAACATGTACGGCCCGGACGGCGAAGAAGAGCGCGAAGTTCTGTTCTGATCGCTTTGCGCGGAGGCTGTCGATGGCGTTTCGCGCACTCATCCTAGGCGCTGCGGCGGGCGGTGGCCTGCCGCAGTGGAATTGCGGGTGCGAGAACTGCACCCTTGCACGGGCAGGCGAAATCCCGCGTCAGACGCAATCGTCGCTGGCGGTGACCGGCAACGGCACCGACTGGGCGATCCTCAACGCTTCGCCTGACATCCGGCAGCAGATGGCCGACGCGGCCCCGCTGCATCCGACCGGCCTGCGCAGCCTGCCTCTGCATTCGGTGCTGGTGACGAATGGCGACATCGACCATGTGGCGGGGCTTCTGACCCTGCGCGAGATGCAGCCTTTCACTCTGTTCGCGACGCAGACGATCCAGGCGGTGTTGAAGGACAACCCGATCTTCGACGCGCTGCACCGCGACGTGGTGAGCCGCGAACCGATCGCGCTGGAGACGCCTTTCGAGCTGGCCCCCGGGCTGATGGCGGAACTTTTTCCGGTGCCGGGCAAGGTGCCGCTCTACCTCGAAGGGGAGACGGTCGAGACCGGCGAGATCGGAGAGAACACGGTGGGTGTCGCCCTGACCGGCGGCGACCGGCGGGTCTACTACATCCCCGGCTGCGCCGTGCTGAACGACGACCTGCGGGCACGTCTGGCGGGCGCAGACCTCGTGTTCTTCGACGGCACGCTCTGGCGCGACGACGAGATGGTGCGCGCGGGACTTGGCGCCAAGACCGGCAAGCGCATGGGCCACATGTCGATGTCGGGCGAGGACGGCTCCATCGCGGCGTTCCGGGACCTCGACGTGGGCCGCAAGGTCTTCGTTCACATGAACAACACCAACCCGGTCCTGCGACCGGACTCGGCGGAGCGCGCCGAGGCACAGTCCGGTGGCTGGACCATCGGCCAGGACGGCATGGAGATCGCGTTATGACCAGAGCCCCGCAATCGCGTGAAGCGTTCGAAGCCCGGCTGCGCCAGATAGGGGCAGAGCGCTATCACGACCTGCATCCGTTCCACGACCGTCTGCACGGCGGCCAGTGCACCATGGAAGAGGTGCAGGCGTGGGTCATCAACCGCTACTACTACCAGCACTCGATCCCGATGAAGGACGCGGCCTTCATGTCCCGGGTGGAGGATCCCGCCCTGCGGCGCGCCTGGCGGTCGCGGATGGAGGACCACGACGGCACCGCCGAGAACGAGGGCGGCATACGGCGGTGGCTGCGGCTGGCGGAAGCGGTGGGACTGGACCCCGACTACGTCGCCACGACAGAGGGCGTTTTGCCCGCAACGAAATTCGCGGTGGACGCTTACGTCCGTTTCGTCCGCGAAAAGACCCTGCTCGAAGCGGTGGCGGCATCACTCACGGAACTCTTCGCCCCCAAGATCCACGCCAACCGGATCGAGGGACTGCTGAAGAACTACGCCTTCGCCGACGACTCCTCGCTGTCCTATTTCCGCAACCGGCTGAAGGAGGCGCCGAAGGACGTGGCCTTCGGGCTCGCTTGGGTGCTGGACCATGCGGACACCGCCGAAAAGCAGGACATGGCGGCCAAGGCCCTGATCTTCAAGACGGATGTGCTCTGGTCCCAGCTCGACGCGCTGTGGGGCGCCTACGTGGAGCCGCGGCGCATTCCGCCCGGCGCGTGGCAGCCCGGCACCGGACAGCTGCTGCGGCAGGCGTCATGATCGGGGCGGGCGACATCCCCGTCCTGCCGCGCGGCGTGCGGCTGCACTTCGACGAGGTGCGCGACAGCTGGGTGCTTCTGGCGCCGGAGCGGGCGATCATGCTCGACATGGTGGGCCACGCGGTGCTGTCGGAGGTCGACGGCAGCCGCACCTTCGAGCAGATCACCCGCAGCCTGGCCGAGAAATACGCCGCCCCCGCGGAGGAAATCGCCAGGGACAGCGCGGGCTTCCTCGGGGCGCTGCGCGATCGCCGCTTCCTTGAAGTGGCCTGAAGGAGCCGGCATGAAGATCGCACCCCCCATCGCCATGCTGGCCGAGCTGACGCACCGCTGCCCGCTGTCCTGCCCGTACTGCTCCAACCCCGTCGAGCTGGCGCGGCAGGAGGCGGAACTGGACACCGCCACCTGGGCCCGCGTCTTCCGCGAGGCGGCGGAGATGGGCGTCCTGCAACTGCACCTCTCGGGCGGGGAACCGGCCTCCCGCCGCGATCTGGTCGACCTGGTGGCGGCGGCACGGGACGCGGGGCTCTACACCAACCTCATCACCTCCGGCATCGGGCTGACGGAAAAACGGCTGCAGGCGCTGGACGAGGCAGGGCTGGACCACGTCCAGTTGTCCCTGCAGGGCACGACCGCGCAGATGGCGGATGCAGTGGGCGGCTATCGCGGCGGCTTCGACCGCAAGATGCAGGTGGCGGCGTGGATCGGCAAGATCGGCTTCCCGCTGACCCTGAACGCCGTCCTGCACCGCCACAACCTCCACCAGTTGCCGCGTGCGCTCGAGATGGCTGTCGAGATGGGCGCCCGGCGGATCGAAGTCGCGACCGTGCAGTTCCACGGCTGGGCGCTGAAGAACCGCACCGAGCTGATGCCGACCAGGGCACAGGCGCGTGAGGCGACGCGCATCGTGGCCGAGGCCCGCGCGGCGCTGAAAGGCACGCTGGTCATCGACTACGTCCCGGCGGACTACCACGAGGACTACCCCAAGCGATGCATGGGCGGCTGGGGATCGTCGGGGCTGAACGTGGCGCCGGACGGCCAGGTGCTGCCCTGCCATGCGGCGCAGATCATCCCGGGTCTCAGGTTCGATTCCGTGCGCGACAGGCCGCTGCCGGAGATCTGGTACGGCGGGCAGGCCTTCAATGCGTATCGCGGTACCGACTGGATGCAGGAGCCCTGCCGATCGTGCGAACGCAAGACCAGGGACCACGGCGGATGCCGGTGCCAGGCCATGGGTCTGCTGGGCGATCCGAACGCCACCGACCCGGTCTGCGTGAAATCCCCGCATCACGCCTGGCTGAAGGCGCAGACGGAGGCGGAGCTGTCCGATGTGGACGCGGGCATGGACGCAGCCAGGCTGACGTACCGCGCGTTTCCGGCGAAGGAGCCGGTGGGCTGAGAGACGACGGGGCAGGGCGCCCGGACCGAAGGCATGGCAAAGGCCGGGATGGTGCGGAACGTCCCGGCCTTTTCCTGTCGTGTCGATGTGCCCGGACGGCGGGGCCCGGCGGACCGGACCCCTGCGCCGGTCTCAGAACTGCAGTCTGACCTGTGCGGTCAAGCCCCATGAGTCGAGATTGTCTGAGAAGCGTGTGTCTGCACGGAGGGATGCGTCGACCTGGCGTGCCGGGAGGGCGGAGCCTGCGTCGAGGATTGCGGTGTAGTTGAAGCCGAAGCTGAGCTCTCCGAAGCCGGCCAGGGTCTCGGATGTGAGGACCTGGGAGGAGCCGTTGCTGTCGACGGTGAAGGTGCTGTCGAGGTCGTCCCCGAAGTCGTTGAAGTAGGTTCCGGTGACGAAGTAGGTGGTCGCCGCCGTGCCGCTTTCCGCGACCTGGGTGCGGGCCAGGGTTGCGCCGAGGTAGCCGATCCGCTGGTCGATGTCGCCGACCTGCAGGGTGGCGTTGTCGGCCGTGGTGGAGGGATCGTTCTCGATGGCGATGCTGTCGCTCTCGATGTGACTGAACGAGAAGCCGGCGGTGGGCACGAGGCGCAGGCCGAGCTGTTCGTTGAGCGTGTGCGAGTAGCTGAGCGAGCCCGAGACGGTCTTGCCGCGGCTGTCGAAGTCCTGCGTCTCGATGCCGAGACCGCCGTTGGCGAAGCTGTTGCTCTCCTGGATGGAATAGGTGGTCTTGTCGGCGCGGATCGACAGGTCGCCGAACCACTGGCCCTTGGCCGCGCTCAGGTAGAGGCCGCCGAAGGTCTGGTCGAACTCGGTGCTGAGCGTGGTGACGGTGCCGCCGAAGTTGACCGGCAGGGAGGTGTCGCCGCCGTTGGTGCCGAGCATCGCGCCGTAGGCCAGGTCCCAGCCGTTGTAGTAGCCGCCCGAGCAGGACCGGTCGAGGCCGATCTGGATGCCGCGGTAGCGCAGGTCGATCTGGTTGGACAGCGAGCCGGGCAGGCTCGCGGCCGAGGTCGACAGGCTGGCCGAGGCCCGCCCGCCGGTGATCCGGCTCCAGGAGCCTATGGCGCAGGGATCGTCGCCCGGGGCCACCAGCGGGGTCACCAGCGCCGAGGACGGCCGGTTGACCACGGTGGAGATCAGGCTCTGGGTCGCCGCGAGGCCGGAGGCCACGCCGCCGAAGGCGAGGTTGGGCGTCGCGGTCAGCTGCACCGCGGTGCCGGTGTTCTGCAGGTTGTAGACGAAGGCGCCGTTGGTCGGCAGGCCGGTTTGGGTGGCCGAGACGCCGGCGGTGCTGGCCGCGGTGATCAGGTCGATCGGCGCCGCGACGTTGGAGAACACGCCGTTGACGTTGGAGAACGCCAGCGTCGGCGCGCCGGTGGCGGTGCCCGTCACGTTGACCTGGTCGGCGGTGTCGGCGGGCGAGGTGCCCACCATCGCGCCGGAGACGTTGACGTCCATGCCGATCACGCCGTTCAGCACCGCGTCGCCGTTGATCACCAGGCGGTCGGCGGTCTCGCCGTCGACCATGTCGATCAGGCCGGAGCTGGTGAAGCTGCCCCCGCCGCTGGTGGTCAGCGTCACGGTCTGGCCCACGCCGGAGTTGATGTTGAACCGGCCGGTGTTGGTGATGTCCGAGCCCGCCCCGGCGGTCAGCGCACCGGTGGCGCCGAGGAAGTCCATCACGCCGTTGGTCTCGTTGCCGAGCGCCGCGAAGGAGAGCAGCGTGCCGCCGTTGCCGATGGCCACCTGGTCGTCGTTCTCGAGATCGCCGCTGGTGGTCTGCAGGGTCGCGCCCGCCCCCAGGGTGACGCCGCCGGCGTCCTCGATGTCGGCGCTGCCCACCGCGAAGGTGAAGCCGGGGTCGACGGCCAGCGTGCCGCCGTCCATGTCGAAGAGGCCGGTCACGGTGGCGTTGCCGTCCACGGTGGTCGACCCCGCCGTCTGGGTGAGAGTGCCGCCGATGCTGCCGGAATCGGTCAGCGTGCCGGTGTTGGTGACGTTGCCGGTGACCGCGACGTTGTTGTCGAAGGTGCCGGAGTTGCCCACCCCGCCCACGACGGTGCCGTCATTGGTGAAGCCGCCGGCGTTGGCGACGTCGGTGGTGAAGGTGGCGGTGTTGCTGACCGTGCCGGTCGCGCCCACGGTGGTGCCCGCGGCGGCGTCGGTGTCGGCGTTCACGTTCAGCGTGGCATCGTCCACGGTCAGCGCGCCGGTCACGACCGATGTGCCGCCCCCGCCCGTGCCGTCCACCGTCACGGTGCCGCCGTTTATGTCGAGGATGCCGCCGAGGGTGCCCGCCAGCGTCGAGGTCGCGGTGCTGCCGGCCTGCTGGACCACGTCTCCGGTGATCGTCGCCGTGCCGCCGCCCGCGCTGTTGAGGTCGAAGAAGCCGGTGCCGCCCACGGTCACCGGGCCGTTCACCGTCGCGTCGCCGAGGACGTTGGCGTTCAGTTCGATCCCCGCCTCGTCGAAGGTCACGCCGCCGGTGGTCAGCGCCGCGCCGCCGCTGGCGTCCGCGGTGAGTGTGACCGCGGTCAGCGATCCGGTGCCGGTGTCTGTCACCGTGCCGGTGCCGAGGTCGAGGGTGCCGCCGAGGATCTGCAGCCCCGAGCCCATGCCGCTGGCGACGAGGTTGTCGTTGCCGGTGGCGGTCACGGTGCCCGCGTCGATGACGATCTGGCCCTCGTTGACGATGGTGCCCTGGCCCGCGCCGCCGGCGCTCAGCGTGCCGCCGTTGGCATAGGTGATGACGCCGTTCGACTGGTTGGTCAGGGTGGTGGCGGCGATCAGGTTGCCGCCGGCACCCACCGCGACCTGGTCGTCGGTGGTAAGTGCGCCCGCGGTGGTCTGCAGGGTCGCCCCTGCGCCCACCGTGACGCCGCCGGCGTCCTCGATATCGGCGCTGCCCGCGCTCAGGGTGATGCCGGGATCGACGGTCAGCGTGCCGCCGTCGATGTCCAGCTCGCCGGTGACCGTGGCGTTGCCGTCCGCGGTGGTCGATCCCGCCGTCTGGTCGAGATCGCCGGTGATCGTGCCGGAGGTCGTCAGCGTGCCGGTGTTGGTGAAGGCCAGCGTCGAGCCGTTGTTGTCGAACGTGCCCGAGTTGCTGACCGTGCCGGTGCCGCCGTTGTTGGTGAAGGTGCCGGAGTTGCCGACGCCGCCCGTGGTGCCGTTGTTGGTGAACCCGCCGGAGTTGGTCACCCCGTCCACCGTGCCGTCGTTCTGGAAGGTGCCGGCGTTGGTGGTGGCGCCGTCGATCTCGCCGGTGGCAGCGACGTTGCCGAAGGCGCCCGCCGCCACGTCGACACCGGCGCCGGTGGCGTCCAGCGTTGCGCCGCCCGCGACCGTCAGCGTGCCCGCGTCGATGTTCACGAGGCCCGAGACGACCGCATCGCCGTCGACGGTGATCGTGCCCGCGCCGGTCTGCTGCAGGAAGCCCGCGATGTCGCCCGCCAGCGTGTTCAGCGCGCTGGTGCCCGCCTGGGTGACGTTGCCGGTGACCTCCGCCGGGGCTGCGCCCGAGGTGCCGTTGATGTCGAAGGAGGCGGTGTCCTGCGTTTCGAGGTTGCCGTCGACGGAGCCGTTGACCGTCACCGTCGCGGTGTTCTCGGCCGTCACGTCGCCGTCGAGCGTGCCGTCCACGACAACCGTGCCCGCGCCGCCCGATCCGCCCGCCAGCACGTTGCCGCTGGCGGTCAGGGTGCTGCCCGCGCCGACGTTCAGCGTCGCGTCGTCGACGGTGGTGGCGCCGGTCACCGTGGTGTCGGCGTTGACCGTCAGCGTGCCGCTGTCGACATCCACCGTGCTGCCGAAGGACGAGGTGCCGTCGACGGTGGTCTGCGCGCCCGCGCCCTGCTGGGTGAAGGCGCCGGTGACGGTGCCGTCGAGGGTGATCGCCGTGGCCGACTGGTTGTCCAGCGCCCCGGTGATCGTGCCGTCGTTGAGGTCCAGATCCGCGGTGCCGCTCAGGTTCACGTCGCCGTCGAGCGTCCCGGCCGAGACGATCGTCCCCGCCGAGGAGTTCAGCGTGGTGAAGCCCAGCGAGGTGCCGCCGCCGAGGAAGATCGCCGCCGTGCCCGCCGTCGCGCCGTTTGCCGTCGAGCTGTTGGTCAGCACGTCGATGTCCGAGACCGAGGAGCTGTCCAGGAGCGCCAGCGTGGCAGAGCCCTGGTTGGTGAAGTTGTCGTCGCCGTCGGTGCCGAAGCTGACGTTGCCGGTGCCGTTCACCGTGATCGTGCCGTCGCTGGTGATCGTGCCGGTCGCGTTGTTGTCCTGGTCGGCGTCGAACACGATGCCCGTCCCGCCGGTGTTGAACGTCACGCTGCCGGTCGCGCCGATGTCGATGCTGCCGTTGTCGTTCAGCGTCGACCCGTCATTGTAGGTCGCCGCCCCGTTGATCGTCGTCGTGTTCGCCGTGCCGAAGACCTGCGCCCCGGCCTCGGCCGTGAAGCTCGCGCCGTCCGCCACCGTCAGCGAGGCATAGGTCAGCGACTGGCCCGCGCCCACCGTCAGCGACCCGGAGGTCACCGTCGCCGCGCCGGTCACGGTCGTGGCCGCGTCCGCGTTCACCGTGCCGCCGTCGATGTCGAGCGTGGTGCCGATGACCGAGGTGCCGTCGGTGGTCAGCGTGCCGCCGTTCACGGTGACGCCGCCGCTCACGTCGCCCGCAAGCGTCGAGGTGTCGGTCGCGCCGGCAAAGAGCGTCAGGTTGCCGTCCACCTCCACCGTCGCGTCGCCGCTGGTGCCGTTGATGTCGACGGTGCCCGCATTGAAGACGCTGACGTTGCCGATCATGCTGCCGGTGTCGGCCACCGTCAGGGTGCCGCTGCCGGTGTTGCCGCCGTCGAAGCCCACGTTCAGGGGGCCGCCGCTGGCGGTGTAGGACGCGCCGGCCTGAACGGCCAGCGTGCCGCCGCCGTCGACGAAGCTCAGACCGTTCGACACCGCCGCGCCGTCCACCTGAACGGTTCCGGCAGCCGTGATGTTGAGGTTGCCGACGGTGCCTGCGAGGGTCGAGGTCCCCGTGCCGGCGTGGGTCGCCGTCCCGGTGACGGAGCCGCCCGCATTGATGTCGAAGGTGCTGGTGTTGTTGGCGTTGAGCGTGCCGTCGACGATGCCGTCCACCACAACGCTGCCGCCGCCGCCGAGTGTGCCCGACTGGACGTTGGACGTCAGCGTGCTGCCGGCGTTCACCGTCAGCGCGCCGGTGTCGACCAGCGTGTTCCCGGTCACGCCGAGATCCGCATCCACCACGACCGCGCCGCCGGTCACGTTCAGGCCCGACTGGAACTCCGAGGCGCCGTCGACCGTCAGCGTGCCCGCCGACACCGACACGTTGCCGGCCACGTCGCCCGCAAACGTCGAGGACCCGGTCGAGCCCTGCGACAGCGTCCCCGTCACCTCGACCGTCGCATCCCCGCTCGTGCCGTTGATGTCGAAGGCCGAAGCGCCCGCCGTCGACAGGTTGCCGTCGACCGACCCGCCGGCGTTCTGCACAAGCGCCCCCGTGCCCGAAAGCGCCACATCGCCGTCAAGCGTCCCCGCACTGGTCACCGTCCCCGCCGACGAGTTCAGCGTGTTGAAACCCAGAGTCGCGCCAGCGCCCACCTGGATCGCACTGCCCGAACTCGAACTGTTCGTCAGCGTATCAATCCCGTTCAGCGTGCCGCCGTTGACTTCGAGCCGGCCTGTGCTGGTGTTGATCAGGCTGTCGCCGCCGATGGCCACCGTGTCGGCCGCGCCGCCGTTGGCCTGGATCAGGCCGGTGTTGCGGATCATCTCGCTGCTGAAATCGCCATCGGTGTTGGCGTCGAGCGTTGCCGAGCCGGAGAAGGCCAAGGTGCCGTTGTTCAGGATGTTGCCGACGGACTGGACCGTCGCGCCGTCGCCAATGTCGAGCGCACCGTCATTGGTCAGGTCGCCGTCGCTGAGGAGGCCGTTGAGATTGTTTTCAAGCGTCGAGCCCGCGGACACGTTGACCGTGCCGCCGCTGCCGATGGTGACGGTGTCCGCAGACAGCGTCCGCCCGGTCACACCGTCGCCCACCGTCAGGGAGCCCGCGTTGATCGCAACCGCGCCATCGACGGTCAGATCGCCGGCCACCACCTGCGTGTCCGCCGCGGCGGCGGTCTGCTGGGTGTAGCTGCCGCTGCCGTCGGTGCCGTCCCCGATGGTGCCCGAGAGCGACTGCTGCGCGGTGGATTCGTTGACCACGGCGCCGATGATCGTGCCGCCGCCCATGTCGACGACGCCCGCACCGGTGGTGTTCAGTGCCGCCACGCCGGTGACATCCAGCGTCTGGCCGTTGAGGTTGATCGCGCCCTGGTTCTCGAATGCTGTGTCCGCACCGCCCGCCGCGACGGTCAGCACGTCGTCGTTGCTGGCGTCGAGGTCGTTCATGTTGATCGTGCCGGTGGCCGAGTTGGTGACCGTCAGCGCGTCGTCGTCGTTGGCGTCCGCCGTCAGGAAGCCCGACCCGTTGAACTCGAGTGTGCCGTTGTTCGTCACAGCGCCGTTGTCGACCACGCCCGCGTTGTCTCCGAACGTGTCGGTGGAGCCTGCGCCGTTCACGTAGGTGTTGCCCATGCCGAAGAAGGTCACGCCGTCGCCGAAGGTCGTGTTGCCGTTGGAGGTCAGCGAGGAGGCGGTCAGGTCGTCGTCGAGAACCAGCGCCGCGCCGCTGTCCACGGTCACGCCGAAGAAGGTGCCCGCGCTGTCTCCGACCACGGTTGCGGCGTCGATGGTCGCCGTGCCGCTGCTGACGGACACGTCGTAGTCAAGCAGCGTGCCCGCGAAGGTCGTCAGGTTCAGCGCGCCGCCGGTGTTCACATCCAGCGCGTCGACGTCGAAGGTGAATCCGCCGCCTCCGGTGACCGCGACATCGTTTTCCACGAAACCCGATCCCAGCACCAGCGTCGAGGCGGAGACCGCCACGTTCCCCGCGCCGGAACTGGTGATCGCCGCCGTGCCGGTGTCGGTGAAGCTGCCGCCGATGGTCAGGGTGCGTTCAGTCGTGCCGGTGGTCGCCGGGTTGTCCTGCACGACGATGGCGATGTCGGCGCCGTTGTCGAACTCTGCCGTGCCACCGGCAAGCGTCACGTCGCCGTTGAAGGTGGTGCCTGCCGAAACCACGGCCGCACCACCGGTGTTCACGGTGGTGTTGCCGGTTACGTCGCCGCCGTCGAAATTCATGATGCCCGCGCTGTTGACCGTCAGATCGCCCACGAGATCGCCCACGAGGTTCATCGTGTCGGTTCCGACCCCGTCACTCACGGTAACGCCGCGGGCTCCGCGGACGGTCAGGGTCGTGCCGCCCTGCACGTTGAGAACGCCGCCGTAGACATCGGCATATCCGTCGATCGTGCTGTCGCCCGTGACATTGACAACCCCGGCGGTGCCCGGACGCATTTCGAGCGCGCGTGTGTTGACGATGTCTCCGGCAAGGTTGATCGTGCCGCCCTCGCTCCAGAGGTTGGCGTCGAGTTCACCGTTCAGGTCCACCTGGCTGATCGTCATGACGCGAAGGCGCGAAGTCGTCAGGGTGGGCGTGTCGCCGCCGCTGCTGCCGTTGATCGTAAAGATCCCCGAATTGACCTGGATTTCACCGCTGACCGAGAAATCGCCGGTCACGGTTGTGTTCGTGCCGCCCGAGTTCTGCCCGAAAGTGCCGAGGATCTGGCCTCCATCCGCAAGGGTGATGCCCGTGGTGCTGGCGGTGAACACCGATCCGTTGACGGTGCCGTTGATCGTCCCCGTCGATGTGCCGCTGTAGACGACCGGACCGGTTCCGCCCCGCACGTTCAGCGTGTCGTTGATCGTCAGGTCGCCGCCGGTCACCAGGACCTCGTCCGCCGAAGCTTCGGAGTTGACCGTCGTGGACCCGCCGCTGACCGTCAGCCTGCCGGACACGTTGCCGCCCATCTCGCTCGTGGAGGAGGCGGTGGTGACGTCGCCATTCACCGTGCCCTCGATGGAGAGGGCCGACCCCGCACCTGCATTGACGCTGACGTTCACTCCGCTCGTGCCGATTGTGCCGCCTTCCCGGAGGTCGAGCAGGGCGGACCCTTCCACGTCGAGCGTGCCGGCCGCATCGTACTGCAGCGCGCCGCCGCTCACGATCTCCATCTCGGTGCCGGCGGGACCGTCCAGCGTGACATCGTTGACCGTCACCGTGCTGGCGACCGTCATGGTGCCGCTGTTGACGACAAGGTTGGACGCGCTCGAGAAGTTGGCGCCGTCGATGAGCACGTTGCCGCCGTTCTGCACGACATCGTTGAAGAACGTGCCGCCTCTCAGAGACACAGTCTGGATGGCCGCACCATTCACGACGATGTCGCCGGTGGTCACGACATCTCCGCTCCCGCCAGCGAGCATCAGGTTTCCTGCGCCTTCGATCGTCGCGCCGTCAACAAGCCTTGCGTAGATTATCGCACTGTCAATGGCGTTGGTGACGGACAGCGTCCCCGTCACATCCAGCTGGTCGTCCGAAGTCGCCGCGTCGATGACGTAACTGCTTGCATCGAAGGTAATGTCACCGGTGGTGACGGGAGCGCCCTGGCTGATCGTGACGGTGCGGATGAATGCGGTCCCATCGAAGGTGACGTCGTCACCGTCAACAAAGAAATCCGGTATGGAACCGGTCGTGGTGTTGATCCAGTTTTCGTCACCGACTTCGTCCCAGAAATTGGACTCGGCGCCTGTCCAGATCAAATCGTCGGCGCTCGCCTGTCCGCCGATCAACAGCGTTGCGCCCGAGGCCAGCACGAACACAAGTTCGGTCGCGCGTCCCAGGCGGCAGCGATGTCTCAGAGAACGCTGACGAATTCCGACCTGGTGACGGGAGTGCAGGAGGTCCACGAGTGCGGTGGGGCGATAGGCAAAGGACATTGCGTACTCCAAAAGGGCAAAGGGAATCTAAATATTGAGGCGGCAGCCTGATCGGCCACGACACTTTAGGGCGGGTCCCCCCGGGTCAAGGGAAAAGGACCCGGTTCTCCTGATGCGCCCGCGACCCTTGCGAAAAGGTCGCGGTCGTCGTTCCGGGAACTCGTTGGTCTTGGTCCGGGCTCCTGTTGGACGCGGTAGGGAATCGTCCGTCGCCTTGGAGTGCGGGTTGAGGAACGGTGCCGCGTCCGCGAAATCGATGAACCTTCTGCATGCCAGGGCAAGGACCGTGCCTCCGCGCTGGCTACACCCTTCGGTTGTTCACGGGCTGTGTGGCCTGTGGTTTGCTGATGTGGATGCGTTACTCAATCTGTCTCTTGCCGACGCTCTGGTCCGGAGGCGCCCGCGCGCTGCCTTCGGGTCGATCTTCACGGGGGCGGGTGCAGGATGGGACGCGGAGGCGGGATGGCAAAATGCAGCCGGGCCGGTGTTGAAGTTTATCAGTATCTTGGGTTCAAGATGGCATTTCATCCAATTTGGATAAAAGCCGACGGTTATTTTTGGCGCGTTCATTTTTCCTATTCCAAACGGCCGGCGCGACAAGTGAAAACAACCAATGGGTGAAATTAACCTTTCAATTTAGTTTTTTAGGTGTTGTAGATGTGAGTCTCGCATAGGTTGTTTCCCGCGTTTCCTCATGTGAACTGCTGACGGGCTCCAAAGGCGTCTATTGGGTGTCTCTTTTATTTCATGCAGATTGGGCGCAGCTTTGTTCTCGGTGGGGAATGCGGCGCAAGGTTTGCGATTCACCCGTGGCTCTCCCAAGACAGGGGATTCCACATTTTGTCAGTAGGTTGAGCGAAGTCTTGTCGACATGCGACACAACCTTGCTTGAGGGAATTATTACTGGGTTTTCCCGCATAGATTACATTAACGGATATTTCACGGAAGACTGGGGCACTCAATCTATGCTGATTTAGCAATCTTCGGTTCCCGATTTTCCTTCCGAATGATAAAGCAAAATATATATCAAAATCAATGACTTGCGGCATGATATCTGTTGCATGTTTGCTTGGGCGTCCTCCCTCCATTCCTGCATGCCCGGCGGAAGTCTTACCTCCTGAGAACAAAGGTTTTTTTGAAATAGGTCTCGATTAATTCAGAGTGTTGCCGTCGTCGTGCCGTATTGGAACTTATGGAAAAAATCGTTGCTTCATAAATCTCATTGGTTAATCAATTGTTTCCAGCACGCGAATCCGCGTGCGCCGAAAAACGGGGGTTTCGGCCTTCCATTGAGTAAATCGAGTGCTCCGGTCAGCCGCCGGAGGGATCGCCATTTCTGGCGAGGTGTTTCGCTGTGTCAAAATTTGGCGAAATGAATTTTTGGGGAGTAAACCATGCCTGCGACCATTGAACTGATCAACGCCACCAGCGGCACCACGACCTACGCGACATTGCAGGAAGCCGTGGACGCGGCGGCGAGCGGGGATACCATTGAAATCACTGGCGGCGGCGTATTGACCGAGCAGGTGATCATCGAAGGCAAGGACCTGACGATCAACGGCAACGGCGTGACCATCGAAATGCCGTCCCCGCCGACCCTGACACTGTTTGCGGACACCTACGGCGGATCCCGTGACCGGGCCGCGGTCATCACCGTGATCGACGGCGACGTGGACATCACGGGCGTGACGGTCGACGGCGCGGGCCTGGGCAACGACATGCCCGGAACCGCCTCCACCTCGGCCACCCGGGCGCCCGATTACGAGGGCATCCTCTACGTCAATGCCGAAGGTACCATGGACGGAGTCACCGTGACGGGCGTCCGCGATGCCTATGTCGGCGGCCAGGTCAGCGGCAACCAGCGCGGCGTCGCGGTGGTCGTGCTCAACACCGACGGCACGCCGCGCAGCGTGACCTTCCAGAACGGCACGGTCGAGGACTTCCAGAAGAATGGCTTCGTCGGTGACGGGGCAGGGCTTACCTTCTCGGTGCTGGACTCCACGGTCACGGGCGGCGGGTTCCTTGTCGGCAGCGGCGCGCAGGCGCAGAACGGCATTCAGGTCAGCGGCGGCGCGGTGGGCATCATCGACGGCAACACGGTCGAAGAGATCGGTTACACGCGCGGCGACTGGTCGACTTCGGGTGTGCTGGCCTACGCGGCCGGCGACGGCACTGTGATCACCAACAACACCTTCACCGGCGCGACATCCGGTGGGTCGCAAATGGCGACGACTCATATCCCGATCTACGTCTACGGCGAGACCGACAACGCCGTGGTGACGGGAAACAACTTCGATCACACCGTGTTCGGCGTCGTCTTCTCGAACAACACCGACGATCCGACCGTCTCGGGCAACACCTGGACGAACCAGTACGAATCCGTGACCGAGACGACGAACAACGCTGTCTGGACCGCGTCGCAGTACGAGATCTACGCCGGTGCCAACGACTCGGCGCTGAACGTCACGCTGGCAGACGGCGACGACTACGTGGTCGGCACCGACTTCGGCGACACCGTCGACCTGGGCGGCGGCAACGACTATGCCGAGGGCGGCCTCGGCGCTGACACGTTGTCTGGCGGTCAGGGTCTGGACACGCTTCTCGGTGGTGACGGCGACGACGTTCTGGACGGGGAAGAGAACCCGGACAGCATCGAGGGCGGTGCGGGTGACGATCACCTGATCGGGGGTGGCAACACCGACGTGCTGAACGGCGGGGCGGACAACGACCTGATCGAGGGCGGCATCGGCGCCGACAGCATCGACGGCGGCACCGGCAACGACACGATCATCGCGCAGGGCTACGATTCCATCGACGGCGGTGCGGGCACCGACGTGCTGGAGATCAGCGAGTTCGCGGGTATGGACGCAGCGGCGCTGGCGCCTCTGATGGCGGCCCCGGACGTGACCGGGCTGCAGGGAGTGATGGCGGCGCAAGGCATTACGCTGACCTCCGCCTCCGTCACCGGCGGCGTGCTCAGCTACGAGGCCTTCCTGACTTCCGATCCCACGGGCACCCAGTCGGTGACCGGCGTCGAGGTGCTGAAGGTCGCGGGCAGCGGCGGCGACACTTTCCTGGTGTTCGAGGGCATGTCGATCGCGGCGGCCATCGCGGCGGCGGACGAGGGCGACACCATCCTGCTGGGCGCGGGGACCTTCTCGCTGACAGGCGAGCTGACCATCTCCAAGGGCATCACGCTGGCGGGCGCAGGGGAAGGGGTGACCATCCTCGACCGCGACGGCTCGGGCTACGGCATCCATGTCACCACCGATGACGTCACGCTGTCGGACTTCACGCTGGACGCGTCCGGCCTGACGACGCCGGGCGGCTACGGGATCAAGGTCTCACCGGGCGGGTCGGCAACCTCGCTCAGCGGCTTCACCGCGCAGGACGTGACCGTCTTCGGCGCCGCGCGCAGCGAGATCGACCTGAACGGCGTGGACGATTCCAGCCTGATCCGGGTCACTGCGGATGGCGGCTCCGGCGGGTCGGCGGGGGTCGGCATCGCGATGTCGGACAGCACCGGCATCCTGCTCGAGGACATCACCACGCTGAACAACAACTGGGGTTCGGTGGGGCTCTACTCCGCGGGCCGCAGCTACGAAGCGGGCACCAGCGGGATCACCTTCGCGGGTTCCTACAGTTCGAACGAGGTCATCGGGATCTACGCCGATGAGGAGGTCGACAGCGGCAGCGGGCAGCGCACCGTCGTCGAGGACATCGATTTTTCGGGGATCTACAGCGAGGTCTTCAAGGTCCAGAACCCCGACTGGCGCAACGGAGGGGATGGCCGGGGCGAGGACTTCACCTTCTTCTTCGGCAGCCTCGAGGACGCCGAGGCCTTCGCCTTCTCACTCACGGACAACAACGGCACCGACGTCTCGGGCTCTTCGGTGATCTCCATGGCCGGCACGGCGTCGGACGTGGACGCCGAGGGCGGCGACACTTGGTACGTCTATGACGGCATGTCGATCCAGACGATCATCGATCTGGCCAGCGCGGGCGACACGATCGTCGTCAACGCCGGCACCTACGAGGAAAACCTGACGCTCGGCAAGCAGCTGACCCTCGTCGGTCCGCAGGCGGGCGTCGGCGGTACCGACGGGGCGCGCGGCGCCGAGGCGGTGATCGCGGGCAGCGTCTCGTTCAACGGCGGCTCGGACGGCTCGACGCTCGACGGCTTCCGGGTCGAGGACGGCGCGCTGACCGGGTCGAGCCTGGTCTACGTGGGCGTCGACGGCATCACCGTCACCAACTCGGTCCTGGACGGCGACTACCCGACCGACAGCGGCACGCGCGGCATCCTGACCGCGGGCACCGCCGACGACCTCACGGTCAGCGACAACCTCATCACCGAGGTGCGTTCGGGCATCTACTTCAATGTCGGCACCGGAGCCGTCGTCACCGGCAACAGCTTCGTGGCGAACGGCAACGGCATCAACGCCGACGGCCCGCAGATGACCGACATCTCCGGCAACATCTTCGACGGCTCGGCCGGGGCGCAGATCGCGCTCGGCGCGACCGAGGACCCCTCCGACTTCGGCGGCTTCATCGGCGCGAACACCTTCCTGCCCGAGGGCACGGGTGTCTCCATCTACCCGCTCTCCTCGCTGCCGGACGGCGCCGAGGTGCTCGGGACGGAGAACGGCGACAGCTTCCGCGGCGACATCGTCGCGAACTGGGTGAACCCGAACGAACAGTACTTCGACGGGCGGGGCGGCAACGACTCCATCCGCACCGGGGCGGGTGACGACACCGCGCTCGGCGGCGAGGGCAACGACTACATCGACGGCGGTGCGGGCAACGACAGCCTGTCCGGCGGCGAGGGCGACGACACCATCGTGGTGGGCGCGGGCACCGACGTCATGGACGGCGGCGCAGGCACCGACCTGGTGGATGCCTCCGCCCAGACCGGGGCGGTCAGCATCGACCTCGCGGCGAACCAGCTGTCCTTCATCGTGCCAGGTACTGGCCTGGCGGCGGGTACCGGGGCGGGCCTGAACGGCCTGACCGGGTTCGAGAACATGGCGGGCGGTTCGGCGGCGGACCAGCTTCTGGGCGACGGCGGCGACAACGTGATCTTCGTCAGCGCCGGCGACGACCAGATCGACGGTCGTGCCGGGACCGACACCTACGATCTCTCTGCCGACGACGGCGGCGTGACCGTGGATCTCGCGGCGGGCACCTCCGCCAAGAGCATCGGGGGCAACGACTCCATCTCGGGCATCGAGAACGTGATCACCGGCGACGGTGACGACGATGTGACCGGCGATGCCTCGGCCAACCTGCTGGAGACCGGTGACGGTGCCGACACCGTCGACGGCGGCGAAGGCAGCGACAGCATCGACGGCGGCATGGGCGACGACGAGATCACCGGCGGGGCCGGGGACGACAGCATCACCGGCGGCGCGGGCACCGACACGGCGGTGATCGGCGACGACTTCGCGGGAGCCACCTTTGCGCAGGACGGCACCAGTGTCACGGTGGTCAGCGCCGACGGCACCGACGTGCTGACCGGGGTCGAACTGCTGGAATTCGACGACGTGACCGTGGGCGCCATCCTCGGCGACGACGGCAACGCGACGGACGAGGACACGGCGGTTACGGGCAACGTGCTGGCCAACGACTTCGACATCGACTTCGAGGGGCTGACGGTGATCGAGGGCAACGGCCAGGCGCTTTTGGGCGGCACGCTGACCTTCACCACGGCAAACGGCGCCTCGGTGACTCTGAACGACGACGGCAGCTACAGCTATGACCCAAGCGGCGCTTTCGACGCGCTGAACGAAGGCGAGGCCGGGACCGACAGCTTCACCTACACGGTGGAGGAGGACGACGGCACCACGGCGACCGCCACGGTGACCATCGACCTGACGGGCGTGAATGACGCGCCGGTCATGGTGGACGGCAGCGGTGCCGCGGACGAGGACGGCACGGCCATCGTGGTCGACCTTTCGGCGCTCGGCTCCGACGCCGATGCCGAGAACGACGGCAGCGACCTGACCTACACCATCACCACGGCGCCGGGCGCGGGCGAAGGGTCGGCGGAGATCACGGGCAGCAGCCTGACCTACGATCCGGGCAGCGACTTCCAGGGGCTGGCCGCGGGCGAGGAAGCCTTCGTCACCATCGGCGTGACCGCGACGGACGCACAGACCGCCACCTCGAACGAGGGGACGATCACCATCACCGTCACCGGCACGAACGACGACCCGACGCTGACGGCGGGGGCCTTCTCGGTCTCCGAGGACAGCGGCGCGACCAGCTTCGACCTGAGCGGGCTGGCCGATGACATCGACAGCGACAACGACGGCGCCGACCTGACGTACTCCGTCATCAGCGGGCCGGGCGTGATCGTCAACGGCACGGAGCTGAGCTTCGACACCGCGGGCGGCTACGAGTACCTCGACGACGGCGAGACCGAAGAGGTCACGATCCGCGTACAGGTCGAGGATGCCCATGGCGCCACGGCGGAGGCCGACATGGTGGTCACTGTCACCGGCGTCAACGACGCGCCGGAGAGCGGCCCGACGACCGCAGACGTGGTGGAGGCCAACGGTGCCACCGCGACGGTGGATGCGGCGACGCTGCTGTCGGAGGCCACGGATGTCGACGGCGACACGTTGAGCGTGGTCGCGGCCTCCGTGACACAGGACGCGGGTTCCAGCGACCGCGACCTGGGCGGGGCCTTCACCGTGGGGGCGGACGGGGCGATCAGCTTCGACCTCGACCTCTTCGATGACCTCGACGAGAACGACGTGGAGACCCTGACCTTCACCTACGACATCACCGACGGTGACGAGACGGTCTCGACCTCGGTCGTGGTCACGGTCACCGGCACCAACGACGACCCGGTGGTGACGGCGCAGACGGAAAACGACACGCCCGACATCGGCGAGGACGCGGGCCTCACCACGGTGGTCGACCTTGCGACGATCACCACCGACGTGGACGGCAACGACCTGCCGGCGGACCTGACGTACACGCTCGACCCGGGCTATACGGGCGGCGGGGTGTTCTCGCTCGACGGCACGGTGCTGGAGTTCGACCCGAACGGCGACTTCGACGCGCTCGACGTGGATGACGAGGGCTTTGTCACCATCGCGGTGACGGCGACCGACGCGCAGGGTGGCAGCCATACGGCCAACATCTCCTTGCGGGTGACGGGCGAGAACGACGCGCCCGAGTTCACCGGCATCGGCGACGCCAGCCCGCCGATCGTCCCCGAGGACGGCCCGGGCTTCCTGATCGTCGACCTTGCCGACATCACCACCGATGCGGACGGCGACGACCTGCCGGCGGACCTGACCTACTCCTTCGATGCGGGCTACGCCGGAGGCGGCACGTTCTCCCTCGTCGGGACCGAACTGTGGTTCGATCCGGACGGCGACTTCGAGTACCTCGATGACCCGTTCGACCGCGAGGAGGTGACCATCGGCGTGACCGTCGAGGACGCGCAGGGCGGCAGCAACTCGGTCGACATCACCTTCGAGGTGGCGGGCGCCGAGGACGATCCGGTGCTTGCCGGGATCGTGGGCATCGCGGCCTCGGTGTCGGAGGACGCCTCCGCTGCGACCACCGTGGCCGACCTCGCGGCACTGGCCACGGACGCGGATGCTGACGCGGTGCTCAGCTTCTCGCTGGGCAGCTACGCCGGACCGGGCAGCTTCGCCCTCGACGGGACCGACCTGACCTTCGATCCGGCGGGCGGCTTCGAGTACCTGGCCGACGGCGAGACCGCGCAGGCCAGCATCGAGGTCACCGTGACCGACGAGGAAGGCAACTCCGATACCGCCACCTACACGGTGGAGATCACCGGCGCGGACGATCCCGTCCTGGTCTCCGGCCCGGTGTCGGAGAGCGTCTCCGAGGACGACGGTACAGTCACCATCGACGCGGCGGCGCTGCTGGCCAACGCCTCCACCGCGGACACGTCGGACGAACTGTCGATCCAGAACCTGGTGCGGACCGACGGCGGCCGCGCGATCCCGGGCATCACCATCAGCGACACGGGCGGCATCAGCTTCGATGCCGGTGCGTTCAACGATCTGGCCGATGGCGAGAGCGAGGTGCTGACCTTCACCTACGACGTGTCCGACGGTGTCGGCGCGCCGGTGTCGAGCTCCGTGTCGGTCACGGTGAACGGGGCCAACGACGCGCCGGCGATCTTCGATCTCGGCTCGTTCATCAACTCCGACAACAACTGGACGACCACCGCCTCCGAGACCTCGATCACCGAGGACACGGCGACCGGCTACAGCGGCAACGCCATCGTGGTGTTCGAGGACGTGGACACCACCGACACCGCCTCCGTCTCGGTCAGCTTCTCGCTGAGCGGCGATGCGGCGGAGCTGGCCACGCCGACGCAGCTCATGCTGCTGGAATCGGCGCTGCAGCCGACCGGCGCCACGAGCGGCCTGCACTCTGGGGGGCTGTTGAACGTGCCCTTCAGCTTCGGCCTGTCGAACGCGGTGTTGGGCTTCCTCAGCGCGGGCGACACGGCGGTCGGCACCTGGACGGTGACGGTGAGCGACGGGCTGGCCACGGACAGCTACGACTTCGTCGTCGACCTGATCGGTGCCAATGATCCGGTCACCGCGGTGGATGACGCCGTGACGGTGGACGAGGACGAGGCGATCGACCTGACGGCGCTGGTGCTCGGAAACGACACCGACCTCGACCCGGCCGACGTGCTCTCCGTCTCGGCGATCAACACCACCGGCACGGCGGGCACCGTCTCGCTGGTTGGCGGGGTCCTGACCTACAACGCGAATGGCGCCTTCGACTACCTCGAGGCCGGCGAGACCGCGACCGACACCTTCACCTACACGGTGTCGGACGGTAACGGCGGCACCGACACGGCAACGGTCACCGTCACCGTCGACGGCAAGACCTCGACCATCAACGGGACTGAGGGCGCCGACAGCCTCACCGGCACCGAGGGCAACGACATCATGAACGGCCTTGCCGGGGATGATACGCTGCTCGGCGGGTCCGGCGACGACACCATGGACGGCGGCGACGGCAAGGACCTGATGCGCGGTCAGAACGGCAACGACCAGATCAACGGGGGCGACCAGACCGACATCATCTACGGCGGCAACCAGGACGATGTGCTGTATGGCAACGGCGGCGACGACTTCGTCTTCGGCCAGGCGGGCAACGACTCCATGTGGGGCGGTGACGGCCACGATGTCCTGAACGGCATCAACGGCGACGACGAGATGTTCGGCGAGGCCGGCAACGACAGCCTGTACGGCGGCGGCGGCGACGACATGCTCAACGGCGGAGACGGCGACGACACCCTCGACGGCCAGTGGCGGAACGATGTGCTCACCGGCGGAGCAGGGGCGGACTGCTTCAAGTTCACCACCGCGGGTGACATGGACACCATCACCGACTTCGAGGATGGCATCGATGTGCTGGACTTCTCTGCCGACGGGTTGGGCTTCGCCGACTTCACCGTGGCGGAGTATGGCGGCGGCGCAGGCACGGTGCTGACCGGCGGCGGCTACACCGTCTTCCTCGAAGGCATCGACACCATCGATATCGATAGCGGCGACTTCGTCTGACAGGGAGCCCCGGTCTGAAAATGAAGCCGCCCCCTGCATTGTGCGGGGGGCGGTTTTTCCTGGTAGGAGGGGTTCGTGTCGCCGCGGAGGATGCGCGTGTAACGCGCTGACCTGAATGGGTTTTCCCGGGGTGCGGGCGGCGCGCGCGGTTCAGCCGAGGAAGCGCATGCCGCGGTCCAGGCCCTCGAGCGTCATCGGGACCATGCGATCCTCGAAGATCTCGCGGATCATGTGGATGCTTCGCGTGTATTGCCAATGGCTTGGCGGCACCGGGTTGATCCAGAGGTGGTTCGGCCACTGGTCGCGGGCGCGGCGCAGCCAGACGTGCCCGGCCTCCTGATTCCAGTGCTCGTTGGCGCCTCCGGCATGCGAGATCTCGTAGGGGGACATGCTGGCATCGCCCACGAAAATGCATTTGTAATCAGGGCCGTAGGTGTTCAGCACGTCCCAGGTGGCGGTCTGCGCGTCCCAGCGGCGGCGGTTGTCGCGCCAGACGCCGTCATAAAGGCAGTTGTGGAAGTAGTAGTGTTCGAGGTGCTTGAACTCTGCCCGGGCGGCGGAGAACAGCTCTTCCACGACCTTGATGTGGGGGTCCATGCTGCCGCCAACATCCAGAAACAAAAGGACTTTCACCGCATTGTGCCGTTCCGGCCGGGTCTTCACGTCGAGGTAGCCGTTGTGGGCCGTGGCGCGGATGGTGCCGTCTAGGTCGAGCTCTTCGTGGGCGCCTTCGCGGACCCAGCGGCGCAGGCGTTTCAGTGCCACCTTGATGTTGCGCGTGCCCAGCTCAACCCCGTCGTCGAGGTTTCGGAATTCCCTTTTGTCCCAGACCTTTACCGCGCGCTGGTGACGCGATTCCCTTTGCCCGATCCGGACGCCTTCGGGGTTGTAGCCATAGGCGCCGAAGGGCGAGGTGCCGGCGGTGCCGACCCATTTGGAACCGCCCTGGTGCCGGCCCTTCTGCTCTTCGAGGCGCTTCTTCAGCGTCTCCATCAGCTTGTCGAAACCGCCCATGGCCTCGATCTCGGCCTTCTGTTCCTCGGTCAGGTGCTTCTCGGCCAGCTTGGTCAGCCAGTCGTCGGGAAGGTCCACGGCCTGCAGCACCTGTTCCACGCCGATCTCTTCCAAGCCCTTGAAAGCGTGGGAGAACGCGCGGTCGAAACGGTCGAGGTGCCGCTCGTCCTTCACCATGGCGGTGCGGGCGAGATAGTAGAACGCCTCCACGTCATAGGTGGCGAGACCGGCGGACATGCCTTCGAGGAAGGTCAGGTACTCGCGGAGGCTGACCGGGACACCGGCCTTGCGCAGGGCTTCGTAGAAGGGAACGAACATGGGGGATTTGTAGGCCCGCGCCGCGGGCGGAACAAGGACCGTTAACGCAAGCGCGGTTAACGGTGCGCGCGGCAGGGTTAACGCCGCGGACGATCCGCCCATCTGGTGGGCGCAACGGCGGGGTACACAAGCGCGGAAGCGGATCGCAACGAAGGTTGACGCGCTGGAAGGGGTGAACCGGCCGGTTCGACCCCTCGAAACGGCCGGTTGGTAACCTTTGCCCCCGGTGGCGCCGTGACGTTGCGTCGGAAAGGGTTAACGGAGCAGGCCGGGCTACGGCCCGGGACGTCTCAGGGGCGGTCCCTCAGGCGGCGATTCCTCAGGCGGCGAGCTTCTCGATCACGATGGTCAGGATCAGGCCCAGCAGCGCGAAGGCGATGGCGTAGATCGTCGCGTACTGCACGACGTCGAGCTTGTTGCCCTTGAGGCGGGCCGCGTTCAGCCCGCCGATGATTGCGCCGGCCAGTGCCGCGATGAGGACGATCATAGTGAGCCGGGTCTCCGTCGTGCCGGGTTCAGGGAGCCGACCTCGCGCAGTTTCGCACGCACGGCCCAATCAGCGCCGAACCCGTACCGTGCCCAGCCCAGGGAGTCCAGCCGGACGGCGCGGGCCTCTGTCGGGCGGCCGGCGAGGTCCAGCGCCTCCGCGCGCAGCATCATGAGCGTCGCGAGCAGGGCGGCGTTTTCATGACGTGCGGCGGTGTCGAGATGCGGCGTCAGAAGGTAGAGCGCATCGTCGGCGCGGCCGGAACTGATGGCGTAGGCGGCAAGTTGCGAGGCGACGTAGGCGCGGTGCAGGGCGGTGTCGGGACGGTTGCCGAAGTAGCGCTGCGCCAGCACGAAGTGGTCCTGCGCCGTGGCCGGGTCGATGGACTGCAGCAGCCGGCCCATGGCGTAGTGCGAGAAAGCGCGGCGGTGGTCGGTCCAGCCCATGGCGGTGGCGACCTTCAGCGCCTCGGAGGCGGCGTTGCGGCGCTGCGCGGGGTTGGCGCCGGGCCCGAGCGCGGTCTGCACCGCCTCGATCCAGACGCGGGGCGTTTTCGACAGTCGCTGCGGCGCGCCGTTCTGGCCGCGCGGGTTGATGCGGGCGAAGATCGCGGGCAGGCGGTCGGCGACGTCGTTCCGGCTCATGCCGGTGCGCAGCGACGGGTCGTAGTAGGCGCGCAGGATCGTCATGTCGTAACCGGTCAGGACGGTGTGCACGTTGTCGTCGTTGAACACGCTGTCGGGCAGGCGGTAGAGGTCGTTGAGCGGGCCGAGGGCCTGGGCCAGTTCCTCGTGCAGGCAGTCGCGGATTTCCTGCGGCGCGCTGTCGGCGGGGATGAAGATGGCGAGGCGGTCGCGCGATTTCAGCTGCGACCAGCTTGTCTGGCGGGTGTTGCGCGCGCCCTTGTATTCCGCCAGCGACGAGACGTTCGGCACCACGAAGCAGGCGGCGGAGGGCAGGGCCTTGCGGATGTCGTCGCGCGTCACGGCCTGGATGGTGATGTTGGCGTTGGCCGCGCCGACCTGCGAGACGTTGATCCCGGCCTCGGTCCGCAGGCGGTGCAGCAGGCGGCTGAGATCGGGGCCGAGCGAGACCGGCGCCTGGCCGGTGACACGCACGGTGATCGGCCCTTCGAAGCGGGTGAAGGTGGTCAGCGGGCGGCCGGATTCCAGTGCGAACGACAGGTCGAGGAAATCGCGGGCGAGGTCGGTGTTCGACGCCGCGGGGGCCGATGGCCGCGGCACCGAGAAGCTTTTCATCGGCGGCAGCGAGGCGCTGGATTCGACGGCGGATGCGGCACGCGAGGCGGTGTCGTTCGAGGCGACAGGCATGCAGGCGCCCAGCAACAGGTACAGCGGGAGCAGGTAACGACGTGCTTTGCGCATTACGGCCTCTGGTACTTGATGAACGGGGTGACGACGCCGATCCGGTCATAGAGGACGCGGGCGGTTTCGTTGAACTCCTGAGTCAACCAGTAGACGGAGGGCGCCCCGTAGCTGTCGGCGGCGGCATAGACCGCCTCGATCAGCGCGCGGCCGACACCCTTGCCGCGCATCTCCGGCACGGCGTAGAGGTCCTGCAGGTAGCAGACGTCCTCTATCTTCCAGCCGTGGCGGTGGAACAGGTAGTGCGTCAGGCCCACGAGGCGGCCGTCGTGTTCGGCGACCAGCGCGCGGAAGTCGCGCGGGTCGTCGCCGAGGAGGCGCGCAAAGGTGGAGGCGTAGACCTGCTCGGTCACGGTGCTCTCGTAGAAGGCGAGGTACGCCGTCCAGAGTTCACGCCAAGCCGGTTCATCCTCCGCACGCAATGCGCGCACGGTCAGAGCCGTATCGTGGGACACTATGTAAGCCTGCCTGCTTTTTGGTTGCTCGGATTGTTGAACCATCCGAGGTTTTTCTGTCCTCTTGGTGAATACTATAGGGCAAAACCGGGATTTGTGCCCAGACGATTAACAAAGTGGTAATGAAATTTTCCCGTTCGCGGGATTTTTTGAATTATGTTTAATTGTTTCAAATGGTTGCACTGTGCAGTTGGGCAACAGGGATTTCGTCAACCATTGTTAATGGGGGGTAAACAGAGGGTCGGACAATGGCGGTATTGAGGCGCCGCCGGATACGCGCCGCAGTTCGTTCCGGGTGGTTCCGGGGGCGTCCGGGTCTTGCGGCGGGCGGGCTCAGGCCAGCCAGGCCAGCGAGATCAGCGAGAGCGTGGAGGTCCAGACGATGACCGGCGCGATGGCATCGGTGCGCACGCCATGGAGGAGTGCCAGCGAAAAGGCCATGGCGCCGGAGGGTCCGGCGGCGGTCAGGGTGAAGAGGTCGTGCCAGGTCTCGGGCGGCTCAAGCAGGGACAGCGCGGCCCAGACCAGCGCTGGGAAGGCGATGAGCTTCAGCCCCGCGCTGGTGGCGATCACCGGCGACACGCGCAGCGAATGCCCCGAGAGGATCACGCCGAGCGCAAAGAGCGTCAGCGGCGCGGCGGCCTGACCGGCGAAGTGCATGGCGGTCAGCAGCGGTTCGGGCAGGGGGATCGCGGCGAGGTTCAGCACGAGGCCCAGCAGGATCGCCATCAGCACCGGGTTCATCGCCAGCCGCTGCCATGCGGGCGGCGCGCCGGGCGCCCGGCCCGCGATCAGGTCGGCGGTGACGATGAAGAACGAGAAGGACACCGCGCTGTCCCAGGCCACGATGGCGGTGACGGGGAGGGCGGCTGCCTCGCCGTAGATCAGGAACGAGATCGGCCAGATATAAAGGAGCGTGTTCACGAAGATCGTCGCCATCGCGAGCAGCCAGCTTTCCAGCGGTTCGCGGCGGAAGACGCGGCGCATCACGAGGTAGGCGGCGGTGAACAGCCCGACCTGGCAGAGGGCATAGACCCCCAGCACGTCGGCGCGGAAGGCGGACCAGTCCAGACCGGCGATCAGCGGCATGATCAGCGGCGGCTGCATGACCATGAAGGCGATGCGGTTGGCGGTCGTGGCCTCGGCCTTCGACACGAAGGAGATCCGCCCGAGGAGGAACCCCAGAGCCAGCATCGCGAAGACCGGCAGGATGTCATGTGTCAGGACGTGCAGCATGACGGCTGACAGAGCATGGACCGCCGGGGGCTGCAAGTGCGCGCGAGGGACGGGATGGAACGCAAGCCCGGCGCCCGTGTTGGGCGGGCAAGGCACCAGATGATACCGGGCAATGACGGAGGCGGGATGTGGACATGGATCCTTGACAACGCGGCGGCGCTGTCGGTGGCGCTCAACACCGCCATGCTGCTGGTCTGGCTGGCCTACCTGCAGCTTTTCCTGACCAGCATCCGGCGGTCCAACCGGGCGGTGATCCACATCGACATGGCCGCGGGCCAGAACGAGGACGCGCGCTGCATCGTCACCAACATGGGGGCGGACACGGTCTATATCCTCGGCGTGAAGGTGGACCTCGATTGCGACGGCGACGCGCGCGAGGCGCTGGTGACGGACGTGCTGGAAGAGGACGGCCCGCTGGGCGGCGACTTCCGCGAACGCACCAACCAGGGGCCGCTGGCGGGGGGCGAGGCCATGGACATCGGCAGCTTTCACAACATTGTCGACCGGGCCGCGATGCGCATGGGCGAGGACATCAGCCTGACCACCTGCCATTCGGTCGAGATCACCGTGGTGGTGGCCGCGCAGCAGGCGCACCGGCTTCTGGGCGGGCACAAGCGCTACGACATCACGCGCGAGAACGGCGCGCTGCGCTTCCGGTCAGAGGACATCCTGACGCGCCAGATCACTTCCGGCCGCAGACGCCGCCAGCTGGCGCGCGACATCGCCTGCTGAGGTCGGGCCTTGTGCAGGGCTTTGGGGCCGCCGGGCGCCAGAACGAACCCTTGAGGCCGTGATTTTTCCTCGCCGGGCGGTTGAACCCCGGGCCGTGGCATGTTTGGACGCGCGCGACAGTCATTCGGGTGCGCGCACAGCCCCGGATCCCGAGCCGCGCCTTTCGGCGCCCGACAGGAAGACGCCCCCGAAAGGAGACGCCATGACCGACCTCAGCCTGCGCCGCAACACCGGGCGCGATCTTGCACCGCTTGCGGGACTGCTCGCCGATCCCGGCGACCTCGCGCTGGTCAATCCCAGCGCCCGCCACCCCTTCGATGCCGACGAATGGCATCAGAAGTGGTTGCAGGAGCTCGACGACGAAAGTTTCTACCTCGTGGACGGGCAGGGGCGCGAAGTGGGCTTCTTCGCGCTCCGCGTCGGAGTCGGCCCTGAGGTGCGCCACCTGACCTATGTCTTCGTGGCCGAAGAGATGCGCGGCGGCACCGGCCACCTGATGGCCCGCTGGATCGAGGACGCCGCCCGCGACCTGGGCGCGCTGACCATCACGCTCAAGTGCGAGCTGGACAACCCGGCGGCGCTGCGCGTCTACGAGGCGGCGGGCTTCGAGGAGCTTTCGCGCCGGGGCGGCATGGCGACGATGCGCAAGGACCTGGACTGAAGGACGGCGCGCCCCCCGGATGGGGCGCAGCCTGTCGGCGGAGGGCCTACCTGTCGCGCCGGGCCATGAAGGCCAGGCGTTCGAAGAGGTGGACGTCCTGTTCGTTTTTCAGCAGCGCGCCGTGCAGCTTCGGCAGGGCGGAGGCGCTGTCGCGTTTCAGGTCCTCGGGGGAGAGGTCTTCGGCCAGGAGCAGTTTCAGCCAGTCGAGCACCTCGGAGGTGGAGGGCTTCTTTTTCAGGCCGGGCTGGTCGCGGAGTTCGAAGAACTGCGTCAGCGCCACGGTCAGGAGTTGGTCCTTGATGTCGGGGAAGTGCACGCGGACGATGGCGCGCAGGGTCTCGGGATCGGGGAAGCGGATGTAGTGGAAGAAGCAGCGGCGCAGGAAGGCGTCGGGCAGCTCCTTCTCGTTGTTCGAGGTGATGATGACGATGGGCCGGGTTTCGGCGCGGATCGTCTCTCCGGTCTCGTAGACGTGGAATTCCATCCGGTCGAGTTCCTGCAGCAGGTCGTTGGGGAACTCGATGTCGGCCTTGTCGATTTCGTCGATCAGCAGGACGGTTTTTTCCTTGGCAGAGAAGGCCTCCCAGAGCTTGCCTTTCTTGATGTAGTTGGCCACGTCGTGCACCCGCTCGTCGCCGAGCTGGCTGTCGCGCAGGCGGCTTACGGCGTCGTATTCGTAAAGCCCCTGCTGGGCGCGGGTGGTGGACTTGATGTTCCACTCGATCATCGGGAGGTTCAGCGCCTCGGCCACCTTGCGGGCCAGCTCGGTCTTGCCGGTGCCCGGCTCGCCCTTCACCAGAAGCGGACGTTCGAGGGTGATGGCAGCGTTCACGGCCATGGTGAGGTCGTCTGTGGCGACGTAGGCGTCGGTGCCGTCAAAGCGCATGGGTGTCCTCCGGATCGGTCGCAGAAGGGGTACAGGCGGTATCGGGCGGGTGCAAGCGATGCGCTGGCCACGCGGGCGGGCGGCAGCGCAACTGCCCGGTCCCTGCGCGTATCGCGGGCGGCGCCGGGCGGCCGGACCCCGGCGCGGGCCTTGCCGCAGGTGCAGCGCGGCGGGGCATTCGCGGGTGTGGCAGGGGCGATCCGGAGGCGGGGATCGGTGCCGTGGACGGGCTGTGGCCCTGCCGGTCGGGGCGCGGCGGAGAGGGGTTTGCCGAGTCTCTGGAGGGTGCCGATCGAGGGGTTTCGGATGCATGTTCCGGAGGGGCGGATCCGCGCCGCGTCAAGTCAAATCCTGTGGATAACCTTGCGTCACGGGGAGTCGTTCGGGACCGGCTGCGCAGACATCGGGCACGGTCACTTTTCGTTGCACAAGAGGCGCCAAAACCCGGTTCCGGACCCGCTATTGTGTAGTGACAAGGCGCGTTGTTTTGTTTAAGTGCTGCCCGCAGGGGTGCCAGATATCTTAGGAATTTCAAAATGACAGATATTGGCGTTGATGAGGGAGCGGAAATGAAACCTGAAACCTTTCTACCCGAGGACTATCGTCCCGCCGAAGATGAACCTTTCATGAACGAGCGGCAGACGGAGTACTTCCGCCGCAAGCTTCTGAACTGGAAAGCGGAGCTTCTTGCCGACAGCCGCGACACCATCGAGGCACTGCAGGAAGGGACGCGCAACATTCCCGATGTCACCGACCGCGCGAGCGAGGAAACCGACCGCGCGATCGAACTGCGGACCCGGGATCGTCAGCGCAAGCTGGTCAACAAGATCGACGCGGCACTGCGGCGGATCGACGAGGGCGAGTACGGCTACTGCGAAGTGACCGGCGAGCCGATCTCGCTCAAGCGGCTGGACGCGCGTCCGATCGCGACGATGAGCCTCGAGGCGCAGGAACGGCACGAGCGGCGCGAGAAGGTGCATCGCGACGACTGACCCCTTCGGGTGGGGGCGCCGATCCTCCGAGGGGTCGGGAACATGATGGTCCGCGGGGGGCGGCACGCGCCTTTCCCCTGTCCGGCCGGGTCTCCGCCAGGCGGATGGGTCCGGAGCGCGGAACGGACCGTGACCTGAATGAGTGCGCCGGGGCCCGTCCCCGGCGCTTTTCTTTGAACGGACGGAAGGACAATCGCTGTGGGGGCTTCGGGCAAGCGGTCGGTGGTTGTGGTCGGCGGAGGCATCGGCGGTCTGGCCGCGGCGCTGTGTCTTGCGGCACGGGGCGCCGAGGTGACCGTGCTGGAGCAGGCAGAGGCGATCCGCGAGGTCGGCGCCGGTATCCAGGTCAGCCCCAACGGTCTGCGCGTGCTGGAGGCGCTGGGTCTGGGCGCGGCCTTCCGCGAGATCAGCGTGCGGGGGCAGGCGGTCAGCCTGCGCGACTATCGCGAGGGCCGCGAGGTCACGCGGCTGGACCTCATGCGGCTGGGCGATGCGCAGTCCTACCGTTTCGTGCACCGCGCCGACCTGATCGAACTGCTGGCGCGGGCCACGCGCGAACGGGGCGTGGCGATCCGGCTCTTGCAGAAGGTCCGGAAGGTGGTGCCCGGCCCGATGGCGCGCGTGGTGATGTGCAACGGCGACGAGGTGACGGCGCCGCTGGTGGTGGCGGCGGACGGGCTGCATTCGGTCGCGCGGCCGGCGCTCAACGGCGCGGCGGAGCCGTTCTTTACCGGGCAGGTGGCGTGGCGCGCTGTGGTGCCGAACGTGGTCGATCACCCGGCAGAGGCGCGGGTCCACATGGGACCGGGGCGGCACATGGTCAGCTATCCGCTGCGCGGCGGGGCGATGGTGAACCTCGTGGCGGTCGAGGAGCGCAGCGGCTGGGTCGAGGAGGGCTGGAGCCACACCGACGACCCCGCGAACCTGCGCCGGGCCTTTGCGGGCTTCGGGGGCATGGTGCCCGCGCTGCTGGATGGGGTCGCGACGCCCGGCCTCTGGGGGCTGTTCCGGCATCCGGTGGCGCGGCGCTGGCATGCGGAGGGCGTGGCGCTGGTGGGCGACGCGGCGCATCCGACGCTGCCGTTCCTTGCGCAGGGCGCGAACATGGCGCTGGAGGATGCCTGGGCGCTGGCCGCGGCGGCTGTGCGCGAGGGCGGGCCGCGGCTCGACCTTTACCAGGAGTGGCGGCGGGACCGGGTGAGCCGGGTGATCGCGGCGGCCAATGGCAACGCGTGGAAGTACCACCTGAGCAACCCGCTGGTGCGCGGCGTGGCGCATCTGGGCCTGGGGATCGCCGGTCGGCTGGCGCCCGCGCGGATGCTGCACCAGTTCGACTGGCTCTACGGTTACGACGTGACCGCGCTGTCCTGAGACGGGGCACCCGGGCCGTCCCGGCGGGCCTGCCGCGAAAATTCCGGGTCCCCATGACTGGAAATTCCCGCCCGTCCGACCGACGTTTGTCCTGTGGCCGTCTTGCGACAGGCGGATTAAGGTCCCGGCAGGGAAGAAGGGGGTCTGAATGGAACGCATCGACGGAATTCCGGAGCAGGCGCTGGCGTGGCACCGCGCGGGCAAGGGCGCGGTCCTTGCCACGGTCGTGGAGACATGGGGCTCTGCCCCGCGGCGCGTGGGGTCGCAACTGGCGATCTCGGGCGAGGGGCTGATCGAGGGATCGGTCTCGGGCGGCTGCGTCGAGGGCGCGGTCATCGTGGAGGCTCTGGAGGCGCTTGAGGACGGCGACGCCCGCGAGCTGGAGTTCGGCGTCTCGGACGGCGACGCCTTTGCCGTGGGGCTGGCCTGCGGCGGCACGATCCGCGTGCTGGTCGAGCCGGTGGGCAAGGTCATGCCCGAAGGGCTGCTGACCGAGCTTTGCGCCGCGCGCGCGGCCCGCGAGCCGGCGGCCTACGTGGTCGACCTGGAAACCGGGCGGCGCGAGGTGGTGCGCGAGGGCTACGAGACGCGGTTCCGCATGGACCGCTCCGGCTTCGAGGAGGACGGCCGCACCTTCGTGGCGATCCACAACCCGCCCTTGCGGCTGATCGTGGTGGGCGCGGTGCATATCGCGCAGGCGCTGGTGCCGATGGCGCGGATCGCGGGCTACGATCCGATCATCATCGACCCGCGCGAGACCTTCGGGTCGGAGGCGCGCTTTCCCGGCGAACGCATCCTGAACGACTGGCCTGACGAGGCGGTGGAGGCGCTTGGCCTAGACGGGCGCACGGCGCTGGTGCTGCTGACCCACGATCCGAAGCTGGATGATCCGGCGCTGGAGAAGGCGCTGGCGTCGAAATGTTTCTACATCGGCGCGCTTGGGTCGACGCGGACCCACGGCAAGCGGATCACCCGGCTGGAGGCGCAGGGATTCTCGGAGGACCAGATCGCCCGCATCCACGGACCCATCGGTCTGGACATCGGCGCGGCGGGACCGGCGGAGATCGCCGTCTCGGTCATCGCCGAGATGACGCGGGTCCTGAGGAAGGGCGCATGAGGTTCGGGCCGCTGTCGCTGGACGAGGCGGAGGGGGCGGTGCTTGCCAACTCCCAGCCTGCCGGGGGACGGCGGCTGAAGAAGGGCACCGTGCTGGGCGCAGAGGATATCGCGGCGCTGAAGGCCGAGGGGTTCTCGGAGGTGCTGGCGGCGCGGCTCGACCCGGACGACATGTCGGAGGACGCGGCGGCGGAGCGGCTGGCACAGGCGCTGGTGCCCGATCCGAAGCGCGCGGGCCTGCGGCTTGGCCGGGCGGCCACGGGCCGGGTGAACATCCACGCAGAGGCGCCGGGCGTCGTCGAGGTGCTGGCCGACCGCATCCACGCGCTGAACGCCGTCGATCCGATGATCACCGTGGCGACGGTGCCGGAGTGGCAGCGGGTCGGACCGCGGAGCATGGTGGCGACGGTCAAGATCATATCCTACGCGGTGCCCGCGGCGGCGCTGGAGGCCGCCTGCCACGCGGGCCAGGGCGCGCTGCGGCTGCGGCGGGTGGTGCATGACACCGCCAAGCTGATCCAGACCGCCGTGACTGCGGACGAGAGCGGCGACAAGGGGCAGGCTGTGACGGCAGAGCGGCTGGACCGGCTGGGCGTCCGGCTGGGCGAGAAGCAGGTGGTGCCGCACCGGATCGACGCCCTTGCAGAGGCGATCCGCGCCACGGATGCGGCGGCGGTGCTGATCCTGACCGGCTCTGCCACTTCCGACGCGCGGGACGTGGCACCGGAGGCGCTGCGCGCCGCCGGGGGCGAGGTCACGCATTTCGGGATGCCGGTCGATCCGGGGAACCTGCTGTTCTACGGGCGGCTTGGCGAACGGCCGGTGATCGGCCTGCCGGGCTGCGCCCGCTCGCCCGCGCTGAACGGCGCGGACTGGGTGCTGGAGCGGCTCCTGTGCGGTGTCGAACTGCGCCCCGGCGACGTGGCCCGGATGGGCGTCGGCGGCCTGCTGAAGGAGATCCCGGTGAGGGGCCGCCTTCGCGAGGCGTGAGGGGCGGGCTGTGCCCTGGCTTCCCGGCGGGGTCGGCTGGCGCGTTCGGCGTTTGCGCTTTTGAGAATGTGACCGGGCGCCGCCTGTCCTCTGGCGGCGCCCGGTGCGTTTCTGGCGTTACTCTGCCGGGGTTTCGGCCTTGTCGCGGTGGAAGTCCTCCAGCGCGGGGCGGGTGCCGATGGTGATGTGGTCGATGTCCTCCTGCGCTAGGCCGCGCACCAGCGAGGGGATCATCATGCTGACCAGTATGAAGATCGGCAGGCCGACCACGGTGATCACCTGTTGCAGCGCCGAGAGCCCGGCTTCGCCCGCGAGAATGATGAGCATCGCGGCCACGAGGCCTTCGGCCACGCCCCAGAACACGCGCTGGTGCACGGGGCCGGGCGTGGGCGAGCCGGTGCAGAGCATGTCCACCACCAGCGAGGCGGAGTCCGAGGAGGTGGCGAAGAAGATCGCCACGATCACCACGGCAAAGCCCTGGACGAAGGCGGTCAGCGGGAAGTGTTCGAGGAAGGCGAACATCGCGAGCGGCACGCTGTCGGCCACCGCCGCAGAGATCTGGCCTGCCTGATCGCCCAGGGACGCGCGTGCTGCCGCGCCGATGCCGTCGAACTCCATCGCCTGCCAGCCGAAGATCGCGAACCAGATCAGGGTGAAGAGCGAGGGCGCCATGAGCACGCCGAAGACGAACTCGCGGATCGTCCGCCCGCGCGAGATGCGCGCCACGAAGAGGCCGATGAAGGGCGACCATGTGACGGTCCAGGCCCAGTAGAACACCGTCCAGCCGCCCTGCCAGCCCCAGTCCCCGTTGTCGGGGTTGGTGTCGGCCAGCATGTCGTTCCAGAAGGCGAGGCGCGGCAGGTTGGAGAGGTAGAGGCCCGCCGTCTCGACGATGCCGCGCAGCAGGAACAGCGTGGAGCCGAAGGCCAGCACGAAGAACATCAGCGCCACGGCCATGCCGATGTTGAGGTTCGACAGGAGTTTCACCCCCTTGTCGAGGCCCACGACGATGGAGGTCACGGCCACGGCGGTCAGCACGGCGAGGATCAGCACCTGCACGGTCGCGCCGTCTCCGGTGCCGTAGAGCGCGTTCAGACCGGCGGCGATCTGGCTGGAGCCCAGACCCAGCGAGACCGCCACGCCGAAGAGCGTGCCGAGGATCGCGGTGATGTCGATGGCCTTGCCTATGGGGCCGTGGATGCCCTCGCGCAGGAGCGGGTAGAAGACGGAGCTGACGCGGACGGGCAGCTCGTAGCGGTTGATGAAATAGGCGAAGGCGAGGCCGGGCAGGGTGAAGATCGCCCAGGTGTGCAGGCCGAGGTGGTAGATCGCTATGGAGATGGCGTCCTGCGCGGCGTCCTGGCTGTAGGGCTCGACCCCCGGCAGGGGGGGAGTGGCGAAATGCGATATCGGTTCGGCCACGCCCCAGAACATCAGGACCGTGCCGATGCCTCCGGCAAAGAGCATCGTGAACCAGCTGAGGTTGGAATACTCGGGGCGGGAGCCCTTGCGGCCGAGGCGGATGTGACCATGGCGGGAGGCGGCGACCCAGATCAGGAAGCCCAGCCAGACGTTGACGCCGAGGATGAAGAACCATCCGAGGTTGGTGACGATCCAGGCGCGGCCCGCGGCGAAGGCCTCTTCGATGGGATCGGGAAAGATCACCAGGGCCAGAACGAAGAAAAGTGTGAAAGCGGCGGAAATGAAGAAAATCGTAGGATCTGTTTTCAGTCGCAGTTTCTCTGCCAAAGCATGCAAGACATGTCCCCCTTTTGCGGCTTGCTACCTTAGGGCAACGACGGTTTTGGCGGGAATGTTCCGAAAAAATTGCCTACCCGGGGTTGTAAGGCCGGATCGGCGCGGCTGCGCGGGCAATTCATGCCCTGACTGGGCGGGGCAGTTCGCCGGGGTCATGGCGGTGTCCCGGAACGCAAAAGGCCCGCCGTATGGGCGGGCCGTGAGCGTCTTTGCGGGGTCGCTTATTTCGCCGGAGCGGGGCCGATCATCATGACCATCTGGCGGCCTTCCATCTTCGGCATGTTCTCGACCTTGCCGATTTCCTTGACGTCCTCTGCCACGCGTTCCAGCAGTTCCCGACCAAGGTTCTGGTGAGCCATCTCGCGGCCACGGAAGCGCAGGGTGACCTTCACCTTGTCGCCTTTTTCCAGGAATTTCACGACGTTGCGCATCTTGACTTCGTAGTCGTGGATGTCGGTGCCGGGACGGAACTTGACCTCCTTGACCTCGATGATCTTCTGCTTCTTGCGCGCCTCGGATTCACGCTTCTGCTGTTCGTACTTGAACTTGCCGAAGTCCATGATCTTGCAGACGGGCGGCGTGGCGTTCGGGGAGATCTCGACAAGATCCAGTCCGGCGCGCTCTGCCATTTCCATGGCGCGCTGCGGCGTGACGACTCCGACGTTTTCGCCCTCCGCCCCGATGAGGCGGATTTCAGGGGCCCGGATGCGGTCGTTGATACGAGGTCCGGTGTCGCGCGTAGGGGGCGCATTGTGCGGTCGACGGGCTATTGGAATGCTCCTTTTGGATTTTCGCGTCAGGGCGGGAAGGTAAACCTGAGCGGGCAGCCTTTCAAGCGGCAAATAAGGGCCAAAGCGCGGTTTCCACACCGATTTCGCTTGCGGATGCTGCATCGCGGCGGCACTTCTGGGATGGGCGCCCAGCGGCGTCCGGCACGCGAGATGGATGAAGAGGGGGGCATTGCCATGGGAAAACAGGTCATTGCGGTCGTGGCCGCGATCGCCGCCGTCGGGGCTTACGTCTGGGCCACCGGACGGCCGGGAGACGAAGTGCAGGCAACAGCCGAGGCTGTCACCGAGAGCGCCGAAGCGGCGGCTGACACGGCGTCGCAGACGGCAGAGGCCGCGGGCGACGCGGTGGCAGAGGCCGCGGATGACGCGGCGGAGACCACCGAAGAGGTCGTGACGGAGGCCGAACAGGCCGCCGACGCCGCAGCCGGGGACGCCGCCGCGGCGGTCGAGGCCATGGGCACGGTGGCGGAAGAGGCCCTTGCAGCGGCCGAGGAAGCGGCTGGCGACGCGGTGATCGCGGCGCAGGACGCGGCAGACGAGGCCGGCGAGGCGGCGAAGGCCGTGGTCGGCGCGGCGGCCCTTGCGGCGGCCGGTGCCGCGGCGGCTGCGGCCAACGCGGCGGACGAAGCGGCGGAAGCTGCGGAGAGTGCCGCGGAAACCGCGGTCGAGGCGGCCCAGCAGGCCGCCGAGTCGGCAGCGGATGCCGCGACCGAAGGCGCCGAGGCAGCCGCCAACGAGGCCATCGATGCCGCCGAAGTGGCAGCGGACGCGGCCCAGACGGCGGCAAGCTCGGCCGAGGCTGCGGCTGATGCGGCGGCAGAAGCTTCGGACGCGGCGCAGGACATGGCGGCCGAGGCCGGCACGGACGCCGCCGAGACGGCAGCGGAAGCGGCCGAGCAGGCTGCCGAGACCGCGCAGGAGGCGGCGGACGCGGCAGCGGATGCGGCGGCAGAGGTCGCCCAGGACAGCACCGAAGCCGCGGGCGAAGCGACCGATGCGGCGGTGGAGACCGCGCAGCAGGTGGCGGAAGAGGCGGAGACGGCGGCCGAGATCGCGGAATCCTCGGCGCAGGACGCGCTGACCGCCGCCGACGATGCGGTGGAACTGACCGACGAGGCGCGCCAGACGGCGGACACCGCCGGTGCGGCAGCGGACGAGGCGACGGATGTCGCGGCCGAAGCCACCCAGCAGGCGGCAGCGGCGGCGGAGGAGACATCCGAAGACGTGGCCGAGACCGCGACGGAAACCGCCGAGGCGGCTGCCGATGCGGCGACCGAGGCGGCAGAGGAAGCCAGCACCGCCGCCGACAACGCGATGGCCACCGCAGAGGCCGCGACCGAGGACGCGATGATCGCGGCAGAGGAAGCGGGCGAGGACGCAGCGGCGGTCACCGAAGAGACGGCGAGCGACGCGATGGCCGTGGTCAAGGACGCCACCGATGCCGCGGCGGACGCCGCAGCCGAAGCCGGTGCGGCCGCGACCGATGCGGCGGAAGCTGCGGGCGAGGCCGTGGCCGCCGCAACGGCGGCTGCCGAAGGCTCCGGCGGGTCCGTGGCCGAAGAGACCGCCGATGCGGCCTCCGGCACGGAGACAGAGGGCGAGGGCACCGGCGAGGCGACGGACGAGGCGACCATCGAGGAACTGCTGACGGTGGAAGGTTTCGACTACGACAAGGTCGTGGCCTACATCGAGACCGCCGAGGTGACCGGGCTGGCCAAGCGCACCGCGACCCGCGTCATCGAAGAAGCGAAGGACGCCGATCCGGAGGTCCTGGAACCGCTGCTGGAACGTGTGCGGGCGCTTCTGGGCCTCTGAGCCCGCTCAGGTCGGAAAAGACAGCCATGGCGCCGTGCGGAGACCCCGCGCGGCGCCTTTTCTTTTGCGGCCGCCGACGATCGGACGCGGGTGCAGGGCCCGGGAACGCGAAACGCCGCGCAGGGGGCTGCGCGGCGTTGCTGGTCAGGGAGAAAGGCGGGACCTTCAGTCGAGGAAGGCCTTTTCGACCACGTATTGCTTCGGATCGGAGTTGGCGCCCTCTTCCAGGCCGTATTCTTCAAGCATGGCCTTCAGTTCGAGGTTGAAGGCGAGGTTGCCGCAGATCATCGCGCGGTCGGTTTCCGGGTTGATCGGTTCCACCCCGAGGTCGCGGAAGGCCTCGCCCGAGCGCATCAGGTCGGTGATCCGGCCCATCTTGGGCGACTCTTCGCGGGTGGTGGTCGGGTAGTACTTGATTTTCTTCCAGAAACCCTCGCCGATGACCTCGTTGAGGAGTTCGTCGGTCTTCAGTCCCTCGATCAGCTCGGCGCCGTAGTGCAGTTCGGCGGCCTCGCGGCAGGTGTGGGTGATGATGACCTCGTCGTAATCCTCGTAGGTCTGCGGTTCGCGCAGGAGCGAGGCGAAGGGCGCAAAGCCGGTGCCGGTGGCGAAGAACCACAGCCGCTTGCCGGGCAGGAGCGCGTCATGCACCAGCGTGCCCACGGGCTTGGGCCGCAGGATGATCTCGTCGCCCGGCTTGATGTGCTGGAGCTTCGAGGTCAGCGGGCCGTCGGGCACCTTGATCGAGTAGAACTCCAGCTCTTCGTCCCAGGACGGCGAGGCGATGGAATAGGCGCGCAGCAGCGGCTTTTCCTTGCCGGACTTCGGGTCGGTCTGCATCAGGCCGATCATCACGAATTCGCCGGAGCGGAAGCGCAGGGAGGCCGGACGCGTGCAGCGGAAGGAGAACAGCCGGTCGGTCCAGTGCCGGACCTCCGTCACGATCTGCGCGTCGGGGACGGCCTTCTTGGCGGGGGCGGTGGCGGCTGTTGCTTCGGTCACGGGTGTCATCTCGGTCATGGTGTTTCCTTCCGGTCTCGGTAAACCGGCCTCTCATATCTAGCTTTGATCTGGGTCAGGTGAAAGGCGATGTTGCCCCGCCTGCGACGACACGGCGGATGTCGGTGGACGATCCGCGGCGCGCGGTTCAGGCGCCGCGCAGCCGGGACTGGTAGTCGTGCGCGGTCCAGTCGGCGCGGAACAGCCACTGGTCCTCCGGCTGGCGGGCGGCGAGGGTGTCGTCGATCTCCACCTCGTCGAAGCCGCAGCGGCGGGCCATGGCGTACTGGTCGGCCAGCACGTGCCCCTGCGCGCGGAGCCTGCCGGTGTAACCCTTGAGGCGCAGCAGACGGGCGAGCGAGAACCCCCGGCCGTCGGCGCTGGAGGGGAAGGCGATGCGGATGGGCTGCGTGGTCGCCGCATCGAGCGTCGCCGGATCGGTGTCGGAGGCGAGGTCGAGGAAGTCGGTCTGGTCGTCGGCGTGGAAGCCGTCGTCGCGCACGATGATCGTCATCAGTCGGGTCCTTTGTCGGGGCGCGCGCGGGCGGTTTGAGGCCGCGGCGCATGTGTCTGGGCGGGCAGGGTGGCCTGGAAGCCCACCCTACGGGCTGTTGCGCTATCCGGCCCTGACGGCCTTGCCGTCGGCGCCGAAGTGGATGCCGCATTCGTCCTTGTTCTGACCGCGCCAGCGGCCCGCGCGCGGGTCCTCGCCGGGCGCGACCTTGGAGGTGCAGGGCGCGCAGCCGATGGACGGGTAGCCCTGCGCCACCAGCGGATGCCGGGGCAGGCGGTTCTCGTCCATGTAGGCGCGCACGTCCTCGCTGCTCCAGTGGGCGAGCGGGTTGACCTTGATCCGGCCGGTCGATTCCTCGAGTTCGAAGAAGTCGAGCGCGGCGCGGGTCGAGGACTGGTAGCGCTTGCGCCCGGTGATCCAGCCGTCGAAGCCGTCGAGCGCCTGTTCCAGCGGCAGCGTCTTGCGCAGGGCGCAGCAGCGGTCCGGGTCGGAGAGGTTGAGCGCGGTGTAAGGGTCCTGTTTCGCGATCTCGGCCTCGTCCGTGCGCAGCACGCGGACGTCCTGCAGGTGCAGCCGCTCGGCCACCTCCTGCTGGTAGGCCAGCGTTTCCGCGAACAGGAGCCGGGTGTCGATGAACAGCACCGGCGTCTTGCGGTTGACCATCGCCACGAGGTGCAGGAGCGCCACGCTTTCGGCCCCGAAGGAGGAGACCATGGCGATCTTCCCGGCCTCCGGGTCCCGCAGCGCGCCTTCGAGCACCGAGGTCGCCGAGTGGTGGCGATAGCGCGCGTTCAGCGTGGCGACGCGGGCGCGTTTCTCCGCGAGCTCGTCGCGCGCGGCCGTGCCCGTGCCTCCGGCGGGGGTATTTTCACCAAGGAGAAGCATGTGTCTCATGCGGCTTTCGACCGTTTCGTTGTCTGTTCGCCGTAGAGCGCCGTCTTGAACGGCGCCATGCCGAGGCGGCGGTAGGCGGCGAGGAAGGTTTCATCCCTGTCCTCGCGGTGTTCGAGATAGGCGCCGACAAGGCGTTCGATGGCCGGGACGATCTCTTCGGCGGAGAAGCCGGGGCCGGTGCGTTCACCGAGCGCCAGGGTCTCCGTATGATCGCCGCCCAGGGTGATCTGATAGTTCTCCACCCCGGCGCGGTCCAGCCCGAGAATGCCGATGTGGCCCACGTGGTGGTGCCCGCAGGCGTTGATGCAGCCGGAGATCTTGATCTTCAGCTCGCCGATCTCGTGCTCCAGCTTCAGCTCGTCGAAGCGGGTCGCGATCTGCTGGGCGATGGGGATCGAGCGGGCGGTGGCCAGCGCGCAGTAGTCCATGCCTGGGCAGGCGATGATGTCGGAGACCAGCCCGATGTTCGCCGTGGCGAGGCCGTGCGCCTTCAACCGCGCGTGGATCGCGGGCAGGTCGGCCTTGTGGACATGCGGCAGGACGACGTTCTGCTCGTGCGAGATGCGCAGCTCGTCATGGCCGAAGTCACGGGCGATGTCGGCCATGACGCGCATCTGTTCCGCCGTGGCGTCGCCGGGGGTCTCGCCATGCGCCTTCAGGCTGATCTGCGCGATGGCATAGCCTTCGGCGCGGTGCGGATGCAGGTTGGTGTCGGCCCAGGCGCGGAAGACCGGGTCCTTCGTGTAGTGGTCGTCGAAGGCCGAAACCGGGCGTTTCGCGAACGAAGGCGCGGCAAACTGGGCCTTTATCGTCTCGAAAAGGGCCTGGTCGACGCCGGTGAAGGTCGGGCGGATGAGAGCATAGACCTCATCAACCCGGGCGCGGATGTCGTCGATGCCGTGTTCGTGCACGGTGATCTTGATGCGCGACTTGTACTTGTTGTCGCGGCGGCCCAGCAGGTTCCAGACGGAGACAATGGCCTCCAGATAGGGCAGAAGATCGGCCATGGGCACGTGTTCCGCGATGGTCTTGCCGATCATCGGGGTGCGGCCCATGCCGCCGCCCACCACGACCTCTGCGCCCGCGACGCCGTCCTTTTCGTGCAGCCGAAGCCCGATATCGTGCGCCTTGATCACGGCGCGGTCGTTCGCGCTGCCGGTCACGGCGATCTTGAACTTGCGCGGCATGGCCTGGAATTCCGGGTGGTCGGTGGACCACTGGCGGATCAGCTCGGCCACCGGGCGCGGGTCCATCACCTCGTCGGCAGCGGCGCCGGCGAAGTGGTCCGCGGTCACGTTGCGGATGGTGTTGCCCGAGGTCTGGATGGCGTGCATCTGCACCTCGGCCAGCGCGTCGAGCATGTCGGGAATGTCGCGCAGTTCCGGCCAGTTGTACTGGATGTTCTGGCGCGTGGTGAAGTGGCCGTAGCCCTTGTCATACTGCTCGGCCAGGTCGGCGAGGCGGTCCATCTGCCGGCTGGAGAGCGTGCCGTAGGGGATCGCCACCCGCAGCATGTAGGCGTGCAGTTGCAGGTAGAGGCCGTTCATCAGGCGGAACGGCTTGAACTCGTCCTCGGTCAGCGAGCCGTCGATGCGGCGCTCGACCTGCTGGCGGAACTGGCGGTTGCGCTCGGTGACGAAGGCGTGGTCGAAGTCGGAATAGCTGTACATCGTGTCGTCCTTTCGGGGCTGCGGATTTCCGTGGAAAACCGGGCCCTTGTAGAAATCGGCGTCAGAGGTCGGCCTGCTTGCCGTGCGCGTAGTTGGAGGGTCCGGTGCGGCGGAACTCCTCGCGGAAGTGGGTGGGCTCAGGGCCGTCTTCGCCCTCGGCCACGTCGGCGAGGTAGACGCCGACGATCTCGGACTGGCGGACGGAGGCCTCCACCAGCCGGAGCTGGGCGTGCGCCTCGTCGGTCAGGACCTCCGCCTCGGACAGGCGCGGCGACCAGTCGTCGTTGGCGGTGAGGTAGACCACCTCGCCCGAGAGCAGCGCATTGGCGGTGACGACCTTGGGGGTGAATTCGCGGGGCATCAGGAGACCTCCTGCTGGCGGGATGGGACGGCCGTCAGGCCGGAAGACTGAAGGGTGGGCAGTGCGTCGCGCGGGGCGAGCCCGTAGAGGATCAGGGCGGGGCCGTCGGGACAGTCGTCCAGATCGGCGGAGAGCGTGGCGAGGGCCGAGGCGATCACCGCCTGGTCCCCGCGCGAGGCATTGGCGACCACGGTCACCGGCGTGTCGGCGGCGGCGCCGTGCATCAGCAGGCGGCCCTGCAGGAAGCGCGCGGCGCGCTTGCCCATGTAGATCGCGGCGACCTGGTCGGGGGCGGCCAGCGTGCGCCAGTCGTGGTCGGCGAAACCTTCGGTGTCATGCGCGGTCATCAGCCGGACAGAGGCGTTGCGGCCGCGCTTTGTCAGGCTCTGGCCGATGGCGGCGACGGCGGCGGAGGCCGCGGTGATGCCCGGCACGATCTCGTAGCCGATGCCATGCGCGGCCAGCGTGTCGATTTCCTCGTCGAGGCGGGCGAAGAGGGTCGGATCGCCGCCCTTCAGCCGCACGATCTGCGCGCCGGTCGCGGCGTGTTCCACGAGCAGGGCGTTGATCGTTTCCTGCGGGGTCGAGGGGCCGAAGCCGGTCTTGCCGACCTCGATCATCGTGGCCTCGCGGCGGGCGAGTTCGAGGATCGGCTGCGGGGCGAGCCGGTCGTAGAGCACCACGTCGGCCTCGTCGAGCAGGCGGCGCGCCTTCAGCGTCAGGAGGTCCGGGTCGCCGGGACCGGAGCCCACGAAGGAGACGAAGCCCGCGCGGGCCGGACGGTCGAGATGCGCGTCGAGGAGGTCGTTCAGGGCCTCCTGGGTTGCGTCCTCGCCCTGCGCGTAGGCGCGGGGGCCCGCGGCGAAGAACCAGTCGCGCCAGAAGTCGCGGCGCGCGCGGCCGTGGGGGAGCGCCTCTGCCATCTTGCGGAAACCGCTGGCGATGCGCGCGAGCGGGCCGGTGGCGGTGGGGAGGTGTTCCTCCAGATGGGCCTTGATGGCGCGGGCGAGCACGGGGGCGGTGCCTTCGGTCCCGATGGCGACGGTCACGGGGTCGCGGTCGACGATCGCGGGGGTGATGAAAGCGCTATCGTCAAGGTTGTCGACGATGTTAACAAGGACGCCAGCGGCGCGCGCGAGGGTTGCGGTGCGGGCGTCGGTTTCGGTGTCTTCGTCGGCGGCATAGGCGAGGGCGGCACCGTCGAGGTCGCCGTCGCGGAGCGGGCGGCGGTGCAGGGTGAGGCGGCCTTCGGCGGCCCAGCCCTCGATCTCGGGCGCGGGGAGGGAGGAGAAGACATGCAGTGCGGCCTCGGTCTTCATCAGCAGGCGCAGCTTGGCAAGTGCGGCGTCGCCGCCGCCGGAGAGGACGACGCGCGTGTCGCGCAGCGCGAGGAAGATCGGGAAGTGACGCATGACGGACCTCTTTTGACTCCGTCTCAATATAGGAAATTATCCTGCGGCGGGGCTATGCCCTTGTCTGAATAAGGAAGTTTGTTCTACCTTCTGAGACTGAAAGGAGCCGTGTTTCGGATTTCGCGGCAAAAAGGGAAAACGATGAAGATCGACGATACAGACCGGAAAATCCTTGTGCAGTTGCAGCGTGACGCGAGCCAGTCGCTGGACGAGATTGCCAAGGCGGTGGGGTCCTCGAAGACCCCGGTCTGGAACCGGATTCGCAAGATGAAGGAGGCCGGGGTGATCGGCGCGCAGACCGTGCTGCTGGATGCCGATGCGCTTGGGTTCGAGGCGTGTTTCTTCGTGCTGATCCGCACGTCGGAGCACGAGGCGGAGTGGCAGCGGCGGTTCCTCAAGGCCCTGCAGGAGCGCCCGGAGGTGCAGGAGGCGCACCGCCTGGCGGGCGACATCGACTACATCCTGAAGGTGAGGGTGAAGAACGCGCGGGCCTATGACGCCTTCTACCAGGCGTTGATCTCGGAGGTGAAGGTGCACAACGTAACGGCGCTTTTGTCGATGGAGGAGATCAAGGCGACGGTGGCGCTGCCCCTGTAGGCGTGACCCGATTGTGTGCTGCGCACGCAGGTTCAGCGCGCTGCGCGCGCCTGTCGGTTCCTGCGCGCTGCGCGCGTTTGGCAGTTCTTGCGCGCTGCGCGCGCGGGTGCCTTCGGCGGAGTATTTTCAAAGCGGAGAAACATGGGGTCCGTCCCATGGCCCGGCGTGTCGTGGGCGGTGGCGGGGGGCTACCAGGCGGCGCGGAGCGCCTCCAGCCCGTGGAAATGGTAGAGGTTGGCGTAGCGCGGCGGTTCCGCGAGGCGGAGGCCGGGCAGGCGCTGCATGAGGATCGGCAGGGCGATCGACATTTCCAGCCGGGCGAGCGGGGCGCCGACGCAGAAGTGCAGCCCGCCGCCGAAGCCGGTGTGGGTTGCAGGCGGGCGGGCGGGGTCGAAGGTCGCAGGATCCGGCCACGTCGCCGGGTCGCGGTTCGCCGCCGCGAGCAGCAGCGCCACGCTGTCGCCGCGCCGGAAGGTATGGCCGAAGACCTCGACCTCTTCGTAGGCCATCCGGGTGAACATGTGCAGCGGCGGGTCGAAGCGGAGGATCTCCTCGACGGTGCGGTCGGCGGTCTCCGGCGCGATCGGGACGTTCTCTTCGAGGAGGGCCTTGATGCCGTTGCCGAGGCTGTGGACCGTCGCCTCGTGGCCCGCGTTCAGGAGCAGGATCACCGTGGCGGTCAGTTCCCCGGTCGAGAGGCGGCTGCCTTCGGCCTCCGCCTCAACCAGCCGTGTCAGCAGGTCGTCCTCGGGGTGCCTGCGGCGGTGGGCCACGAGGTCGGCGAGGAAGGCCTGGAAGTCGGAGGCGGCGCGGGCGGCGGCGTCCTCAACCGCGCGGTCGCGGCGGGCCTGGTACATGGCGACCATGGCGTTGGACCAGTCGAGAAGCTGCGGCGCGTGCGACTCGGGCACGCCCAGAAGGCGGCAGATGACGATCACCGGCAGGGGCTGGCAGAAGGCCGGCAGGAGGTCGGCGCCGCCTGCGGGCAGGGCGTCGATCAGTTCGTGGGTGAGGGAGGTTATGTCGTCGCGCATCGCGGCGATCCGGCCGGAGGTGAAGGCGCGCAGCACCAGCCCGCGCAGGCGCGTGTGGCGGGGCGGCTCGAGCTCCAGCATGGAGTGCGCCTCGATCGCGTAGAAGGGGGCGAGGTGTTCGGGGATCGGCGGCGCGAGATCGGCGGGGACCTCGCGTCCGAACCGGCGGTCCTTCAGCAACGCCTGCACCGCGCGGTGCGAGACGGCGCAGGGCATGCCGTAGTCCTCCCACCATGCAAGGTCGCCGCCGTTGCGCAGGCGGTCGTAGAACGGGTAGGGGTTCTGGACGAAGTCGGGGTCGGTGGGGGATTGTGAGAGGCGCAGCATGCGCGGACAATCGTCCGGCGCGGCGCGCTTGGCAAGGGGCGGCTGAAGGGGAACGGATGACGAGGCGGCATCACCGGATCTGGACGGTTCTGGCCTTCCTTGCGGGGGTGGCCGGGCTGTCCTACGGCGTGTGGTCCTATGCCTACGGGCAGGCGCTGGAACAGGTGCGTGCGCGCGGCGAGGCGGACCTTGCGCTGGCGGCGGACCGGCTGGTGACCGGGCTCTTGCGGTACAGGGCGGCGGCGGTGCTGCTGGCCGATCATCCGGTGCTGGAGGCCCTGCACGACGAAGGCGTGAGCGGCGGCGCGGCGGCGCGGCGGGCCATGGTCTTCCTGCAGCGCAGCGCCGACCGGACGGGCGCGGCGCTGGCCTTCTACGCCGACGCGGAGGGGCGGGTGCTGGCCGCGACACAGGGCGACGTGCCCCGCGATTTTGCCCGGGCGGACTGGTTCCGCCGCGCGCTGGACGGGGCGCTGGGGGCGGGCGCGCGGGTGGCGCGGGACGAATCGCAGCGGCTTTTCGTGCATGCGGCGCCGTCCTTCGGGGCGGACGGACGGGTGCAGGGTGTGCTGGTCATGGTGGTCGACCTCGAAGGGATCGAGGGCGAATGGCGTGGGTCGCGCCCTTCCGTGTTCTTTACCGACAGTGCCGGCGACATCCTGGTGACCAACCGTTCGGAGCTCTTGTTCTGGCAACTGGCGCCGGAGGCGGTGATCCGTCCGGACGGCGGCGTGGCGGAGGTCACGCGGCGCTTTGTCGGCGGGTACGAGATCTGGCGGCAGGCGCTGTCGCCCTACGTGCCGGAACGCGGGCTGCACCTGGTCCAGCCCTTGCCGGTGGTGGGGTTGACGGGCGAGGCGCTGGTGGACGTGGGCCCGGCGCGCAGGCTTGCGGCCTTGCAGGTGGCGGTTGTGGCGATCCTCTGCCTCGGTTTCGGGGCGGTGCTGTTCCTGCTGGCGGAGCGGCGGCGCGTGCTGACGGAGGCGAACACGGCGCTGGAGGTCCGGGTGCGGGCGCGCACGCTGGAGCTGGAGGAGGCTAACACCGCCCTGCGTCACGAGGTACGCGAGCGGCAGGAGGCGGAGGCGGCTTTGCGGCGGGCGCAGGCGGACCTCGTTCAGGCGGGGAAGCTGTCGGCGCTGGGGCAGATGTCGGCCGGGATCAGCCACGAACTGAACCAGCCGCTGATGGCGATCCGGCAGTTCGCGGAGAATGGCGGCGCGTTCCTCGACAAGGGGCAACCGGAGCGGGCGGCGGAGAACCTGTCGCGGATCGCCGCGCTGGCGGGGCGGGCGGCGCGGATCATCCGCAACCTGCGCGCCTTTGCCCGCAACGAGAGCGAGCCGATGGGCCGTGTCGACCTCTGCGCGGTGATCGACGAGGCGGTGGAGCTGACCGAGACACGGCTGGAGGCGGAAGGCGTCGAGGTGGCCTGGGACCGTCCGGGCGGGGCGCTTTATGCCATCGGCGGCGAGGTGCGGCTGGGGCAGGTCTTTGTCAACCTGATCAACAATGCCGCCGACGCCATGGCCGGTCAGGCGGTAAAGAGGATCGCGATCCGGGTGGAGGCGGGCGAGCGGCTGGTGGTCCGGGTGCGCGACACCGGGCCGGGCATCGCCGATCCGGAGAAGGTGTTCGAGCCGTTCTATTCCACCAAGGAGGTGGGCGGCGGCATGGGGCTTGGCCTGTCGATTTCCTACGGGCTGGTGCAGAGCTTTGGCGGCAACATCCGCGGCCGGAACATCGCCGGGGGCGGGGCGGAGTTCGAGGTGGAACTGGACCGCTGGCAGGCGGAGGCCGCGGCGTGACGGGGTCCGGCGCTCCTGCGCCTGTGGCGCATGTCGCCCCGCCCGCCGTCCCGCTAAGGGGTGCACACGCCATGGGCCGGGCGATGAAACGGGGGACGGCATGATCTGCAAGGTGCTTCTGGTCGACGACGATCTGGCCGTGCGCGAGGCGTTGGGGCAGACGCTGGAGCTGAACGATTTCGAGCCGGTGACGGCAGGGTCCTTCGTGGAGGCCAAGGACCTGATCGGGCCGTCCTTTTCGGGCGTGGTGGTGTCGGACATCCGGATGCCCGGGCGCGACGGGTTCCACCTGCTGGATTACGCGCAGGGCCGCGATCCGGAGCTGCCGGTGATCCTGCTGACCGGCGAGGGCGACATTCCCATGGCGGTCAGGGCGATGTCGCAGGGCGCCTTCGGGTTCCTCGAAAAACCCTGCAGCCCGGCGGAACTGGCGGGGCTGGTGCGGCGGGCGCTGAAGACGCGGGAGATGGTGCTGGACAACCGGCGGATGAAGGCGCAGCTCGAGGCCGGGGATCCTGCCGCACGGATGATCTTTGGCCTGTCTGAGCCCGTAACGCGGCTGCGGGAGCAGGTGCGCACCGCGGCGCGCGCCGGGACGGAGGCGCTTGTGCGCGGGGCGCCGGGGTCGGGCATCTCGAAGGTGGCGGAGGTGGTGCACCTGAGCTCGGTCCAGTCGAAGGGGCCGTTCGTGAAGCGCGCGGCCGCGGGGCTCGACCGCGCCGGGTTCGAGGCGGCCTGGGAGGCGGCGCAGGGCGGCGCGCTGTTCCTCGACGAGATCGGGGTGCTGCCCGAGGACACGCAGCTTGCGCTGACCGACGCGCTGGAACGGGGCGGGGCGCGGCTGATCGCGGGGACGACGCAGGACCTGAAGCATATGGTCGCGGAGGGTCGGCTGTCAGCCGACCTGTATTACCGGCTGGACGTGGCGCAGGTGCGCATCCCGTCGCTTGCGGAGCGCCCCGAGGACATTCCGGTGCTGTTCCGGCATTACGTGGCGCAGGCCGCCGAGCAGGCGGGCATCCAGCCGCCCGAGATCACGCCGGAGCACGAGGCGGGCCTGATGGCGCAGGACTGGCCGGGCAACGCGCGGTCGCTGATGTCGGCGGCCATGCGGTTCGTTCTGGGCATGCCGGAGGAACTGTCGAAGACCAGCGAGATGGGGCTCGCCGAGCAGATGGCGCAGGTCGAGCGGTCGCTTCTGGTGGCGGCCCTCGGGCGGCACAACGGCGTGGCGGCGGAGGCCGCGAAGGCGCTGAAACTGCCGCGCAAGACGATGTACGACAAGCTGGCGAAATACGGGCTGAAGCCGGAGGCCTTCCGGCGGGAGGGGTGACGGGCCTTGGGTGGCTTTCAGGTATTTTTGTCAAGATGAAGGGTGGGGGCGTGCGCCGTCCCTTGCGTGGCGTTTGGGGGACCGAGGTTTCCGGGTGCGGTTCGAATCGCGGGGGTGCGGGCGCGAATCGGGGGCGGCGCTTGTGCGGATTTCCGCACAAGCCGCGCTAACGGGCGTGCGGGAATCCGCACAGCCGCCGTGCGGGGCGGCCATTCCGAGAATGCATGGATGTCGGCAAGTCTTTGCCGCTTGGGCGTTTTTCGGCCTGCGGGGCGTGGTCGTGCAACACGCTTGATCCGATTCTCGGGGGCGGGTCATGTAACGTCATTCGGTGCCCGGGGAGAGGGCGCCGGGCGAGAAACCAAGCCGTATCTGGGAGGATACCGATGAAAAAGCTTCTCATGACCGCCGCGGCGGCCGCCCTTGCCGTGACCGGCGCAACCTCGGCGCAGGCGTCCTGCGAAGAGGGCGAAATGGTCATCAAGTTCAGCCACGTGACCAACACCGACCGCCATCCGAAAGGCATCGCCGCCACCCTGCTGGCCGAGCGTGTCAACGAAGAGATGAACGGCACCGCCTGCATGGAGGTCTACCCGAACTCCACCCTCTACAACGACGACCAGGTGCTCGAGGCGATGCTGCAGGGCGACGTCCAGCTGGCCGCGCCGTCGCTGTCGAAGTTCGAGCAGTTCACCAAGGTGTTCCGCATCTACGACCTGCCGTTCATGTTCAAGAACATCGATGCGGTCGACGCCTTCCAGGCCTCCGAGACCGGCCAGGCGATGAAGGAATCCATGGTGCGCCGCGGCCTCCTGGGCCTCGAGTTCTGGCACAACGGCCTGACGCAGATCTCGGCCAACAAGCCGCTGATCTCGCCGGAAGACGCCAAGGGCCTGAAGTTCCGCGTGCAGCCCTCCGAAGTGCTGAAGGCGAACATGGAAGCGCTCGGCGCGTCGCCGCAGCCGATGGCCTTCTCGGAAGTCTACGGCGCGCTGCAGACCGGCGTCGTCGACGGGCAGGAGAACACCTGGTCCAACATCTACGGCCAGAAGTTCTTTGAGGTGCAGGACGGCACGACCGAGACCAACCACGGCGTGCTCGACTATCTGGTCGTGACCAACGTCGACTGGTGGGAAGGTCTGGACCCGGCGGTCCGCGAGCAGCTGGCCACCATCCTGAACGAAGTCACCACCGAGCGGAACGCCGCCGTGGGTGAAGTCGACGCAGAGGCCCGCCAGGCGGTTCTGGATGCCGGCGGCGAGATCCGCGAGCTGACCGAAGAGCAGCGCCAGGTCTGGGTCGACGCCATGAAGCCGGTCTGGGAACAGTTCACCGACGACGTGGGCCAGGAAAACATCGACGCCGCACAGGCGATCAACAACTCGATGTAAGCGCCTGAACGACAGGCAAGACAATCCGGCGGCGGCAGGGATCGCCGCCGGAACCGCACCCGGGGAACGCGGCCGAAAAGGTGCCGATGTCCCCACCACGCCCACAGGGCGGCTTCTCCCGACATCTGCGGCCCGTTCGACCGGGTCCCGGACCACGCAATGAGCGGGAGCCGCGGCAGGGCCTGATTTCTCGGAGGGGGACATGTCCGATCATACCGTCTCGGACTCCATGCTCGGACGTTTCGTCAACGAGCTGGAGGAGAGCTTCATCGCCCTGATCCTGGGGCTGATGACCATCATCACCTTCACCAACGTCGTGCTGCGCTACGGCTTCAACACCGGCCTGATCTGGGGGCTGGAGATGACCTCCATCCTGTTTTCGTGGCTGGTGCTCTTCGGGGTGAGCTATGCGGTGAAGACGACCGCGAACCTCGGGGTCGACGCGGTGACGAACATCATGTCGCCCGCCGTGCGCCGCGTCATGGCGCTGTTCGCCGGTGCGATCTGCATCGCCTATGCCTGCCTCCTGCTGAAGGGCGCGTGGGATTACTGGGCGAACTTCGCCAACCTGCCGCAGACCACCGGGCGCTGGTTCCCGACCGGGTTCGAGGAGATGACCCGCACGTCCTACCGGTCGTGGTACGAGATGGTCGACACCCCGATCCCCGGCTGGCTGCGCTGGATCGAGCCGCTGATCAACGAGGGCGAAGCCTACGAGAAGATCCCGCGGTTCATTCCCTACGTGATCCTGCCGGTCGGCGCCGCGCTGCTGCTGTTCCGCTTTGTCCAGGCGACCGTGCGGATCTGGAAGGGCACCTCCGACAGCCTGATCGTCAGCCATGAAGCCGAAGACGCGGTCGAAGACGTCGCGCACATGAACAAGGACTGATCCCATGGACGTCGTACTTCTGTTTCTCATGGTGATCGGCCTGATGCTGGTCGGCGTGCCGATCGCGGTGTCGCTGGGCTTTTCGTCGATCGTCTTCCTGCTGGTGCTGTCGGAGACCTCGCTGTCCTCGGTCGCGCAGAGCTTCTACCAGGCGATGGCCGGGCACTACACGCTGCTGGCCATCCCGTTCTTCATCCTCGCGTCGTCCTTCATGTCGACCGGCGGGGTGGCGGCGCGGATCATCCGCTTCTCCATCGCCATCGTCGGCCACCTGCCGGGCGGGCTGGCCATCGCGGGCGTCTTTGCCTGCATGATGTTCGCGGCGCTCTCCGGGTCGTCGCCGGCGACGGTGGTTGCCATCGGCTCCATCGTGATCGCGGGCATGCGGCAGGTCGGCTATTCCAAGGACTTCGCGGCGGGCGTCATCGCCAACGCGGGCACGCTGGGCATCCTGATCCCGCCGTCCATCGTGATGGTGGTCTATGCCTCCGCCACCGACGTGTCGGTGGGCCGGATGTTCCTCGCGGGTATCATCCCGGGCCTGATCGCGGGCGGCATGTTGATGGTCACGATCTTCGGCATCGCCGTGGTGCGCAAGCTGCCCAAGGGCGAGTGGCGCGGCTGGGGCGAGGTCTTCGAGGCGGGCGCCGATGCGATCTGGGGTCTTGGCCTGATCATCATCATCCTCGGCGGCATCTACGGCGGTGTCTTCACCCCGACCGAGGCTGCGGCGGTGGCGGCGGTCTACTCCTTCCTGATCGCCAACTTCGTCTACCGCGACATGGGACCGCTGCGCATGGCGGACGGTCACCACAAGGCGCTGTGGGAAAAGCCCATCGCGCTGGTGACCGCCTTCTTCCACCGCGACACGAAGCACACTCTGCTGGATGCGGGCAAGCTGACCATCACGCTGATGTTCATCATCGCCAACGCGCTGATCCTGAAGCACGTGCTGACCGACGAGCAGATCCCGCAGCAGATCGCCGCGGCCATGCTGGATGCCGGGTTCGGGCCGATCATGTTCCTGGTGATCGTGAACGTCATCCTGCTGATCGGCGGCCAGTTCATGGAGCCTTCGGGCCTTCTGGTGATCGTCGCGCCGCTGGTGTTCCCCATCGCGCTGCAGCTGGGGATCGACCCGATCCACCTCGGCATCATCATGGTGGTGAACATGGAGATCGGGATGATCACGCCGCCGGTGGGTCTGAACCTCTTCGTGACCTCCGGCGTGGCGGGCATGCCGATGATGCGCGTGGTCCGGGCGGCGCTGCCCTTCCTCGCCGTGCTCTTCGTGTTCCTGATCATGGTGACCTACATCCCGTCGATCTCGACCTGGGTGCCGGATCGGGTGATGGGGCCGCAGGTCCGCTGCGAGGGGGCATCGCTGCCGTCCGAGCCGCTGGAACGGGCCTTCTGCGAGGCGCGGGGCTTCGGCGCCCCGGCGGCCACGGAGTGACGGCGCGGGGCGTATGGCCGCCCCGTCCGACAGCTGGAGAAGGGAAGGGGGCGCGGTGCGCCCCCTTTTTCGTATCGCGGTTTGGCCGGTCCGGTCAGCCCGGACAGCAGGCGACGGACCCGTCCGCGTCGGTCAGCGGCAGACGGTGACCAGCTGGCCGTTGCGGTAGGTCTGGTAGGGGTCGTGGCAGACGCGGGTGGTGTAGGTGCGCTGCTGGTGGTTCTTGCGGGCGCCCTGGATGGCGAGCGTGCCGATCACGCCGAGAACGACTCCGCCGACGACGTTGCGCTCGTTCTGGTTCAGCGCGGCGGCCGGGGTCGCGGCAGAGAGGGAAAGCGCCATGGCAGCGGCGGCGATGACGGAGGTGAGGACCTTGGCAGACTTCTGGGCAGACATTTCAAATATCCTTTCTGGAATGGGCGTGGTGATGCCCTGAACGACCCCCGAGCAGCCGGGGGAATCGCCTGTGCGGAACAATCACCGCAATCGCCGTCGCAAATCGATATCAACGGTGTGTTAACAGATAACATCGCGGGCGCCTGCCGCGTATTCCGGAATACCCAACCCCTGGCGGGCCGTGTTCAGGGGGTGTTCCGAAGGGCGCGCGCCTGTCCGGCGCTGGCGCGTACGGAATCGCAGGGTGGCGTAAACCTCACCCTCCATCGTGTTTTCCTCTGCTGCAGAGGGCGCGCTGTGTCCCGCGCGCAGGGCAGGCCGGGAGGGTATCCCGGCCCGCGATGACCGAAGCGGTGGTCCGGCTCAGTCGGCGCTGGCGTTCAGCGCCTCGATGATCGGCACGAAGTCGGAGGCCTTAAGGGAGGCCCCGCCTACCAGCGCGCCATCGACGTTGGAGGTGGCAAAGATCTCCTTCGCGTTCGCGGCCTTCACCGACCCGCCATAAAGGATGCGGACAGAGCGGCCCACACCCTCGCCGAAGCGGCGCTCCAGCCGGGCGCGGATGAAGTCGTGCACCTCGCCGATCTGGTCGGTGGTGGGCACCTTGCCGGTGCCGATGGCCCAGACGGGCTCGTAGGCGACGACGAGGTTGTGGCCGGTGGCCGCATCGGGGATCGAGCCCGCAAGCTGGCCGCCGATGATGTCGAGCGTGTTGGAGGATTCGCGCTGGTCGAGCGTTTCGCCGACGCAGACCACGGCGGTCAGTCCGGCGGCCCAGGCCGCATCGCATTTGTCGCGCACGGCATCGTTGTGCTCGTCATGGTCGGAGCGCCGCTCGGAGTGACCCAGGATGACATAGGTCGCGCCCGCGTCCTTCAGCATGTCCGCGGCGATGTCGCCGGTATGGGCGCCGGAGGGTTTGGCGTGACAGTCCTGTCCGCCAATGGCCACGCCGTCCGCACGGGCGCTGGCGGCCGAGATCAGCGTCGCGGGCGGGCAGATCAGCACCTCGGCCGCGCCCTTCGCGGCCTCTGCCATGGCGTCGAGTTCGTCAAGGCTGGCGGTGGTGCCGTTCATCTTCCAGTTGCCGGCGGCCAGTTTCGTGCGCATGGTCTCTTCCTTTCGCTGCTTGCGCGCAGTTTCGCGAGTGGGGCCGGGAGGTCAAGGGTGGTTGCGCGCCACAGGCCCGCGTGGCAACAGTCGGAACGACCCTGACGGAGGCACGGATGATCCCTGTTCTCGATGCCCGCAAGATCGCCGCGCGCGATCCCGAAACGCTCTCCGCCCTGCGCCGCGGCGCGGAGGAAATCGGCTTCCTCAAGGTCGCGCATACGGCGATCACGCCCGCCCGGATGCGCTTCGTGCTGGCCGCATACCGCGCCTTCTTCGACCTGCCGGAGGCGGAGAAGCGCAAGGTGGACATGGCGGTGACGGGGGCGAACCGCGGCTGGGGCGCGCCGCGGTCGGAACAGGTCGATCCCGCCGCCAACCCGGATTACAAGCAGGTCTTCGACGTGGGCTTCGCCGCTCCGGAAACGGGCCTGCCGGTCTATGCCGAGAACCTCTGGCCGGACAGCCCCGAAGGCTTCCGCGAGGTGATCGGCGCCTATTACCGCGACGCCATGGCGGTGGCGCTGGACCTGCTGCGCGGCATCGCCGAGGCGATCGGCGCGGATCGCCACTACTTCGACACCAGGTTCGACCGCCCGATGGCGCTCTTGCGGGGCAACTACTATCCGCCGCGTCCGGACTGGGCGGGCGAGAAGGACTTCGGCATCGCGGACCACACCGATTACGGCTGCCTGACGCTGCTGGGAACGGACGGTGTCCCGGGGCTGGAGGTTCTGGGCCGCGATGACGCCTGGCACCCCGTGCAGGCGAACCCGGGCACCTTCGTCATCAACTTCGGCGAAATGCTGGGGATGTGGACCGAGGGACGGGTGAAGGCGACGCTGCACCGGGTGAAGGGGTCGGCCGAGGAACGGATCTCCGTGCCGCTGTTCTTCAACCCGAACCACGACACGAACGTGGCGCCCATGGGCTCGGACCGGACCATCCTCGCAGGCGACCACCTCTCGCGGCGGTTCACCGAAACCTACCTGCACCTGCAAAAGACCTGAACCGCCCCGCTCAGGCGCGCGCGCCCAGAAAAAAGCCGCCCCCCCTTCATCTTGGTCCAAATACCTCGGGGGTACGGGGGCAGCGCCCCCGCCGGGCGAAGGCCCGCTCCTGGCCTGCGTCACAGGCGACAGAACCGAACCCGGTCGCGGGCAACGCCCGCGCGGGTCGGCCCGGCGCAGCCGGGGCGAACGTCGGGTCAGAGGTGTTGCAGGGCCTCGCGGGCCAAGGCGACCGCCTCCTCGGGGTCGTCGAGGGCCGCGCCGGGGAGGGTCCAGTAGGGCATGGCCGCGCCCTTGCCGTTCTTGCGGGTGTAACGCCAGCGCTCGCAGCCCATCTCTTCGAGCCGGTCGACGAAGGGCCCGGCGCCTTTGATCATGAGGGTGCCGTCGGACATCATCAGGGCAAAGATCGTGCCGTTCGAATAGATGCCCATGCCGCCGAACATGCGGCGGGTGGTGACGTCTCCGAGGCCGGAGAAGAGGTCGCGGGCGTAGGCGCGATCCTCCTCCGAGAGGGCCATCAGCCCTGCGGTCCGCGGTCTGCGGCCATCTCCTCGACGTCCTTGAACTTGATCGACTCGCCGCAGCCGCAGGCGTCGACAACATTGGGATTGCGGAACTTGAAGCCGCTTTCCAGAAGCGAGGTCTCGTAGTCGATCTCGGTGCCGAAGAGGAACATCTGCGCCATGGGTGCGATCAGCACGCGGGCGCCGTCCTGTTCCACGATCTCGTCGGCGCCTTCCGCGGCGTCGACGTAGTCCATGGTGTATTCCATGCCCGCGCAGCCGCCCTTCTTGACGCCGATCTTCAGGCCGAAGCGGTTGTCGCGCTCCATCAGCCTGCGGATCTGGCTGACCGCCTTGGGCGTGATGGTCACGGGGGATTTGCCGGGTATGCCGAACATCGGGGTTCCTTTGCAGGGGTCCTTTTCGCGTAGGGCCAACCTAATGTGTCGGCGCCCAAATCTCAAGGTCGTGCGCGCCGGGCCCCTGTGCGCACGCGCTCAGACCGGACGATGCGCCACCCTTTCAGGCCACAACGCTCCGCATGGCTCAGGCCGCGTCGGCGGAGGGGACTTCGGGGAAGACGGTGGTGCCCTCTTCCTCGATCCGCGCGAGGCGGGCGACAAGGCGTTCGCGGGCGGTGCAGGCCACGTCCCAGGAGGTGTTCGGATCGCGGCAGGGCACCATGAACCACACGTCGATGCCGAAAGCGTCCTGCCCGGTGACGCTGACGGAGGCCTTGTCGCGGTCGTCGAGCTCTTCGGGGTCGAGCTCGTCCAGCACTTCGCCCAGGCATGTGCGCAGGCGGTCGATGTCGACGGAGGGTGCGAGCTTGAACTTCAGGACGCGCAGCATCTCCGGTTCCTTCAGCGTCCAGTTCTCGAAGGTGGTGGAGGTGAACTCGTTGACCGGCACCACCAGCCGCGTGCCGTCCCAGCTGTGCAGCTGCACATAGGTGAAGTTTATCCGTTCGACGTGGCAGAGCGCGCCCTTGTAGACCACGCGGTCGCCGATCCGGGCGGACTGGTTCAGGGCGATCTGCAGCGAAGACAGGATGTTGGCGAGGATCGTGCGGGCGGCAAAGCCCAGGATCAGCGTCAGCACCCCGGCGGAGGCCAGCAGCGAAAAGCCGTAGGTGCGGAACAGGTTGGCCGAGGACAGCACGATGCCGAAGCCGAAGAGGAACACGACGATGACCAGCAGGCGGCGCACGGCGGCGATGCGCGTGGCGCGGGTTCGGGTCTCGTCGAACTGCTGGCGGGTGAGGTCCATCTGCTCGAAGCCGGTGATCTCGTCGAGGATGACCTCGATCACGTTGACGATCAGCATGAGCGCGGCTGTGACGAAACCGGCGGCGACGAGTGGCGAGAGCACGCTGTTCAGCCGTCCCGAAAAGACGAAGATGGTCTGCATGCCCACCGACAGCACAAGCGCCACGGTGGCGATCAGCAGCGGGATGCGGGCGGAGCGGAAGATGGCGGAGGTCACGCGGTGGCTGGCCAGCCGTCCGATGCGGCGCAATGCCCGCGACATGGCCCAGCCCGACAACCCGGCGAGGAAGATGAGCAGCGGCACACCCAGAACCTCCCACCACATCAGGCGCCAGAAGGCCGGTTCGCGCAGCGCGTCGGGCAGCCATTTCTCGAACCCCGTGGGCCCGTAGGCGGCATAGAGCGGGGCGATGTTACGCACGGTGCGGGCGGAGATCACCCAGACCGGGTCCGCGCCCTCGGGCTTCACCCGCTCCAGCCGGATGGCGGAGGGCACGCCGTCAAGGTCGATTTCCCACAGCAGGAGCGAGCGGCGCGGCATCCCGGCGGTGGCGGCGTTCGACGTCTCGAGCGCGTCGAGCCCGTCGGGGCGGTCGATGATCTGGCTCCAGTCGACGATCACGCGGCGGGCGATCACCGTGCCGAGGTCGCGCGCCAGCCGGTCGCCCGCCGAGCGCTGCACCTCCGGTTCGAGGTCGTTGAGGTTGAGGAGGTGGCCAAGCTGGCCGGGCGCGTCGGCGGGGGTGTCGCTGCGTTGCCCGGCGCGCATCAGCAGCTCCATCGTCGCGCGAGGGGTGGAGCGGTCGATCCAGTCCGGCGCGGGTCCGAGCCCGTCGTTCAGGGACTCGACCTCGAACCATGGCGATGGCGATTGGGCATGCGCGAGGCCCCCGTGCAGGAGAAGCCAGAGCGCGGCGAGGGCCATGAGGCCGAGGTCGAAATACAGTCGCATCGGCAAGACAACGCCGCCCGGGCGAAAGGCGTTCCGGGCGGCGTTCGGCAATAGCGACGGGGCAGGGCGCAGAGCGCCCGGCGATTTACATGAAGCCCAGTTCCAGCCGCGCTTCGTCCGACATCATGTCCATGCCCCAGGGCGGCTCCCACGTCAGGTCGACGTCGACGTGTTTCACGCCGGGCAGGGGTTCGACCGCCTCGGCCACCCAGCCGGGCATCTCGCCCGCCACGGGGCAACCCGGCGCGGTGAGGGTCATGATGATCTTGACCTCGTTCTCCGGATTGATGTCGACCGTGTAGACAAGGCCCAGATCGTAGATGTTCACCGGGATTTCCGGGTCATAGACCGTGCGGCAGGCCTCCACCACGGTGTCGTAGAGCGGGTGGTCGGTGCTGGAGGGGGCGACCAGCGGCGCGCCTTCAAGCGGGGGGTTCTGCTCGCTCATGGGGATCCTCTTTCAAACCTGACCGAACATATAGGGATTAAGGCGGTCAGGGTAAAGGGTCGCACCGCGGCACTTGGCAATGCGGAACCCATTCGTAAACGCCATGTCAACTTTTGCCATGTTAACGATTCATGAGGAACGCGTGCCCCGTTTCGGCATGCGGCAAGGAGTTGGAATGCCGGGGACCATCGCCCAGAAAATCCGTTTTGTGCGGGCCTGCCTCCCCAGCCGCCGGCAGTTCTCCGGCTGGTGGATCGCGCCGTTCGCCATCGCCGGACTTCTGTTCTGGGTCTGGCTGATCCGGCTGGTCCTGCGGTTCTTCGGGGAGGCCGGATAACGGCAGGCGGTGCCCGCCTCAGTCCTCCGGCTCGATGCGGCGGCGGACGGGGGCAGGGCGGACCTTCGCCTCGATATGGTCATAGACCTTTTCGGCCACGTTCTTGCGGGTCGCGGTCTCGATCCCTTCGAGGCCGGGGCTGGAGTTCACTTCCAGCACCTTGGGGCCTGTCTCGGACCGTAGCAGGTCCACGCCGGCGAGGTTCAGGCGGAAAGAGCGGGCGGCGCGCAGGGCGGTGTCGCGCTCCTCCTTCGTGATGCGCACGACCGAGGCCTGGCCGCCCCGGTGCAGGTTGGAGCGGAAATCGCCCTCCGCCCCGGTGCGTTTCATCGAGGCCACGACCTTGCCTCCGACGACGAGGCAGCGGATGTCCTCTCCGGCGGCCTCCTTCACGAAGTCCTGAACGAGGAAATTCGCCTTCAGCCCGCGGAAGGCGTCGATGACCGATTCCGCGGCCTTCTTGGTCTCGGCCAGCACCACGCCCTTGCCCTGCGTCGATTCGAGCAGCTTCACGATCAGCGGTGCGGTCCCCACGAGCCGCATCAGCGACTGCGTGTCCTTGGGCGAGGCGGCGAAGGCGGTGTTGGGCATGCCGATCTTGTGCCGCGCCATGAGCTGGTGGGCGTAAAGCTTGTCGCGCGAGGCGGCGATCCCGTCCGAGCCGTTCAGGCAGAAGGTGCCGATCGTCTCGAACTGGCGGATGACGGCGGTGCCGTAGGAGGTGATGGAGGCGCCGATGCGCGGGATCACCGCGTCGTAGCGCGGCAGGCGCTTGCCGTCGTAGTGCACCTCCGGCGCCATGGCGTTGATCGCCATGTAGCAGCGCGTGGTGTCGATGACCTCGACGGTGTGGCCGCGTTTCTCGCCTTCCTCGACCAGCCGGCGGGTGGAATAGTTGTCCTCCCGGCTCAGCACCGCAACGCGCAGGGCGCGGTTGGGCGCGGCGCTGCGCACGCGGGCGGTGGTGTAGACGTCGTAGGACATCTTCGGCTGCTGGAAGCGGTCGGTGGCGACGATGGTGATGTGATCCTTCAGCGCCTCGCGCCCCAGCAGCATCCGCGACGCCATGGAGGAGCGGTCGGTCAGCGTCAGTTCGATCCGCCAGCTTTCGTCGCCCACGCGCAGGGTCGAGGCGATGACATAGCGCATCTCCGACTCGCCGTTCGACGAGGTGACCTGCCGCCGGTCGACGATCCGGGCGGAGCAGGGAATCACCAGGTCCTCGCGTCCCGGGACGGGGTGCACGGTAAAGCGCACCTTGGGGGCGGAGGCCGACCCGAAGGTTTCGATGTCGAAGGCGTGCAGGGCGGATGTCCGGGCGCCGGTGTCGACCTTGGCGCGCAGCGCCGGAAGGCCGAGATCGGGCAGCGAGACCCATTCCTCCCAGCCGAAGCGGATCATGTCCGTCGGCGTTTCGGGCGTGTCGGTCATGCTGTCGTGGCTCCCTTCTCGTCGCTTGGGCGGCATGTTCGGCCCCGGCCTACCAAGGCCGGGGGGCGGCGTCCAGCACTCACGATTGCGTCAGGAAACGGCGCTGAGGGCGCGGTTCAGGCCCGGCGATCGAGCCACTCGCGCACCTCTGTCAGACGGGAACGTGCCACCGGGACAGAGGTTCCGTCATCCAGCTTAAGAACGTGTTTCTGCCCGTCTCGCGATAGTCCGCGCGCGACGCGGGCTGCCACCCACCACGAGCGGTGCGGCTGTATGCCGTCGTCCGGCTCGGTCTGGGCCACGATGTCCGAAAGGCGCGCGCGCTGCGTGATGGTGGTGCGGTCGAGCACGACATGTACGTGGTGTTCGCGGGCCTGGATATGGCGGAGGCGGGCGAGGGGGACGGGTTCCGCGCCGATCAGGATGCGGCGGCTGTCTTCGTCCGACTCGTCCTCGGGCGTGGCGGTGGAGGCGGCGGCCGGTTCGGGTTCGGGTTCGGCCTGCGCCGGGGGCTGCGGCTGGCTGACGACCGGGCGCACGTATCGCATGTAGATGAGGATGAACATCTCGGCGATCACGAAATAGAAGAGAATCCTCGGCCAGATCGCGAAAGGCACGGCACCGTGGCTTGCGACGGCGGTCAGCCATTCGCCGATGAGCACGGTGGGTGTCAGCGCCGCAAGCGCCGCGATGAACCCGGGGGTTGTGAATCGCTTCGTCCGCTGCTGGAGCGCGGCCAGCGCGAAGATCACGAGGCCATGGGTGACCAGGAAGAGAACCACGACCAGCGCCCAGAGCCCCAGTGTCACGGCCAGGCTGATCTTTCCGAGCATTCCGGGCGCGTCCGTCGCCACCAGAAGCCCGTAGGCGCAGAGCAGGTAAACCTGGGTTCCGGAGCCCCGCAACAGCGAGATGTATTCCGCGGTACTGATTTCGTAGCGCTGACCGAGCGGGTCAAAGAAGGCGACGTTCTGTCTGAGGATATGCTCCACGGGGCGACTTCCCTTGGGTATTGGTTACTAGGCAACTATCGGCGACTGTCTGACAAGGATGACCTACTCTGCCATGATTTGGAAAGGTGTTGAAATGACACGGTGTTTTTCGGCGACTTTACGTCAGGTGAGTTCGCGGCAAGCGGCCCAACCCAGCGTTGCGCGACGGGTTCGGGGCGCGCGACGGTAACGATCAGGCGGCGGCCAATGGTATCTGAAGATGTCACGTGAGGGTCGATTCGAAGCAGGGCTACGCGGTCAGTGGTAGCATGGCCGGCCGGCGTCCGCCTTATTGGATGGCCGCGTTCGAGGCCTTCGTTGCCCCTCTGCGTCACTGTGACTGTGCGATGCTGGACGGGAGATGGGCACCTGAAGGGCCGCCGGAATTTTTGCGAAAAAGCTGGTCGGAAACCGCTTGACGGCAGTAGGTGCAGCCCATAGAAGGCCTCTCACGCCACGAGGCAGACAGCTTCGGGCGGGCAGCGAGCGGTTGTAGCTCAGTTGGTTAGAGTACCGGCCTGTCACGCCGGGGGTCGCGGGTTCGAGCCCCGTCAACCGCGCCACCGCTGTCCGATCACATGGCGTCAGAACAGCCCTCGCTTCGGCGGGGGCTTTTGCTTTTCCGGGCCTTTTTCCAGAGAGATCGCCGGTTTGCGCGGGTCGGCGAAGGGCAGGGCGGAGCGCCGGGGATTTTCCGCCCGTGCCGTTGGATTTTCCGCTTGACCACCCGGTGCGCTGCGGACTATCTGCCCCCACAAAGCGCGGTTGTAGCTCAGTTGGTTAGAGTACCGGCCTGTCACGCCGGGGGTCGCGGGTTCGAGCCCCGTCAACCGCGCCACTTTCCCCCCTTCAGTGACTTCGTTCGATAGCTTCGAACGCCCGACAGAAGGGGCATGCGCCGACGGTGCGCATTTTCCTGAAATTTCGTGACTTTCTGTGGAACCGAACGCGCAGCCGCGTCGTTTATCCCGCATGAAGGCCTCGTCGCTGTGGTCTTCACCGAGGACAGAGATCGCGAATGTCGGGTATACCTGACTGCCAATCCCCCGCGATCCCTGCCAGAAACGAAAAAGGCGCCGCAAAGGGCGCCTTCTTGGTGGAGTAGATAAAGGGGTAAGCCTCAGGCGCCCCAGGAGCGCACGGGGCCGCAGTCCATATGTACGAAGTTGGAGCCGGAGTAACGACCGACGCCACCGCCGTGGCAGGCCATAGCTGCCTTTGCCATCTGGTTGACGGACCGGCTGGAAAGCCGGAGGTCAGCCGCCTCGCCGCGCAGGTGGCGGGAGTTCTTGGCGACGCCGGACGACTTGGACCGCAGCATCGCGTTGGTTTTCGGCGAACGATAGCCGGAGATGAGCATGTAGGGCTCGGAACAGTCGAGAAGCCGGTGCGCCGCCGTACAGATGTCGATGGTGCGGGCGTCGATGTTCTTGACGTCGTTCGTGCGCCAGTCGCGCATGAAGTAGTTGATTTCCTTGATTGCATCGGCGAGGTACTGGCCTTCAATCCAGTAAATCATGTCGATGCGTTCCCCGGTCCTGCCGGAGTACATGCGGAGGCGTCTGATGTCGCCCGCGCCGCGCAGGAAGCCTGCTGCGTTGGAGTAGGTGGGCGCAGCTGCGAGTGTCGTTGCTGCGAAGGCGCCGAGGATACCCCGGCGCGTGAAGCTGCCCGTTGTCGAATCTGCCATGATGAGCGCCTGTCCCTGGTCGCTGTTACCTGTGTACGCACACCTCGTTGGGTGTGCACTGCCATCTATCCCCAGATGTCGGAACCTGTATGGCACGAATCGCATAGTGGAGAAAGTGCGATTTATGACGAATTTTATCCTTCAAGAGGGAAGTGGCAAAATCTCGCGCAGTGCTGGGAAGGTGTGGCGCAAATGCGCGGATCGGGCGCCCGGAACACATCGGAGCCCGTCTGCCACGTTTGTGAGTTTACAGGGTTATGACATTGTTAGACAAGTTTAAATCAAGGGCGGACAGAAGATATGAGGGTCAAGGAATGAAAGTTGCGAAGGTCGGGCTGCGTGCCCTTTTGCTGGCCGGTGTGATGGCTGCCGCCTTGCCCGCGGTCGGCGCGGCAGAGGAATTGTCCTTCAAGGTGACGGCCTACAAGCAGGCCGTGGCGGAACACGTCGGGCAGAATGAAAGCATCGCCGCCTTCTACCGTGCACGCGGGTTCGAGCCGATCTGGACCGGCCCCTCCGAGGAGGATCGCGCCCGTCGCGTGGCGCTGCTGGAAGCCTTTGCCATGGCTGACGTGCACGGCCTGCCCACCCGTCTTTATAATGAGCACACCCTGCGCGCGCAGCTGGCCGCCGCCACGTCCGGCCGCGACCGCGGCCTTCTGGAGGTGGAACTGTCGAAGCTGTTCATCAGCTTCGCCAACGATCTGCAGACCGGCGTGCTGGACGATCCGGGCGCCGTGGTGTCCGACATCAAGCGCGAGGTCCCGCGCCGCGCGCCCGAGGAACTGCTGTCGCGTCTGACGACCGAGCGTCCCGATGCCGTGTTCCGCAGCCTCGTCCCGCCGACCGCCGAATACTCGCGCCTGATGCGCGCCAAGCTGATGCTGGAACAGCGCATCCGTCACGGCGGCTGGGGCCCCATCGTGCAGGCGTCGAGCCTCGAGCCGGGGCAGAGCGGGCCTGACGTGGTCGCCCTGCGCAACCGTCTTGTCGCGATGAACTATCTCAAGCCGTCGCTGACCACCCGCTACGACGAGAACATGACCGCCGCCGTGCGCGCGGTGCAGGAGGATCACGGGCTCGAGGTCGACGGCGTGGCCGGTGCATCGACCATGAAGGCGATCAACGCCGCGCCCGAAGAGCGGCTGAAGTCGATCATGGTCGCCATGGAGCGTGAGCGCTGGCTGAACTTCCCCGAGGGGCGGGGCAAGCGGCACGTCCTCGTCAACCTCGTGGATTTCCATGCCCAGATCATCGACGACGACAAGGTGACGTTCGAGACGCGCTCGGTCATCGGGCAGAACCAGTCGACCCATCGTACGCCGGAATTCTCCGACATGATGGAGCACATGGTCATCAACCCGTTCTGGTACGTGCCGCGGTCGATCATCGTGAACGAATACCTGCCGCTGCTGCGCTCCAACCCGGGCGCGGCAGGCCATCTGGAGATCATCGACGGCCGTGGCCGCGTGGTCAGCCGGGGCCAGAGCTTTGCGCAGTATTCCAGCCGCAGCTTCCCCTATTCGATGCGCCAGCGTCCTGGGCCGCGCAACGCGCTGGGGACGGTGAAGTTCATGTTCCCGAACAAGTACAACATCTACCTGCACGACACCCCGTCGCAGAGCCTGTTCTCCCGCGAGGTGCGGACCTTCTCGCACGGCTGCGTTCGTCTGAACGATCCGCATGACTTCGCCTACGTGCTGCTGTCCCGGCAGGAGCAGGATCCGGTGAACTTCTTCCAGTCGATCCTGCGGTCGGGTCAGAACACCAAGGTGCCGCTGGCGGAGCCGATCCCGGTGCATCTGGTCTATCGCACGGCCTTCACCCAGGCGAAGGGCAACGTGAACTTCCGCGACGACGTCTATGGCCGCGACGAGATCCTGTGGCGTGCGCTGCAGAACGAAGGCGTGTCGCTGATGACCCACTGGGACAGCTGAGCGGCGACGCATACTCTATGGTGACAATGGAAGGCGTGCCCGGTCGGGCGCGCCTTTTGCATTCGCAGGTGCGGCGGGCGGGCAGGGGCGAAGCAGGGTTGAACCCCGGTGCGCCCAGCCTCTACATCTGCGACGGCGGCGCAGGCCGCGAAACGGCAGGAGCGGGCATGGCCTATACCATCCAGGAGATAGCAGCAGCGGTCGGCATGACGGCGCATGGCGACGTGTCGCTGAAGGTGGACGGCGTGGCAGAGCCGCAATCCGCCGGGCCGGACGATATCGCGCTGGCCATGCGGCCCGAATACGCCGCGCGGATCGGCGAAGGGCGCGCGCGGGTGGCCGTGCTCTGGGACGGGGCGGACTGGCAGGGCCTTGGGCTGAAGGCGGCGCTGACCTCTCCTCGGCCGCGGTTCGCGCTGTCGGGGCTGGCCGGCATGATGGACCCGGGGCAGGGCTACGGCACCGGGGTGCACCCGTCGGCGGTGATCGACCCTTCGGCCGAGATCGGCGAGGGCGCGTCGGTCGGGCCGTTCTGCGTGGTCGGTGCGCGCGCACGGATCGGGGCGGGCAGCACGCTCGGCCCGCAATGTTATATCGGCGAGGACGTGACGGTGGGCGAAGGTGCCCTGCTGCACACCGGCGTGCGGCTTATGGCCCGCGTGACCGTGGGCGACCGGCTGATCGCGCACCCGGGCGTGGTGATTGGCGGCGACGGCTTCTCCTTCGTCACGCCGGAGCCGTCCGGGGTCGAGAAGGCGCGTGCCAGCCTTGGCGGCGAGGGCACCGACAGCGCGCAATCCTGGGCGCGGATCGCCTCGCTCGGCGCGGTGACGGTGGGCGACGACGTGGAGATCGGGTGCAACAGCTGCATCGACCGGGGATCGGTGCGCGACACGCAGGTGGGATCGGGCGTGAAGATCGACAACCTCGTGCAGATCGGCCACAACGTGCGTGTGGGCCGCGACAGCATGATCTGCGCGGGCGCTGCCATCGCGGGATCGACGGTGCTGGGCACGAACGTGGTGGTCGGCGGCTGCGCGGGGATTTCCGACAACCTGAAGATCGGCGACCGGGTGATCCTGGGCGGCGGGACGATGGTTCTGTCGAACGTCCCGGAGGGCCGCGTGATGCTTGGCTACCCGGCGATGAAGATGGACAGCCACGTCGAAAGCTACAAGGGCCTGAGGCGCCTGCCGCGGCTGTTCCGGGATGTCGCGGACCTCAAGAAAGCGGTTTCAAAGTTGACGGGGAATGACTAAGTCTCCGCCAACCTGAGGAAGTGGGACCAGGACTATGGACGTCAAGGACAAGGTGATCGCGATCATCGCGGAACAGGCGATGCTGGAGCCTTCGGACATCACGCTGGACAGCACGCCGGAAGGCATCGGAATCGACAGCCTCGGGCTTGTCGAAGCGATCTTCGCCATCGAGGAGACCTTCGACATCTCCATCCCGTTCAACGCCAATGAACCGGAAGCGTCGGACTTCGACATTTCTTCTGTCGGCAGCATCGTCGCCGGAATCGAGCGGCTGGTGGCCGAGAAGACGGCGTGAAACGGGTCGTCATTACCGGGGCGGGGACGGTCAACGCGCTGGGTCAGGACGTGGCCGCGACCTACGAGGCCATGCGCGAGGGCCGGTGCGGCATCGGCCCGCTGGAATTCCGCGACGTCGAGAGGCTGGCGATCCGCATCGGCGGGCAGGTGAAGGGGTTCGAGGCCGAGGCCGTCTTCAACCGGCAGCAGCTTTCGCTTTACGACCGGTTCACCCAGTTCACCCTGCTCGCCGCACGCGAGGCGGTGCGGCAGTCGGGGCTGGAGTTCTCCGGCGAGATGGCGGACCGTTCCGGCGTGGTGCTGGGCAATTCCGGCGGCGGGCTGCTGACCCAGGACGAGAATTACCGCGCGGTCTACGAGGAGGGGAAGAACCGGGTTCATCCCTTCGTCGTGCCGAAGCTGATGAACAACGCCGCCGCCAGCCACGTGTCGATGGAGTTCAACCTGCGCGGTCCGAGTTTCACCGTCTCGACCGCCTGCGCGTCGTCGAACCATGCGATGGGGCAGGCCTTCCAGATGATCCGTTCCGGCATGTGCCACGCGATGATCACCGGCGGATCGGAATCCATGCTGTGCTTTGGCGGGGTGAAAGCCTGGGAAGGGCTGCGGGTCATGTCGAAGGACGCCTGCCGCCCGTTCAGCGCCAACCGCTCGGGCATGGTGCAGGGCGAGGGCGCGGGCGTCTTCGTCTTCGAGGAATACGAGCATGCGCGGGCGCGCGGTGCGGAAATCCTGGGCGAGGTGCTGGGTTTCGCGATGACCTCCGACGCGGCGGATATCGTGATGCCGTCGAAGCAGGGTGCGGCCCGGGCGATTTCCGGCGCGCTGCGCGATGCGCGGGTCGACCGCACCCGGGTGGGCTACATCAATGCCCATGGCACCGGCACCGCGGCCAACGACAAGACGGAATGCGCGGCGGTCGCCGATGTCTTCGGCACCCACGCGGACGACCTGATGATCTCTTCGACCAAGTCGATGCACGGCCACCTGATCGGCGGCACCGGCGCGGTGGAACTGCTGGCCTGCCTCATGGCGCTGAACGACGGCGTGATCGCGCCGACCATCGGCTACGAGGAACCGGACCCGGAGTGCGCGCTCGACGTGGTGCCGAACGAGGCGCGCGAGGCCGAGGTGGACGTGGTCCTGTCGAACGCCTTCGCCTTCGGTGGCCTGAACGCCGTGCTGGTGCTGGGCCGGGCGTGACCCTTTTTCGGATCGTGCGCGCTGCCGCGCGCGCATGTCGTCTCGTCGGCGGCCTTCGGCCTTCTCCTCGGTGATGTGCCTCCGGCGGAGGTATTTTCGCCAGGATGAAGGGGGCCGAGGAACGTATGTGTCGAGCCCCGCGTTTTCCCTTCAATCGAAACGAATTTGAAGGAGGACGACATGACCCTCGAGACATTGCAGGACGTCTACGTCGATCAGCTGCAGGACCTCTACAGCGCCTGTGAACAGGCCCAGAAGGTGATGGACGATCTGACCGCCAAGGCGGAGAACGAAGAGCTGCGTGCCGCGCTGGAGCATGGCAAGAGCGGCATTTCCGACGGGCGCGCCCAACTGGCCGGCCTGATCAAGGCACACGGTGCCGATCCCAAGGGAGAGCACTGCAAGGGTATGCAGGGCTTGGTGGCCGAGGCCCGTGCCCATGCGATCGATGCCGATTTCGGTGACGGTGCGGTGCGCGATGCGATGATCATCACGCAGTACCAGCGCATGACCCATTACGCCATCGCGGGCTATGGCTGCTGCGCGGCCTTTGCCAACCGTCTGGAGCATCTCGACGATGCCAAGACGCTGGGCGGGATGCTGGATGCGGCTTACTCCGGTGATCGTCACTTTTCCGGCATCGCCATGGGCGACGTGAACCGCGCCGCCGCGGAGTGACACGGCGCACGTGTTCTCGGGTTCTCGGCGGCAGTGATCCGGGCCGGTTGATCCGGCGCGGCGCTGTTGCCGGAATGAGGAGAATTCGTTGAAAATATGGGAAAGGCCGGCTGCCGTGGCAGCTGGCCTTTTTTGCGTTTCGAGGCCTTTAGTCTTGGGGACCGGAGGCGCGGGTGGACTGCTGAAAGCGGCGGAAGAGGCTGGATACCCTGTGCTGTTCCGCGATGGTCGCTGCTACGCGTCGTGGTTAAGGACCGGCCGGTTTACTTTGGGGGAAAGGCCGGTCCTCTGAGATATGCGGGCGTCTTCAGTATCCGCGCCAGATCCAGCCGCCGCCGAAGATGCGGCTGTCGTCGGGCGCGTAGAAAACGCAGGCCTGTCCGGGGCTTACGCCTTCTTCCGCGACGACCAGCTCGACCTCTGCAGTGGTGTCCGACAGCGGGCGGATGACCGCCTCGCGCGGGGGGCGGGTGGAGCGGACCTTCACGTCGAGGTGCCATTCCGCCTGCGAGGTGAAGGGCGCGTCGCCAAGCCAGTTGATCTCGCGCACGGGAATGGTCCGGGTGGCGAGCAGCTCCTTCGGGCCCACGACAACCTGCCGCGTCTCCACGTCCAGCCGGACCACGTAGAGCGGTTCGCTCAGGCCACCGATGCCGAGGCCGCGCCGCTGGCCGATCGTGTAGTGGATGACCCCCCGGTGGTCGCCCAGAACATGGCCGTCGACATGCACGATCTGGCCGGGCTCCGCCGCGCCGGGGCGCAGTTTCTCGATGACTTTCGCGTAGTTGCCGTCCGGAACGAAGCAGATGTCCTGGCTGTCGGGCTTGTCCGCAACGGCAAGGCCGTACTTCGCGGCGAGTTCGCGGGTCGCGGCCTTCGACGGCAGGTGGCCCAGCGGGAATCGCAGGAAATCGAGCTGCTCCGGCGTGGTGGAGAAGAGGAAGTAGCTTTGGTCCCGGCTGGCGTCGGCGGCGGAGTGCAGCTCTGGCCCGCGCACGCCGGTCTTGCGCTGGATGTAGTGGCCGGTGGCCATGCAGTCGGCTTCGAGGTCCTTGGCGGTTTCCAGCAGGTCCTTGAACTTCACCCGTTCGTTGCAGCGGATGCAGGGCACGGGCGTGGCGCCGCCGAGGTAGCTGTCGGCGAATTCCTCGATCACCGCTTCTTGGAAGATGTTTTCGTAATCAAGGACATAATGCGGGAACCCCATGTCCTCGGCCACGCGGCGCGCGTCGTGGATATCGATCCCGGCGCAGCAGGCGCCCTTCTTGGCGAGTGCCGCACCATGGTCATAAAGCTGAAGGGTGACACCGACCACGTCGTAGCCTTCCTCCTTCAGCTTCGCGGCCACGACGGAACTGTCGACGCCGCCGGACATGGCAACGACGACTCGCGTCTCGGACGGCGGTTTGGGCAGCCCCAGGCTGTTGAGGGGGGCGTCTTTGGGCATTGGACGATCTCCGGTGAATGGCCGGAATATAGGAAAAATCGAAATACTCTCAAGGGATGGTTTCAGGCGTCGTTAAGTCCTGTGGGGCTTTAGTCCCCGCACCCTGGTTCGGAGGTAACGGGATGTATCTCAAGAAGATCGATGGCCCGCGCGCCGTGAAGCTGCCCGATGGCTCGACCATGACACGTGCCGACCTGCCGCCTGCATCGACGCGCCGCTGGGTGGCGTCGCGCAAGGCTGCCGTGGTAAAAGCCGTCCAGTACGGGCTTCTGACACAGGACCAGGCGAAGGACCGATATGCGCTGAGCGACGAGGAACTGCTTGAATGGGTGAAGGCCGCCACCCAGTTCGGAGAGGACGCGCTGAAGGTGACACGCGTCCAAAAGTATCGTTAGTGGAAAGTACGAATTGTTCTTGGGCCCGGGTATGGTAACAAGGCGTTAACCTTTTTGGCTCAGGTTATCCGCAGCCCAAGTACACCCTGGAGACTGCACATGCGCATTTTGTTGGTGGAAGACGACCCGACCACTTCGAAAAGTATCGAGTTGATGCTCAGTCACGCGAACCTGAATGTCTATTCCACCGACATGGGCGAGGAAGGCATCGATCTGGCAAAGCTATACGATTACGACCTGATCCTTCTCGATCTGAATCTGCCAGACATGAACGGCCACGAGGTGCTGCGCCAGTTGCGCGTGGCCCGCATTGATACGCCGATCCTGATCCTGACCGGCGAGGACGACACGCAGTCGAAGATCAAGGGATTCGGTTTCGGGGCCGACGACTACATGACGAAACCCTTCCACCGGGATGAACTGGTGGCCCGCATCCATGCGATCATTCGCCGCTCCAAGGGGCATTCGCAGTCGGTGATCCGGACGGGCAAGGTGTCGGTCAATCTCGACGCCAAGACGGTGGAGGTCGCCGGCAAACCTGTTCATCTGACCGGCAAGGAATACCAGATGCTCGAACTTCTCTCTCTGCGGAAGGGCACGACCCTGACGAAGGAGATGTTCCTCAACCACCTCTACGGCGGCATGGACGAGCCCGAGCTGAAGATCATCGACGTCTTCATCTGCAAGCTGCGCAAGAAGCTGTCGGAAGCCACCGGCGACGACAACTATATCGAGACCGTGTGGGGCCGGGGCTACGTTCTGCGCGATCCCGATCCGTCCCAGGACGAACCGAAGGCCATCGCCGCAAACGGTTGAGCGGCTGGACCTCGGGTCTGACCGGCCCTATCACTCCATGGACGACAGGGCGTCCGAGGAACTGGGCATGAGCGATACAGAGGTCGGTCAGTTGACCGAAGATCAGGCGCGCGAAGAGCTTCGCGCGCTTGCCGACATTCTGGGACAGGCGAACCGCGCGTATCATGCCGAGGATGCGCCTGAACTGTCGGACGCCGAATACGACCGCCTGAAACGTCGCAACGCGGAGATCGAGGCGCGCTTTCCAGAACTCAAGCTGGCCGACAGCCCGTCGGAGCAGGTGGGCGCGGCTCCGGCGGACGGGTTTTCCAAGGTCCGTCACGAGGTCAGGATGCTGTCGCTGGCCAACGCCTTCGACGACGAGGATATCCGCGACTTCGACGACAGCATCCGGCGCTACCTTGGATTGGGCGCGGACACGTCGCTGGCCTTCACCGCGGAACCGAAGATCGACGGGCTGTCGCTGGCCTTGCGCTACGAGAAGGGCAAGCTGGTGCGCGCGGCGACCCGGGGCGATGGCTCCGAAGGGGAGAACGTCACCGCCAACGCCCGGACCATCGACGACATCCCCACCGACCTGACCGGCGCGCCGGAGGTGCTGGAGGTCCGCGGCGAAGTCTACATGAGCCACGCGGATTTCGAGGCGCTGAACGAACGGCAGGCCGCGCGCGGGGGCAAGACATTTGCCAACCCGCGCAACGCCGCTGCGGGGTCTTTGCGCCAGCTTGATGCGAAGATCACCGCCGAACGGCCCCTGAAGTTCTTTGCCTATGCTTGGGGCGTCCTGTCCGATCCGCTGGCGGACACTCAGAAGGGCGCCATCGATCGGCTCAAGGCCCTGGGTTTCCAGACCAATCCGCTGACAGCGCTCTGCGACGGGCCGGAGGAGATGCTGGACCACTACCGCAAGGTCGAGGCGCAGCGCGCAACGCTTGGCTATGACATCGACGGCGTGGTCTACAAGGTGAACGATCTGGCCCTGCAGGAACGGTTGGGCTTCCGGTCCACCACACCCCGTTGGGCCATCGCCCACAAGTTCCCGGCGGAACTGGCATGGACGCGGCTCGAAGCCATAGACATCCAGGTCGGGCGCACCGGCGCGCTGTCGCCCGTCGCCCGCCTGACGCCCGTCACGGTGGGCGGTGTGGTGGTGTCGAACGCGACGCTGCACAACGAGGATTACATCGCCGGACGCGACAGTTCAGGCAACGAGATTCGCGGCGGCAAGGACATCCGCATCGGCGACTGGGTCCAGGTCTACCGCGCAGGCGATGTCATCCCGAAGGTGGCCGACGTCGACCTGTCGCAGCGGCCAGACGATGCGCAACCCTATGTTTTCCCTACGGAATGCCCGGAGTGTGGCTCTGACGCGATCCGCGAGGAGGGCGATGCGGTGCGTCGGTGTTCCGGCGGGTTGATCTGCCCGGCGCAGGCCGTGGAGAAGCTGAAGCATTTCGTCGGCCGGTCGGCCTTTGACATCGAGGGACTGGGCGCCAAGCAGGTCGAACAGTTCTACGCCGACGGGTGGATCAAGGAACCGGCAGACATCTTCACCCTGCGTGAACGCTACGGTTCGGGCATCCAGCAGTTGAAGAACCGTGAGGGCTGGGGCGAGAAATCCGCGCTCAACCTGTTCAGCGCCATCGACGAGCGGCGGCGCATCCCCCTTGGGCGGCTGATCTTTGGCCTGGGCATCCGGCACGTGGGCGAAAGCGCGTCGAACCTTTTGGCACGGCATTACGGAACGTGGGCAACCTTCGAGGCCGCGATGAAGGACGCCGCCCCGATGGAGGGCGAGGCCTGGGATGACCTCCTGTCGATCGACGGGGTGGGCACGGTTCTGGCGCAATCGCTGGTCTCCGCCATGAACCAGGAGGCGGAGCGCGCGTCGATGGACCGGCTTGTCGCGCATCTGGAGGTCGAGGAAGCGGCGCGGCCCGATACCGAAGGTTCACCCGTCGCGGGCAAGACCGTGGTGTTCACCGGCACGCTGGAACGCATGACCCGGGCGGAGGCGAAGGCGCGGGCGGAGGCGATGGGCGCCAAGGTCTCGGGCAGCGTCTCCAAGAAGACCGACATCGTGGTGGTCGGGCCCGGCGCAGGCTCCAAGGAAAAGAAGGCGCGCGAGCTGGGTCTGACGGTGCTGGACGAAGACGCATGGCTGGAGCTGATCGGCGGATGAGCGGGCGGCCGGAACCGCTCTGGCCGCTGTTCGCCGACCTGAAGGGCCTCGACGGAATCGGGCCGAAGACGGCGCAGACGCTGGCAGGTGCCGGGATCGAGGCGCCGCGCGACCTGCTGTACACCTTGCCCTACAGCGTGACGGACCGCCGGGTGCGCGACACCGTGCAGGGGGCGGACCTGCCGGCGACCCTGACGGTGGAGGTGCTGATCGGGCGACACTGGCCGCCCCGCACCCGCGGCGGCGCCTACAGGATCGAGGTCGACGATGCCAAGGTCCGGTTCCAGCTGGTGTTTTTCCGCGGCAACTCCGAATACCAGCAGAAGCTCTTTCCGACCGGTCAGCGCAGGCTGGTTTCGGGGCGGGTCGAGCTGTTCGATGGCGTGCCGCAGATGGTCCACCCGGACCACGTCCTGCCGGTCGACGAAGCAGAGAGCCTTCCTGCGTTCGAACCGGTCTATCACCTGACCGGCAACGTCACGCAGAAGCTGATGGTGCGGGCGATTGCCGACGGGCTGACCCGTGTGCCCGACCTAGAGGAATGGATCGACGCGGCGCAACTGGCGAAAGAGGGATGGCCCGGGTGGGCAGAAGCACTAGCCCGGGTCCATGCGCCGGAAGGGCCGGAGGATCTGTCGCCGACTGCGCCTGCGCGGGCGCGGCTCGCCTATGACGAGCTGATGGCGCACCAGTTGACGCTGGCCCTGGCCCGCGCGGCGCGGCGCAAGCGGCGCGGGATCGAGACGAAGGGCGACGGGCGGTTGCAGGCCCGGGTGCTGGCCGCTTTGCCCTACGAGCCGACCGGGGCGCAGAGGCGGGCCATCGGCGAGATCCTGTCCGACATGGCGCGCCCCGAACGCATGAACCGGCTGCTGCAGGGCGACGTGGGCGCGGGCAAGACGCTGGTGGCTCTGATGGCCTTGCTCAACGCGGTCGAGGCGGGCGGGCAGGGTGTGATGATGGCCCCGACCGAGATCCTCGCCCGCCAGCACCTCGAAAGCCTGCGACCGCTGGCAGAGAGCGCGGGCGTTGTGCTGGAAATCCTGACCGGGCGCGACAAGGGCGCGGAACGCACCGCAAAGCTGGATGCCCTGGCGCGCGGCGACATCCAGATCCTCGTGGGCACGCACGCGGTGTTCCAGCCGGATGTGGTCTTTGCCGATCTGCGGCTGGCTATCGTGGACGAACAGCACCGCTTCGGCGTCCGTCAGCGGCTGGAGCTGGGCAAGAAAGGCGCGGGCGCAGACGTGCTGGTGATGACCGCGACGCCGATTCCGCGCTCGCTGGCTTTGTCGCAATACGGCGACATGGACGTGTCGATCCTGGACGAGAAGCCGCCGGGCCGGACCCCGGTGAAGACCGCGCTCCTGTCGACGGAGAAGATGTCGGAGGTGGTCGACCATCTGCGCAAGGCGGTGGCGGAGGGGCGGCAGGCATACTGGGTCTGCCCGCTGGTCGAGGAAAGCGAAAGCTCCGACCTGATCGCAGCGGAGGCGCGGTTTCAGCGTCTGCGGGCGGCCTTGGGTGAGGGCGTTGTCGGGCTGGTGCACGGGCAGATGCCCCCGGCCGAGAAGGACGCGGCCATGGCGCGCTTCGTTTCGGGCGAGACCAGCGTCCTGGTGGCGACGACGGTGATCGAGGTAGGTGTCAACGTGCCGAACGCCTCGATCATGGTGATCGAACGGGCCGAGATCTTCGGGATCGCTCAGCTCCATCAGTTGCGGGGCCGGGTTGGGCGCGGCACCGCGGCCTCCACCTGCCTGCTGATGTACCAACCGCCCTTGTCGGAAACCGGGATGAAGCGGCTGACGACCCTGCGCGAGACCGAGGACGGCTTCCGCATCGCGGAGGTCGATTTGGAGATGCGCGGGGCGGGCGACCTGATCGGCACGGCGCAGTCGGGTCTGCCGAAGTTCAGGGTCGCGGACCTCGAACGGCAGGCGGCGCTGATGGAGGTGGCGCAGTCGGATGCGCGGCGCCTGCTGGCGGACGATCCGACGCTGGAAAGCCCGCGCGGACGCGCCGCCCGGTCGCTGCTCTGGCTGATGCGGCAGGACGAAGCGATACGTCTAATCGAGGTAGGCTGACTGCTGTTCCGGCCCGTGTTCTCGTTAATTCACATTTTGTTCTCATTTAGTTCTTTACTCATGGTTAAGAATGTGAGAACAAAGGGTCAACAACGGAACACGGAGTGACCCAATGCTCGACATCGTCAAGACCGCGCTCAACCGTCAGGATGGAACGCTTTGGCAGGACACCCTGGGTGCGATCAGCCTTGCGGTGATCCTTCTGGGTGCGCTTCACCTTCCGTCCCTGATCTGAGTTTCTGCCCGCGTGTACCGGCCCGGCTTGCCGCGTCTCTGTCCCGACGCGCACTGCCTGTCCCCTTCGGTTTCCTGCCTGTAACCGAATTTGCCTGACCGGTTCCGACACGCTCCTGACCGCCGCCTCCCGTCCCGGAGTGCGGCGGTTTTTTATGTCACGAAAGCGGGGGTGCGATGGGCGGCCAGGGGCGCGGACAGGCCGTCACGCGGTGCGCGCGGCTTCGGCCTGATGGGCGGCCTCGCTAGCCGCGTCGAGCGTCAGCATGATCGAGGCATGGCGGTTCTTGTAGGCGGCGGCGGGGCGCAGCACCTCGAGCCCGTCGAAGGGCGCGGGCGGCGTCGGGCCGTCCTGTTTCAGCATCTCGCGCAGGGCATCGCGCGCCGTGTCGATCTCTTCGGCGGTGCGCCCGATGATGGCGCCGCCGACGACAGAGGCTGCGGCCTGACCGAGCGCACAGGCCTTCACATCCTGCGCGAAATCCGCGACGCGCCCGTCCTCCATCGTCAGATCGACGGTCACAGTCGATCCGCAGAGCGGAGAGCGCTTCTTCACCGTCGCCCCCGGCGCGTCGAGACGTCCCAGATGAGGGATGTCGGCCGCCAGTTCGAGGATGCGTCCGGAGTACAGTTTGATCAGATCGGTTTCCGCAGTCATGCCTTTGGCTTTCGCTTGCCTTGGGTTCCCAATACATAGGGGGCCGAGCGTGGCAAGCAAAAGGTTTTTCATCCATGTCCTTCGATCCTGCGACCTTGGTCTATGACGCAAACGGCCTGATCCCCTGCATCGCCCAGCAGGAGGACACCGGCGAGGTGCTGATGATGGCGTGGATGAACGCCGACGCCGTCGCCCGCACGCTGGAGACCGGGCGTGTCACCTATTGGTCGCGCTCGCGCCAGGCCTTCTGGGTGAAGGGCGAGACTTCCGGACACACGCAGGCGCTGGTCGATCTGCGGGTGGATTGCGACCGGGACTGCCTGCTTGCGGTGGTCCGGCAAGAGGGGCCCGCCTGCCACACGAACCGCCGCTCGTGCTTCTTCACCTCCGTCACGGGCGAGGCGGAGACGGAGCTGATGGCACCGATGATCTAGAGCCCGACGAGGGCGCGGATGTCCTCCGGCGTCTTTCCGTCGTCGCGGTAGGTGGCGATGGCACGGGCATCGTCGCGCTTGGCCAGCCGCTTGCCCGCCTCGTCACGGATCAGGCGGTGGTGATGGTAGACGGGCGTCGGCAGGTCCATCAGGGACTGCAGCAGCAGGTGGATCTGTGTCGCGTCGGCAAGGTCTTGGCCACGGACCACGTGGGTGATGTCCTGCGCAGCGTCGTCAAGCACGACAGACAGGTGATACGATCCGGGAAAGTCCTTTCGGGACAGTACGATATCGCCCACATTTGAGATCATGTGTTCGGCAGAGACATGTTTCGGCCCGGGGTTCACGCCGGTTTCGAGGTAGCCGAACACCGGGCGCCCCGCCAGCGCCCGCGCCATGTCGAGCCGCAGCGCCACGCCTTCGGGCATCGGGCCGGTGGGGGGCGCGGAGGGGCGGCAGGTTCCGGGATAGACGGGGCCGTCCGGCCCGATCTTCGGCTCCGCGCCTTCCTGCGGGGCGCTGGCTGCCTCGGCAATATCGCGGCGGGTACACGTGCAGGGATAGAGCACCCCGTTGTCCCACAGGGCCTTGAGCGCTGTCATGTAGGTCGGCAGCCGGTCGGTCTGCCGCATGGGTGGTTCATCCCACGTGATCCCCAGCCAGGTCAAATCGGCGTAGATCTGGTCTTCCCATTCGGGGCGGGACCGGGTGGTGTCGATGTCCTCGATACGCAGAAGGAACGTTCCATCTTCGGCCCGCGCTTTGTCATGGGCGACCAATGCGGAATATGCGTGCCCGAGGTGAAGGGGGCCGGTCGGGCTGGGTGCAAAGCGCGTTCTGAATTTCACGTTTTTCAGGTGCTTAAATGGTTGAGTTCAAGTTGACTTGTGGCGAGTCACATTGGCTGTCGGAGCCTGAAGGGCCGTGTTCCGCTTGTGCCCGGATCGTCGGGGACCCCACAAGAAAAACGCGCACCCACGGTCAAAGGGTGCGCGTGCAACAAGGGTCGCGTCAAGGCCTGTCAGTCGTCGCGGCGTCCATAGCGGCGCGCGCGGCGCTCTTCACCAGCTTGGTAGATCAGGATCCACGCGAGGACGATGAACATCGGGTGCGTCAGGCCGCCGGAGAAGATGATGGCGGGCACCCAGATGATGAAGACGACGATAGACAGGATGATCCGCCCCAAAAGCAGGATCGACAGCGGGGGCAGGAACAGGGCGAGGACGTAGTTCATGCGGGCTCCTTCTGAGTGGCGAGCCAGCGGCTCCATTCTTCCTTGGCGCGGTCGGTGTAGCCCTTGTAGCGCTCCCGCCGGCCCTTGCGGCCTCCACGCAGCCCGTCGAGGGGGCGGAACAGGCCAAAGTTGACGTTCATCGGCTGGAAGGTCTTGGCCTCTGCGCCGCCGGTGATGTGGTGCACCAGCGCGCCATGGGCGGTGTCCTGAGGGACGACGGGCAGCGGCTGGCCGAGGATCTCGGCGGCGGCCATGCGACCGGCCAGAAGTCCCATCGCGGCGGATTCCACGTAGCCCTCGACCCCGGTGACCTGACCGGCGAAGCGGATGTTCGGCTTCGACCGGAGGCGCATCTGCGCGTCGAGCAGGGTCGGCGAGTTCAGGAAGGTGTTGCGGTGGATCCCTCCAAGGCGGGCGAAGCTTGCATTTTCAAGCCCGGGGATCATTTTAAAAACAGAGGCTTGCGCGCCGTACTTCATCTTCGTCTGGAAGCCGACGATGTTGTAGAGCGTCCCGAGCGCGTTGTCGCGCCGAAGCTGAACCACCGCGTATGCCTTTTCCTCGGGCTTGTGCGGGTTGGTCAGGCCGACGGGCTTCATCGGGCCGTGGCGCAGGGTTTCGCGTCCGCGCTCGGCCATAACCTCGATGGGCAGGCAGCCGTCGAAGTAAGTGGCCGTCTCGCCGTCGTGGAACTCCGTCTTGTCGGCGGCGAGGAGCGCGTCGATGAAGGCCTCGTACTGCGGCTTGGTCATCGGGCAGTTGATGTAGGCCTTCTGCTCTTCCTCTGTCTCGCCCTTGTCGTAGCGCGACTGGCGCCAGGCCACGTCCATGTCGATGCTCTCGGCATAGACGATGGGGGCGATGGCGTCGAAGAAGGCGAGCCGGTCGGCGCCGGTCTCTGCCTGAATCGCGGCGCCGAGCTTTTCCGAGGTCAGCGGGCCGGTGGCAAAGATCCATTGGCCCTCGGACGGCAGCTCCGACACCTCCTCGTGGCTGATCGCGATATTGGGGTGGTCGGTCAGCGCCTTGGTGATGGCTTCGGAAAACGGGTCGCGGTCGACGGCCAGTGCACCGCCCGCGGGCAGCCTGTGCCGGTGCGCGGTTGTGATGATCAGCCCTTCGGCGGTGCGCATTTCCCAATGCAGGAGGCCCACGGCGTTCTGTTCGTCATCGTCCGAGCGGAAGGAGTTGGAACAGACCATTTCCCCCATGTTGCCAGTGCGATGCGCGAAGGTCTTCACGTGCGGGCGCATCTCGTGGAGGACCACGGAAACGCCCATGTTCGCCGCTTGCCAGGCCGCTTCCGACCCGGCCATGCCGCCGCCAACGATGTGGAGTGTATCTGTCTTTGCCATGCGCGGGAGGTAGGCGAAGTCTCGGGGATTTCCAAGTGTGCTTTATGGAATTCCGCCGGGTTACTTCGCCCAGTCCGGCGCGCGCTTCTCGAGGAAGGCGCTGATCCCCTCGTCGGTGTCGCGCCACAGCATGTTCTCCACCATGACCTCGCCGGTATAGGTATACGCCTCGTCCAGCGGCATGCTCATCTGGTCGTAGAAGGCGGATTTGCCGATCTTGACCGCGGCGGAGAGTTTCGAGGCGACGGTTTCCGCCAGCGTCCGTGTCGCATCGGCCAGCTCTGCCTCGGAAACAGCGGCGTTGATGAGGCCGGTGGCCTCGGCCTCTTCGGTGGTCATGAAGCGGCCTGTGGTCAACATCTCGAACGCCTTCTTGCGGGGGATGTTGCGCGAGAGGGCGACCATGGGGGTGGAGCAGAACAGCCCGATGTTCACGCCGTTGACGCCGAAGCGCGTGCCGCGCGCGGCCACCGCCATGTCGCAGGAGGCGACCATCTGGCATCCGGCGGCGGTGGCTATCCCGTGGACCTGTGCGATGACGGGCTGGGGCAGGCGGGTCAGCCCGGTCATCACGGAGGCGCAGCGCCGGAACAGGTCTGCGAAGTAGGCGCGCCCGTCGTCATCGGCCTGCCGGGCCGCCTGCATCTGCTTGAGATCGTGACCCGCGCAGAACGCCCGCCCTTCGCCAGACAGGATCACGACGCGCGTGTCGCGGTCCTCTGCCAGTGCATCGATCTGGTCCTGAAGGGCAGCCAGCATCTCGTCCGACAGGGCGTTGAGGTTCTGCGGCGTGTTCAGGCGCAGGTGGGCGATGTGGCCGGTGTCGTGGCGTTCCAGAATGGGCATCTTGTCCTCCCTTTTGCGGCAAGGTTAGCTGTCGCGACAGATGGAGGAAAGCGAATGCCTGTGATGACTGCGGACGAGATGACGGAATTTCTGGATGAGGTGTTTCCGCAGGTCAGGGGCATGTTCGGCATCGACGAGCTTGGCGACAGCCGGATCGTCATGCGCCTGGTGAACGACGAACGGCACCTGCGTCCCGGAGGAACGGTGTCCGGCCCCGCGATGTTCAGCCTTGCCGATGTGGCGGCCTATGTTGCGGTTCTGGCCAACGTGGGGCGGCAGGCGCTGGCGGTGACGACGCATTGCTCCATCGATTTCATGCGCAAGCCCGCGTCGGGCGTGGACCTGCTGGCCGAGGCGCGCGTGCTGAAGATGGGCAAGGTGCTGGCGGTGATCGACGTGCTCTTGTTCAGCGAGGGCAGCGACAAACCCGTGGCTCACGCCAGCCTCACATATTCGATTCCGCCGCGTCCCGCGGGTTGACGAACCTGTGGCGCGCAGGCCACGGGCGCGCGCCTGGGTCGTTTTGTGGGAACGCGGTGCGTGTTTTCGCGTTTACCTCTCACAAGCGACGCCGCAAACCGTCGCATTGCTGAAAGGAGACACGACATGAATATCGGAGGACTTATCCGCCGCGCCGTGGGCGCCTTCGCACGGTCGCGCACTCACGGGCATTACCGTGGCCACAGCACCTACGGTCACCACCAGAGCGCCGAAGCGCAGGCCGCCCGCGGGTTGGCCCGCATGGCGAAGAAGAAGCTCTGAACCTGACCGCTTTCGAGCGAAAAGGGCGCGTCCTGCCGGGCGCGCCCTTTTGCTGCGTGGGATGGGACGGGGACCATGCGGTGCCCATCACGGGCATCAGGGGAAGAGCTTCCGGATATAGCCGGGCAGGGCGAAGGCCGCCTTGTGGACCTCGGCCGTGTAATACTGCGGGCGGATGCCGCTGGCGCAAAAGCGTGTCTGAAGGGTGTTCACGTCGGTGTGGCGCGCGCCGCTGTCGGTGCCCCAGCCGAAGGCCATCGGACCGCCCGCGTAGCTGGGTACGGTCGCGAGGTAGCAGGTGGCATCGGCAAACAGTGCCTGGAAGGCGCGCATCGTCCGGGTCAGCTCATCCCCCTGCATGAAGGGCACGCCGTTCTGCGTGACGATGATGCCGCCGTCTTTCAGCGCCTTGCGGGCGTTGGCATAGAAATTGTTGGAATAGAGCGCTTCGCCGGGGCCGATCGGGTCCGTCGAATCCACGATGATAACGTCATACCCGCCCTTCGTGGTCTTCATGAAATCCGATCCGTCGGCGATCACCAGATCCAGCCGCGGATCGTCGAAGGCGCCGTCGCTGATCGTCGGCAGGTAGCGTTTGGAGAACTCCACCACGCCCGCGTCGATCTCGACCATAGTGATGTGCTTGACCGTCTTGTGGCGCAGTGCTTCTCGGGCCATGCCGCCGTCGCCGCCACCCACGATGCAGATCCGGGTCGCCGCGCCATGGGCGAAGATCGGCACATGGGTCAACATCTCGTGGTAGATGAAGTTGTCCTTCTCGGTGACTTGAACCACGTCGTCGAGGGTCAGAACCCGGCCAAAGGTCTCGTTCTGGATCACCCGCAGGCGCTGATGGTCGGTCTGGCTGTCGTACAGAACATCGTCCACCCGCATCGCCTGGGCGTAATCGCCGTGAAGCTGTTCGCGCATCCAGCGCGGTGTTTCGTCCATGGTCTCCTCCTGCCCATGCGACCACGATTAGCGTAACCGCATGATTCCACAATGACGCTGACGCCGGAAGGTTCCCTTGGGTCAACAAATGTGAATGTCCCGGGGGCCGCGCGGGGCCGCCCTTCGGGACCGGATCGGCGCGCCGAGAGGGGTGGCGCGCAGCGGGTTTAGTCGGGGCAATCCCGTTCCTTCAGGCGGCGATCCCGGCCTCTGCCACGACACCTTCGCCGCGTTTGAGTTCACGGACGCGGACGTCAGCGGTGTCAAACGCCTTTGCCAGCACGTCGACGGCCAGCCATGGCTGCGCATCGCCGCACATGAAGACGTCGAAGGCACCATAGCCGATTTCCGGCCAAGTGTGGACCGAGATGTGGCTTTCCGCCAGCACCGCCACGCCGCTCACGCCTTGCGGGCTGAACTTGTGCGTGTGGATGTGCAGCAGCGTCGCGCCGCAGGTGTCCACGCAATCGCGGAATGCCTGCTGGATGCGCGCCTCGTCGTCGAGGCCCGTGCCATTCACAACCTCGATGATGAGGTGCGTGCCGGCAAAGACGGCGCCGTCGCGGCGGATGAAATGGTCGTCGCGCTGTTCGTCGAACACGTCGCGCGCGGTGGGTGCGGGACAAGTCCCGGTGGTGTCTTCCTCGTGGGCGCCAGTCTCCAGACCGTACCCCAGTTGGAAGAGGGTGATGTCCTTCATGACATTCGCCTCCTCAAGCCAGCAGTGCGTTCCAGTCGGTTCCTTAGCGCCCCCCTGAACTGCAGGGTTGGGATCGGTTCCGAAAGTCCGGCTCACGTAAGGGGTGAGGGCGCGACGATCAAGTATTAATTCTGCGGGTGCGAGAGATTATGCCGGCGGGCGGGAGTGATGCCCGCCGGCGGCCCCGGAGCGAGGGGTCCGGGGCTTTGTCTGGCAGGGTTACTGCCAGAACCTGCGGTTGGCTTCGTGCCGCGCGGTCAGCGCGTCGATTCCCACGTCCTTCAGCATATGGGCGTCGAGGTCGGCGAGCGCCTGTCGCGTGCGCCGCTTTTCAGCCCATTTCGCCGAGGCGACCGCAACACGCAGCGCAATGCTTGCCACCAGCGGGAGCGGGCGGCTCGTCTCGAGGTAGGTCAGTGCTTCACGCGTGACGATCTGTGCCATGGGAAATCCTTTCAATTGTATTGACACAAAGTACCTGTATTCGGTACCTTGATTGATACAATGTGTTCTGGAGAGGGTCGAGCCAATTATTGTGATGGATACAATTTCGAAACTCTATGAGTCGCAGCAGGCGGGGCCCAAGTATCGCGCCGTCGCGGACGCCCTGAAGCAGGCGATTGCGCAGGGCGACCTGGGAGTCGGCGACCGCTTGCCCCCGGTGCGCGAACTCGCCTGGCATCTGAAGATCACCCCCGGCACGGTCGCCCGCGCCTACACCATCCTGACCGACGACGGCCTGGTGGTGGCAGAGGTCGGGCGCGGCACCTACGTGGCCGACCGAAAGCGGCCGCCTACACCGGGGCCGCTGCTGAGTTTCGACGAGACGACGCTAGACAATATCAACCTGTACTTCTCGCGCCCGCCGGACGTGGGGCAGGTGGCCCTGATCAGCGACGGCATGCGGCGACTGGCCGACACGCCGCGCCGTTCACTGATGGACTACCCCTCCGCCGAGGCCTACGCGCCCGCCCGCAGGGCCGTGCTGCGCTGGCTGTCCGATGCGGTGCTGGGGCCGGCGGACGAAGACCAGGTCGTCCTGTCGCACGGCGGTCAGTCCGGCGTGTCACTGGTCTTGCAGTCCGTGCTGAAGAGGCCGTCGCCGGTCGTGCTGGTGGAGGAGGTCTTCTACCCCGGTTTCCGCCGCGCGGCGCAGCTGGCACGGGCGGAAATTGTGCCGGTGCCGATGGATGCGCACGGATTGATCCCCGCTGCGCTCGATGAATTGTGCCAGAAACATGAGGCGCAGGTGCTTTGTACCAGTGCCGAGGTGCACAATCCCACCGGATTGTTCACTCCGCCCGAGCGCAGGGACGAGATCGCGAAGGTCGCCGCCCGGCACGGGCTGAACGTGCTGGAGGACGACTGCTACCGTCTGGGACCGTCGCGGGCGCCAACCTACCGCGTGCTGCTGCCGGATCTCGGCTGGTACGTGAACTCCCTGTCGAAGACGCTGGCGCCCAGTCTCAGGATCGGTTTCGTGGTGGCCCCGGCGGCGCAGGCGCGCCGCTTGCGGCAGACGGCGGAACACGGCTTCTTCGGGCTGTCTGAACCGCTGGCCATGCTGGTGGAGGACCTGCTCCAGCGGGAGGAAACCTACGAGGTCACGACCCGCGCCCGGGAGGAGATTGCCCGTTACGTGCGTGCCGCGGTCAACATCCTCGGGCGATACGATCTGACTTGGAACGAACAGGTGCCGTTCCTCTGGCTGAGATTGCCGCAGGGCTGGCGCGCGGGATCCTTCGCGCAGGCGGCCGAGGCGCAGGGCGTGCGCATCCGCGCCGCAGAGGAGTTCGTGACCCGCGACGGACGGGTGCCCCACGCGGTGCGGATCGGTGTGAACGCGCAGCTGTCGCTGAAGACCTTTGAAACGGCAATCGCGCGGCTGCGGGACATGCTGGACAACCCGCCGGAACGGATGACGGTATGACTTGGGCCAGGGAACTGCCGGCCCGCATGCTGGGTGCGACGCTTGACCTGCGCCCGCTGGTCGAGGCCGATCGCGAACCGTTGTTCCAGGCGGCCTCCGATCCGGGGATCTGGGCGGGTCATCCAACCAGCAACCGGCATGAGCGCGCGGCCTTCACCACATACTTCGACCATCTGCTGACCTCTGGCGGCTCCGTCACCGTACGCAGGCGCGACGGCGGGCAGGTCATCGGCTGTTCACGTTTCTACGAACCGCCGGAAACACCCGGAGGGATCGCCATCGGATCGACCTTCCTTGTTCGCGAGGCATGGGGTGGGGCGGTGAACCGCGAACTGAAGGCGCTGATGCTCGGATGGGCCTTTGAAAGGCACGACCACGTGTGGCTGCATATCGACCCGGAAAACCTGCGATCCCAGCGCGCGACGGCCAAACTGGGCGCGCGTCTTGTGACCACGGCAGAGCTTGTGATGGCGGGCAGGCGGGGTCATCGGCAATGCTGGCGGCTCGATCGGGACGATTTTGTGGGGTAAAATGATACCATAATTTCAAGTCATTGATTTTGCTTCTTAAATTTGGATAAAGCGCGCTTGACGCGACCTGGGGGCGGCTTTATGAACCGTCCATCGAATTTCGGGCCGGGGGTGACCTCGGCCCTTCTCTATCGAAACGGACGACACACATGAAAACCTTCTCTGCAACTCCGGCAGACATCGACAAGAAGTGGATCGTGATCGACGCCGAAGGCATCGTTCTCGGCCGCCTCGCTGCGATCGTCGCCACACGGCTGCGCGGCAAGCACAAGCCGTCCTTCACCCCCCACATGGACATGGGTGACAACGTCATCATCGTGAACGCCGACAAGGTCCAGCTGACCGGCAAGAAGCGCGAAGAGAACTTCTACTGGCACACCGGCCACCCGGGCGGCATCAAGTCCCGCACGAAGGCGCAGATCCTCGAGGGAGCACACCCCGAGCGCGTGGTGCTCCAGGCCGTCAAGCGCATGCTTCCGGGCAACCGCCTGTCGCGCCAGCTGCTGACCAACCTGCGCATCTACGCAGGCGCGGAGCACCCGCACGATGCCCAGAACCCCGAAGTTCTGGACGTCAAGACCAAGAACTCCAAGAACACCCGGGTGTAATCATGGCTGAACAGATCAACTCTCTTGATGACCTCGCCAAGGCCGTGACCGACGATATCGGTGCAGTCCAGGGCGTCGAAGAAGCCCCGCGTGAGCCGGTTCGCGACGAACTCGGCCGCTCCTATGCCACCGGCAAGCGGAAGGACGCCGTCGCACGCGTCTGGATCAAGCCGGGCTCCGGCAAGGTCGTGGTGAACGGCAAGGACCAGGACAAGTACTTTGCGCGTCCGGTTCTCCAGCTCATCCTGCGCCAGCCGTTCCAGGTTGCCGGCGTCGAAGGCGAATTCGACGTGATGGCGACCGTGAAGGGGGGCGGCCTGACCGGTCAGGCCGGTGCGGTCAAGCACGGCATCTCCAAGGCTCTGCAGCTTTACAACCCGGAACTGCGTTCCGCGCTGAAGGCCGCCGGCTTCCTGACCCGCGACAGCCGCGTCGTGGAACGGAAGAAGTTCGGCAAGCGCAAGGCGCGCCGCTCGTTCCAGTTCTCGAAGCGCTAAGCTTTTTCCGGGTGCGTCGCGCACCCTGCGGACAATGCGAAGGGCGGCCCAATGGGTCGCCCTTTTTGCTGCTTTCCGCCTCGCGCAGGGTGCGGTAAGCCTCCGCGCATGCTGAAGGTCACGCTAGAAGACGCCGGGGATCTCGCCCGCATCGTGCACGGAACGGTCGATCCGTCCCGGCTCACCATGTTTTCCACGATGAAGAACGAGATGACGTTCCTGCCCGCGTGGCTGGCGCATCATCGGTCCATCGGGTTCGAGCAATTCCTGATCTGGGATGATGCCTCCGACGACGGGTCGTTCGACTACCTGTCGGGGCAGGACGATGTGGTGATCATGCGGTCGGACCTGGGGTTCGGCGATGCCGTTCTGTACCGCGATCCGGACGGGGTAGAGAAGGCGGACCGCGCCGGCACCTATTTCAAGATCGCGCTGCCGCACCTGTTCTTCGACGGGGCCTATGTCGGCTATGTCGACGCGGACGAATTCCTGCTGTTGCCGCCGGGCGTGACCTCCATTGCAGAGGTCGTGGCGCGGCTCGAACGGGAAGGCGCACCGTCGGCCGTGGCATCGGTGGTTGAGTTCTTCCCGGCGTCCGTCTCCGGCCTGAGTGGGTCTGTTCCGCAAAGCCTCGACGGTCTGCTGAAAGCCTATCCGTATTTCGAGGCGGAGCAGTTGGTCGATCTGGTGCCAGGGGGGCAGCCAAAGCTGGTGGGAAAGGCCAAGACAACCCGTCTTTTCAACACTTTCTCTGTCGAGCCCAAAGTGGTTCGGAGCGGCTGGCAGAGGATCTGGATGTCGTCAAAGGCGAAAAAGGCACAACGGTTTCAGAAGTCGGCGCGGCACAAGACGCCCCTGGTGCGTCGCGACGCGCAGACCCGGCTGACCGGCTCGCATTACGCCAACCTGCCGCCGTCACCGGACGTTCTGTTGTGCGTCGCGCATTTCGTTTTCACCGCGCAATTCGCCGAAAAGATCGCCCGCGCGACCGAGTGGGGCGCACATGCGAACGGGGCCGCGAAGTACCGTTATTACGCGGAACTTCTGGACAAGATGGCCGGGGTGGAGAACGCGTTCCTGGGGGAGAATTCTGTCGCCTACGAGGGGCCGGAGCAGCTGGTCGCCGCGGGGCTCATGCGCTGGTGAGCGCGTATTTCGCAGAAGCCCACAGCGACGCGATCTGCGGGAAGCGGAGGGCGACGGCCTCGTAGACAGGGCGATAATGGGTGGCGATCTCGGCCACGATGTCCTCGGACAGGCCGCTGCCCTTGGCCCGTGCATTGACTGCCTGTCCTCCCGCGTCCGCATCCACGGGCACCTCGGCGAATTGGGCCAAGGCGGCGATTCCCTTTGGCGTGAACAACTCCTCGAACAGGCAAAGATGGCTGTCCTGCGGTGCGAACACCTGCGCGATTGCGGTCATCGTCCGGTCGTAGCGTGTGCGTGCCTCCGCCTCTGCGCCAGCGTAGAAGGCGCGCAGCGGTTCGGTGTTGTCCTCGGAGGACGGCAGGCGATCCTTGGCCATTTCCATTCGCATGTGCGACCGGATGCGGTCCACCGGATCGCGCATCGAGAACAGTACCTTGACCGCAATTCCACGCTGTTCGAATCCCTGCTTGATCCTTGCGAGCGTCTCGGGCGGGAGGGCGGCGTAGGACGGGCTGATGTCGCCGGTCCGCACAATGCCTTGGCGATCCAGAAGCCCGGCAAAGTAGTCGAGATAAGCCTCGGGGTCCGATTGCAGTCGCCAGCGCAGGTGCTGCGCGGGCTCTGAAGCTCCGACACTCGTCTTGGCCTTGGCCCTCAGCCGCTCAACGGTGGAAGGGGGCGCAACCTTGTACCGGGCAAACACGCCGCCGAGGGTATGCTCCCAAACCTGATACTCCCCCAAACGCCCGAAATCCGACCCGGATTGCCGCGCCAGATACGCTTGTATCCAGGTTGAGCCGCATTTCTGGCCGCCGAGGCCGAGGTAGAAGGTGGGGGTCATGGCGTCGTCCGGCTTGGTCAGTTGGCTTGGGCGGTTCGGTTCGAAACGGGTTTCGGTTCAGTTGTCGGGCGGGAGGAGGCCAAGGCCACGGAGATACACGCCGATGCCGCTTTCCAGCAGGTCTTCGGGCGGAAAGGGTGACTGTGTGCCCGGCGAATTCCGGGCGAACAGTTCCACCACGCCATGGGACAAGGCCCAGATATGGGCAGAGAACATCTGCGGCGGCGGCCGCTTCTCCGGCGGGATATGTTGCGACAACTCGTCGGCGGCACGTTCCAGCACTCCGCGGGCGCGGGCAGAGACCTGCGCCAGTTCCGGCGAGTGGTTCACCGAGATGCCGCTTTCGAACATGGCGATGTAGTGGCCGGGGTAGCGCCGGGCGAAGGCGAGGTAGGCGCGGCCCGTCGCCTCGAACGCTGCCAGCGCCGAGGGCTGCCCCTTGTCGTAGGCGTATTGCATGACGTCGGCGAAGATCTCGTACCCCTGGCGCGCGGCTTCGGCGATCAGGTCTTCGCGGCCCGCGAAATGGCGGTAGACCGCCGCGGGCGTGACGCCCGCCTGCTTGGCGGCCTCGGACAAGGTGAAGCCCGTGGGGCCCTTTTCCTCGATCAGTTGCAGGGCCGCTTCGACCAGCGCCTGCCGCAGGTTGCCGTGATGGTAGCCGCGTTTGCCCATGTTCGGGGGACACCTCCGTTTCTCAGGGACTTAGCCTGCGCGCCGGGGCAGGGAAAGGGCTCAGGCGTCCCAGATGTCCGGTCCGCCGCAAATCGCCGGGTCAGGATGGCCAAGTGCCTGCTGGTCCTTGCGGGAATAGTCGAGATGCGTCAGCACGTGCCGGATCGCGGACAGTCGCGCGCGTTTCTTGTCGTCCGACCGGATGATCGTCCAAGGCGCGGCGGCGGTGTGCGAGCGGTGCAGCGTCTCCTGGATCGCGGCGGAATAGGCCTCCCAGCGGCTCAGCCCCTCGACGTCGATCCAGCTCAGTTTCCACTGTTTCAGCGGATCGGATTCGCGTTTCAGGAACCGGCGGAGCTGTTCGGCCCGGCCCACGTTGAGCCAGAGCTTGAAGAGGTGGATGCCCTCGTCGACCAGCATCTTTTCGAAGTCCGGGACCTGAGAGAAGAAGTGCTCCCTTTGCTGTGCCGTGCAGAAACCGAAGACATGTTCCACGACGCCGCGGTTGTACCAAGAGCGGTCGAAGAACACGATCTCGCCGGCAGCGGGAAGGTGATCCACGTAGCGCTGGAAATACCATTGCGTCGCCTCCCGGTCGGTCGGCTTGGGAAGCGCCACGACACGGGCACCGCGCGGGTTCAGGTTCATGCGGAAGCGGGCGATGGTGCCACCCTTGCCGGCCGCGTCGCGGCCCTCGAAGACCATGGCGATCCGGTGGCCTTCCTGCTTGGCCCACGCCTGCATCTTGACCAGTTCGATCTGCAGCGCCTCGAGCTCTTTGTCGTAGTCCTTGCCGGACATCTGTTCGGTGTAAGGATAGCCCGCGTCGAGAATGTCGTTCTTGTCGGCGGAGGCGATGGCCGCCCGCACGTCCTTTGGTGCATCGTTTTCGGCGTATCGTGTGATGGCACCGTCGAAAGGCAGGTCTTGGGGCATGATTTCCGTCCGTTTGATTGTCGTGAGTATGGCTTTGTGTGCCGTTGATGGCAAACCGCTGCCGAGCGGCGGAACAATCGAGCCGGACGAACCGTTTGCCTTTCGAAGAATACTGGAAAGGCATCTCATGATATCGCAAGTCCCCAAACCGGTCGCCGGGCTGGTTCTTCTCGCGCTTGTGGCAGCCTGTGCGCGTCCGCTTCCCCCGGTCTCGGACGTGTCCGAGGCGCAACCGCAAGCGGTGCCCAACGTGGCCATGACCGAAAACGGCTACCTGGCGGAGGTGGAGGTGCTGCCTCCCGAGCCGCCGCGCAAGCGTCCGCTGCAGCCCGAGACGCGGTCCATGTACATGTCGACCCAAGACAACGGCATGACCATTCCCGCGGTGCCGGAGAAATACCTCAGCGAGGAAAAGAAGCGCCAGCTGGTGGATTACTACGCGCCGTATCCGGCCGGCACGATCATCGTCGATCCGGGCGCCACGAAGCTGTATCACCTGCAGGGCAACGATCAGGCCATGCAGTACACCGTGGCGGTCGGTGCCGCGGGACGCGCGTTCAATGGCGAGGCGAAGGTGGCCTACCAGCGCGACTGGCCGCGGTGGACCCCGACGCAGAACATGATCAAGCGCGAACCCGAGGTCTACAACCAGTTCAAGGACGGCATGGAAGGCGGGCTGGACAATCCGCTGGGCGCCCGGGCCCTGTACCTGTACCGGAACGGCAAGGACACGCTCTACCGCATTCACGGCACGCGCAGCCCTGCCTCCATCGGGCATGCGGTATCATCGGGCTGTATCCGGCTGTTCAATCAGGACATCATCCACCTTGCGGATCAGGTGAAGAACGGCGCGCGGGTGATCGTGCTGAACGAGAGCGAGACGGGCAAGTACCTGCGCGCGCCGTCCGACGTGGTGCAACTGGCCGAGGATGTGCTCGACGCGGGCTGAGGTCAGTCGTCGCCGCGATCCCGGGCGCGCTCGTGGGCGCGCCGGATCGCCTCCACCACCGCGCCTTCGCGGACGTGGTGGGGCATGTGGCCGACGCCCTCCAGCACCGTCAGCCGGGCATGGGGCAGACGGTCCGCCAGCGGTTCGGAGTGGATGCCAAGCCCCACCGTGTCGTCCGCCGTGCCGTGCACCAGCTCCACCGGCATGACGGACAGCTTGTCATAGCGCGGCTCCAGCTCTGTGATCTGGTCGAGCAGACCCGCGCGGTGCAGCGCGTTGGCCTTCAGCGCCGTGCGCCGGATCGTCAGAGGCGCGCCGATGTGGCGGTCGTAGCCTGGCGGCATGTCCTGCGGATCGAAGACGGTTTCCACCACGCCCTGCACGTAGCTCGACGGGACCCAGGCCGCCTCGAACGGGATGGCGAGGGCGCCGAGGATCGGGTGCGAATTCACCTTGTAGAGCCGTGACATGCCGCCGTCCCATGGGTGGGACGGGCTGGCGGTCAACACGAGGGCCGAGACGGTTTCGGGGAATTCCACGGCCCAGGCCAGCGCGACGGAGCCGCCGTAGCTCTGGCCCATGAGGACGGGCTTTTCCAACCCCAGCGCCCGGGTGGCGGCAGAGAGCAGCGCGGCCTGTTCCACGATGGTTTCGCCGGCGTCGTGCAGCCGGTCGGTATACCCCATGCCGGGACGGTCGAAGGCGGTGACGCGGAAGTCCTGCGCCAGCCGGTCGACCAGCGAAAAGGTCATGTCGCGCAGGTTTCCGGACATACCGTGGATCAGGACGACGTCCGGGCCTTCGCCCTTGGTCACGTAGTGGACGCGTGTCGTGCCGACCTCGACGAACTGGCCGGAGGGGGGGAAGGCGGCCTCTGCCGCGCGTTCGCGCAGACCGGCGCGCAGGTGGCTCAGCCCCCAGGCCGCGGCCCCGAACGCCAGAACGTATGCAGCCCACATCAGCGGTTTCACCTGTCCTCCGTCGTGTCGTTCATGACCCGATGGAGGATAGCTCGTAAGGTGTCGACTGGTAGATCTGGTTGATCCAGTTGCCGTAAAGAAGATGTGCGTGGCTGCGCCAGCGGTTCTGCGGCGTCAGCGCCGGATCGTCGCCCGGATAGTAATTCGCGGGCACGTTGATCGGTTTCCCGGCGGCGATGTCGCGGTCGTACTCTTCCTTCAGGGTGCCGGAATCGTATTCCAGGTGGTTGAAGATGTAGAGCGCGCGGTGCGCCGGGTCCTCGACGAGGCAGGGGCCGGTCGTCTCGCTGTCGATCAGGATCGGCAGGCCCGCGGCGGTGATCTCGGCGCGGTTCATCTCGGTCCAGCGGGAGACGGGGATGACCATGTCGTCAGAGAACCCGTTCAGGTAAGGCGAGGTCGGCGCGCGGTTGATGTGCCGCACGGCGCCGAAGGCCTTGGCGTCCAGCATGTGCTTGGGCACGCCATGGAAATGGTAGACCATCGCCATCCCGCCCCAGCACACGCCGAAGGTGGAATGCACATGGGTCTGCGTCCAGTCGAATACCTGCGTCAGTTCCTCCCAGTACGTGACCTCCTCGAAGGGCAGGTGCTCGATCGGGGCGCCGGTGATGATGAGACCGTCCAGCTTTTCGCCGGAGTCGGCCACCTCGGCGAAGGGGCGGTAGAAAGCCTCCATGTGCTCGGCGGCGGTGTTCTTGGTCTGGTGCTCGGTCATGCGGATCAGCTGGAAGTCGATCTGCAACGGCGTCGCCCCGATCAGGCGGGCGAACTGGTTCTCCGTCTGGATCTTCTTCGGCATCAGGTTCAGCAGCCCGATCCGCAGCGGCCGGATGTCCTGCCGCGCGGCCTGTTCCTCGGACATGACCATGACGCCCTCGCGCGTGAGCACGTCGAAGGCGGGAAGGTCCGAGGGCAGGCGGATGGGCATGGGTCTGTTTCCTGAGGGTGATTGCGAGGGGCAGACATAGGCCAAGCCTTGCCGCCGAACAAGGGTTGCGCCGACTCGGGGGCTGTGGCCGTAATTCTCAGGACCATTTTTCTGGAGGGCATTTGAATGAAGTCTATTGCAGCGGCGTTTTCCATGGCGTTGGCTGTCCTGTCCGGCGGGGCGGTGGCGCAGACGAATTCCTGCATGGGCAACTGCCTGGCGAGCGAGGGGGACACCCCTGGCTACCACGCCTGCATCCGGCGCCTGTGCAATGCCAACCATGTCCAGCCCTCGACCCACATCCCGACGTGGAACGGCGGGGCGATCCAGGACGGTGCGATCCTCTGGGCGGGGATCGACACGCAGAACGGTCAGTCGGGGCTCTATTACTTCTGTCAGCAGGGCGGTATCAGCGATCTGCTGATCCCCGGCACGCCACCGGGCCAGCAGACCTTCTACCTGACGGTGGACGGCCAGACCTTCGAAAAGACGTTCCGCACGATCAGCAACGGGGTCACGGCGACGGTCGTGCCCGAAGAGCCGCTGATGCGCGCGATGCGCGGCGGCAAGGGCGTGGTGATCGAAAGCCAGCGCGGCGGCATGGTCATGGGTCTTCCGCTCATCAACGCCGAGGAGGCGCTGGAAAGCGCGCTGGTCGGGTGCGGCTTCATGGAGCCGGACGAGCGCCCGCTGGGGGCGGGGGAGCGTCAGGACTGACAGGACGCGCCGTACAGGAATGAGCGCAAAAAAAAACCGCCGCAGGATGTGCGGCGGTTTGTGTTTGCAGTACCCGGGACTGACTCAGAACGGGATCTCGTCGTCCAGATCGCGGGACGGCGCGCGGGAGGGGCCGGAACCGCCACCGGCGCTGCCACTGCCGCCGCGGTCGTCGTAACCGCGGTCGTCGTAGCCGCCGCCACCGTAGCTGTCGCCACCGCCGCCGAACGAGCCGGCGCCACCACCACCGCTGCCGCCATCGCTGCGGCCGTCGAGCAGGGTCAGCTCGCCACGGTAGGGGCGCAGCACGACCTCGGTCGAATAGCGGTCCTGACCAGACTGGTCCTGCCACTTGCGCGTTTCAAGCTGGCCCTCGATGTAGACCTTCGAACCCTTGCGCAGGTATTGCTCGGCGATCCGGGCCAGCGGCTCGGAGAAGATCGCGACCGAATGCCATTCCGTGCGTTCGCGGCGCTCGCCCGTATTGCGGTCCTTCCAGTTCTCTGACGTGGCGATCCGCAGGTTGCAGACCTTGCCCCCGTTCTGGAAGGTACGCACTTCCGGGTCGCGCCCGAGATTGCCCACGAGGATCACCTTGTTGACGGAACCGGCCATGTTTCTCCCTCTCGAAACCTAGAATCGCATCGGCGAATGTCTGCCGTTTCTACACGCGGTGCAAAGGGGGGGCAAACAGAGCGGACCACAGGGGTTCCGATTGAGCGATTTTTGGGTATAGTCCCGCGCAAAGACCAACAGAACAACACGGCGGCAACGAACAAGGGACGGACCATGGCGGGGGCACGCTTGGCAGTCGGCCTGAGCATTTTCCTGGCGATCACAGCCGGAAGTGCAGGGGCCGAGATCATTTCGACCAAGAACCGCGCGAACCTTTTCTCCTCGCAGACGGGAGTTTTGGACAGTCGCGCAGCGCAACAATACAAGAGCTCGGTGCGGCTTCAGCCGCCGAAGGTGGTGACGCCCACCAAGTGGGGTGTCGAAGGTGCCGAGAACGGCGCCGTCCCGAAATACCGGGGCCGCTACAACGGCGAATACGCAGTGCTCGCACGCGTCGCGGCGCAGAAACACGGCGTTCCCGAGGACCTTTTCCTGCGGCTCGTGATGCAGGAATCGCGTTTCAACCCGAAGGCCCTGTCGCACAAGGGCGCCATCGGACTGGCGCAGCTGATGCCCGCCACGGCCAAGGCGCTTGGCGTCGACCCGCACAACCCGGCGGAAAACCTCGACGGTGGCGCGCGCTACCTCAAGATCCAGTACCGCAAGTTCGGATCGTGGCGACTGGCGCTTGCGGCCTACAACGCGGGTCCCGGGGCGGTCGAAAAGCACAAGGGCGTGCCGCCCTACCGCGAGACGAAGAACTACGTGAAGGTGATCTGGGGCAGCTGACCCCGGACCTTCCGTGCGTCGAAACCGTCGCGCCTTAATCCCGGATTATTGCTTTGGTGGCACCCTGCCGCGCTAAGAGCGGTGGCAAGGGATATGAGGGCTATGGGCCGCGCGGAGATCGGCAGGCGGACGGGCAAGGCCGTGCAGGGCGCGCGGCTGTTCGTCGTGGCCGCCGTGATCTTGCTGATGGTGCTCATGCCCGGCGTGGCCAGGGCAGAGGCATGCAAGCTGCCCGCGGAACTTCTGTCGCTGGCCCGGACACTCGCTGCCCTCCCGCAGAAGCAGCGAACGATCGACCAGCTTGTGGCGGAACGCATTGCCTCACAGATGGACGGGCTGTCGGAATTCTCGATTCTCAATGACCTGCAGCGCAATCGACTTGGCGGGCTCAGCGGCATCGCGCTGGAGCTGATGGCAGAGGGGGAGCGGCTTTCTTACACCTCGGCGCCTTACGACCCCCGACACCTGCGCGCGATGCTGGCGGAGTTCGAACATCAGTCGACACTGGCCTGCAACAGTGCCGGCCAGCACAGCCAGGCCGACGCGCCTGAAACCTTTCAGGAGGCGGTCACCGAAGGCCGGATCGACTGGGAAGAGGTCGAGAAGATGCTGGAGGAGAACAAGGTCGTCAGCGGCGGTGCCGTGCTCGCCCTCATGGTGGTCTTCATCGCGCTGCTGTTCGGGATGGACCTTGCCGTCCGCTGGGCCTTTGCGCTTGTCTACAACCGGCGCGCCTGCCGAGTCGGTGCCACCCTGATCTTCGGCGAGGAGGAGGCGCACGGCCTGATCCTGACACTCGGACGGGGCGGTTTCCGCTTCCATCCCGATGACATGGACGCGCTCAGGGACGGGGGCGCCGAAGGCGGTGTGCCGTTCCAGTTGCGTGTCGGAACGCACGCCCCGTTCGAAGGCCGGATGAGCGTGGTCCGCGATCTTGTCGTCGATTGCCGGTTCGACACGCCCCTGACCCTGCGCCAGCAGGCCGAGGTTCTCGCGCTCTCGTCAATCTCTCCGTATTACGTCCGCACATCCCACGACGGCGGGGAAGAGCGCACCCTGTCACTTGCGCGGCAGGAGCAAGGGCCGCCTGTGCCTGCGCCGAACGCGAAGCCTTAGGCGACACGAGACCCTTGCCAGAGGGGAGAGGCCGGAGGTGTTGCAACCCCACCCGCAGCTATCCGAAGACCAAAGCCATAAGGCCGCGCTAAAACCATGTGCCCCGCACCCACCGGCGAAGCCAATCCGACCGGCGCGCACCCTTTCGCCTCCGTCGCGCGACCGACCGCCTATTCCGCCGCGACGGTGATCACTGGCTCCATGCCCGCCAGGTCCGCGTCAGGCAGATGGCATTTCACCTGGTGCCCTTCGGCAAGTATCCTGACCGGCGGCACCTCGCGTTCGCAAAGGTCCCCGGCCACCTTCGACTTCCACCGGCATCGTGTCTGGAACGGGCATCCGGGCGGCGGGTTCATCGCGGAAGGCACGTCGCCTTCGAGGACGATGTGTTTCTTCTTGACCGAGGTGTCGGCGATGGGCACCGCCGACAGCAGCGCCTCCGTGTAGGGATGGTAGGGCGGGGCAAAGACCTGGTCGGTCGTGCCCAGTTCCACCACGTGCCCGAGGTACATCACCATGACCCGGTCGCTGAGGTACCGCACGATCGAGAGGTCGTGCGATATGAACAGCAGCGTCGTCTTCTGCGCGCGCTGGATCTCCATCAGCAGGTCGGTCACGGCGGCCTGCACCGACACGTCGAGCGCCGAGACAGGTTCGTCCGCCACCACGATCCGCGCACCGCCTGCAAAGGCCCGTGCGATGCCGACCCGCTGCTTCTGCCCGCCCGACAATTGCCGCGGCATCCTGTCGGCGAAGGCACGGGGCAGTTTCACGAGGTCCAGAAGGCGCAGCATCTCCTCGCGCCGCTCGGCATCCGACGTGCCGTGGTTGAAGATTTCCAGCGCCCGGATGATCTGCCGGCCCACGGTCATCGACGGGTTCAGCGTGTCGAAGGGGTTCTGGAAGACCATCTGCACGTCGGCAATGGTCTGGGTGTCGCGCGCCTCGATGGGCGTCGATTCGATGTTGCGGTTGTCCAGCAGGATCTGGCCGGAGGTCGCGGTTTCCAGACCCATCAGCACCTTGGCAAAGGTCGACTTGCCGCAACCGGATTCGCCCACGATGGCCAGTGTCTCCGCTTCGCGGGCCTCGAAGGTCAGCGTCTCGTTCGCCTTCACCACCTTCCGGCCGGTCGCGCCGCCGAACAGCTTGTTTGCCGCGACCTCGTAGTACTTCTTCAGGTCGTCCATCTTCAGGATGGTGCGCCCCGGTTCCGCCTTTGCCCTGGTCACCACATTGGCGGGCGGCGCATCCCAGTCGATCTCGCGGAACCTCAGGCAGCGCGTGCGGTGGCGTTCGTCTCCCGGCACCGGTTCCATCGGAACCCGGTCGACCGCATCGCAGCGCCCGGCCTCGAAATAGTCGCAGCGGGGCCCGAAGTTGCAGCCCGGCGGGCGCTCGTGGGGCAGTGGGAAATTGCCGGGAATGGCCACCAGCGGGTGTGTCGTCTTGTCGGCGCCGGGCAGCGGGATCGACCGGAACAGTGCCTGCGTGTAGGGATGCTGCATCTGGTCGAAGACATCCTCGATGGACCCGGTCTCCACCGCCTCGCCGGAGTACATCACGCAGATCCGGTCGCAGGTCTCCAGCACCAGCCCGAGGTTGTGCGAGATGAACAGCATCGAGGTGCCGTATTTCTTGCCCAGCTCCTTCACCAGTTCGACGACCGCCGCCTCCACCGTCACGTCCAGCGCAGTGGTCGGTTCGTCGAGGATCAACAGCGATGGCTCCGCCATCAAGGCCATGGCGATCACGATCCGCTGCTGCTGTCCGCCGGACAACTGATGCGGATAGCTGTCGAGGATCCGCTTAGCATCGGGCAGCTTCACGTCGGTGACCACCTGCAACGCGCGGGCGCGGGCCTCCTTCTCCGACGCACCCTTGTGGATCATCGGCACTTCCATCAACTGCCGGCCGATCTTCATCGCCGGGTTCAGAGAGGCCATGGGCTCCTGGTAGATCATCGCGATCTCCGACCCGCGGATGTCGCGCAGTTCCTCCTGGCTCATGGCGTTCAGGTCGCGCCCCTTGAACCGGATGGCGCCGCCGACGATCCTGCCGTTCCGGCCAAGGTCCTGCATCACCCCCAGCGCCACCGTCGACTTGCCGCATCCCGACTCGCCGACAAGCCCCACCGCCTCGCCGGGCATCACCTTGACCGAGAAGTCCATCACGGCCGGGATCTCCCTGAGCCGCGTGAAGAAGGAAATCGAAAGACCCTCGATCTCGAGGATCGGGCCGTCGTAGCTCTCAGTCATCTTGTCTCTCACGGACCATGTCCTTCATCTTGGCGGAAAATACCTCGGGGGTCCGGGGGCTGGCCCCCGGTCCGGCAGGTTTCAGTCGCGCAACGATTCCTCCCGCAGCCCGTCGGCCAGCAGGTTCAGCCCCAGCACCAGAGAAAGGAGCGCCAGCGCCGGCGGCAGGGCCGGGTGCAGGTAGACCGACAGCAGGCGCCGCCCCTCGTTGATCGTGGTTCCCCAGTCCGGGCTTTCCGGCGGCAGGCCCAGCCCGAAGAACCCCAGCGTGCCCAGCAGGATCGTGGTGTAGCCGATGCGCAGGCAGAAATCGACGATCAGCGGCCCGCGGGCGTTGGGCAGGATCTCCCACAGCATGATATACCATGGCCGTTCGCCGCGTGTCTGGGCGGCGGCGACATAATCGCGGGTCTTGATGTCCATCGTCAGGCCCCGCACGATGCGGAACACGGTGGGCGAGTTCACGAAGACCACCGAGACGAAGACCACGAGGATACCGCCCGGCACGTCGAACAGGTCGAGCGGCCAGAAGTCGATCTGTGACCGCGGCGCGTTGACCAGAGACAGGTAGATCAGCGTCAGGGGCACCAGAACGATGGCCAGGTAGACCCAGTTCCTGGCCGGCTGCGTGCGGTAGCGCGCGTGGATCAGCACCCCGAAGAACACCAGCGGGAAGACGAAAAGCACAACCGCCATGTACTGCGGCAGGCCTGTCGCCACGATCTCGGGCGTGACCAGCAGGTAAAACAGCAGGATCACCGGGAAGGCGAGGATCAGGTTGGCGAGGAAGGACAGGAACGTGTCCAGCCTGCCGCCGTAGTACCCCGCGGGCAGGCCCAGCGTGATGCCGACCATGAAGGCAAACAGCGTCGCCAGCGGCGCGATGGCCATGACGATGGTGGAGCCCGCCACGACCCGGCTGAACACGTCGCGGGCCAGATTGTCGCCGCCGAGCAGGTAATAAGGATATTCGCCTTCCTCTCCCAGCGGCGTGCCGGGCACCTTGTTCTTCAGAAGCGCGTTCTGGCCCAGCGGGTCATGCGTGGCGATCATGTCGAAGAGGCCGGTGAAGATCGCGGTATAGACCCAGAACATCACGAGGCCGAAGCCAATCATGCCGATGGTCGAGTCGAAGAGTTTCCCGTAAAGCCCCAGCCTGCGTTTGTAGACGACCGACAGGCCGAAGGTCGCGGTCAGGGCGATCCACACGGGCAGGAGCCGCCGCGCCATGCCGCCGAGGATGCCCGCGGCGGTGTCCATGACGATGCCACCGATCAGGTAGGCCAGCGCCAGCGCCACAAGCAGCACACCCAGCCAGTTGACCGTCGCCCGCGACAGCCCCCAGATGCCACCCGTGGCGACGATGGTGCCGTCCGGGTTGGCCTGAATGCCTGTGTCGGGTTCGAAAAATGACAACAGGATGCGCAGCACAACGGCCAGCAGGAACAGCGGCACGAGAATCACGAGGATCGGGTTGAGGACGGTGCCGAGGCTTCCGGTCCAGGTCAGCGGGTCCATGGGCCTCTCCTTCAGGTGACGCTGATGCGCGGGTTGAGGTAGACGTAGCCGATGTCGGAGATCAGCTGCGTCACGAGCACCACGATCACCGACACGACCGACACGCCCAGGAGCAGCTCGATGTCGTTGTTCGAGGCGGCCTGCACCAGCGTCCAGCCGAAGCCCTTGTAGTTGAACAGCGACTCGACGATCACCACACCGTTCAGGAGCCACGGAAACTGCAGCATGATGACGGTGAACGGCGCGATCAGCGCGTTCCTCAGCGCGTGTTTCAGGACGATGTTGCTGAACGACACGCCCTTCAGGCGGGCGGTTCGGATGTACTGGGCGCTCATGACCTCGGCCATGGACGCGCGCGTCATCCGGGCGATGTAGCCCATGCCGTAAAGCGCGATGGTCAGCACCGGCAGGAAGAAGTTGTCGAAGGTCGGCGCCTCCATGGCCGAGGTCGCCGACCCCTTGAACCACTTCAATCCGACAGCCGAGGACGTGAAGACCGCGATGAAGATCACGCCCGACACGTATTCGGGCGTCGCCGTGGTCGCGATGGAGAAGGTCGACAGCGACCGGTCGAGCGGAGAGCCCTCGCGCATCCCGGCCAGAACGCCCACGATCAGCGCGGCGGGCACCATCAGCAGCATGACCCACAGCATCAGCCGGCCGGTCAGCGCCAGCCGCGTGCCGATCACGTCACCCACCGGTTCCTTGAAGACGGTGGAGCGGCCCCACTTGCCCTGCAGGATGCCGCAGAACCGCGGGGCCTCCTCCAGCGCCGTGCCGGGTGCCTGGCAGCGGGCGTTGACCTCGCCGGACGGGGTCTCGATCACGTAGCCCGGCGCCACGCCCAGCCACTCCGCGTAATTCCGCAGAAGGCGCGGGTCGAAGCCGGTGTTGAGCTGCGCGCTGGCCTCTTCCTGCGTCATCTGGCCGGAACGGTAGGCGGCCAGCACCTCCGGGTCCACCGGCGAGCGGTAGCCGTTGCTCGACAGGAAGGTCGCGACCTCGACGTCGGTCATCCGGAAGTTGCCCTCGGACTTCGCCAGCTTTTCGAGGTTCGGGTAGAGGTTCGTCAGGAAGAAGACGATGAAGGTCAGGCAGAGCGCGGTCAGGATCATCGTGCCGACACGTCTGAGGATGAACAGGCCCAAGGGCGCCTCCGTGAGGTCTGTCCGGAACCGCGCGCAGGGCCCGACCGGATCGAAAAGGCCGCCCTCCCGGGGGAGGACGGCCGATCGGATGTCGCGTCAGGCGGCGAGACCCAGCTTGTAGACGTGGATCTCGAACGAGGGGTGCATCTCGGCGCCCACGACGCCCGGCTTGAAGTGCCGGTAGAGCGACCGCCAGTAGGGCTGGATGATGACGTGATCGTTGCGCAGGATGGTCTCCACGTCCTTCATCACCGCGCTGCGCGCCTCCGCGTCAGAGATCGACATGGCCTCGGTGAGTTTGGCGTCGAACTCCGGGTTGGAATACCCCGCCTCGTTCCACGCCTCGCCGGTGCGGTAGGCCAGCGCCAGCACCTGCACGCCCAGCGGACGGTGGTTCCACTCGGTGATCGAGAACGGGTATTTCGCCCAGTCGTTCCAGAAGGTCGAGCCCGGCAGGACGGTGCGGCGCACGTTGATGCCCGCGTCGCGCATCTGCGCCGCCGCCGCGTCGGCGGTGTTCTTGGTGAACCCGTCGTCGAGCGAGATCAGCTCGTGCTCGAAGTCCGCCATGCCGGATTCCTCCAGCAACGCGGCAACCTCGTCGGGGGCGTATTCGGCGGGACCGATGTCGGCGTATTCCGGATGTACGGGCGCGACGTGGTGGTCGGCGGCAACGGTGCCCCGGCCGGCATAGCCCAGTTCCAGGCAGATCGAGTTGTCGACCGCCTTGACCAGCGCCTCGCGCAGCTTGGCATTGTCGTAAACCGGGGCGTCGCCCACCGGGGTCTGCTGGTTGAACCGCATGACCACGGTCGCGCCGGTGACCACCTCGGACTTCTCCCAGCCGATGGCGTCGGCGATCTCGATGAACTCGTTCACGTTTTGATAGAGCATGTCGACTTCTTCGGATTCGACCGCCGCGATCCACGAGGCCGGATCGGTGCCGTAGTCGATGAACTCGATCCGGTCGAGGTATGCGCCGCCGATGTCCTCCGCGTCCGCGCCCCACCACGTGTGATCGGTGTTCTTGACCAGCACGGCCTTCACGCCGACCTCCAGGCTTTCGGGCAGGTAGGGGCCGGTGCCGATCGGGTTGGTCAGCATGGTGTCGGGGTCATGGCTTTCGTGCACGACCGCCGCCGGGTAGTCCGCCATGCCGACGACGATGGCGATGTCGGGCGCGGGCAGCGTGACCGTCACGGTCATGTCGTCGGTGGCGGTGACCGCACCTTCGATCATCTTTGAGGTGGCGGGGTCGATCAGCGAGGCCATGCGGCCGGCCATCGAATTGCCCTCCACTGTCTTGTCGCACCAGTATTCGAACATCCGCACCACGTCCGCCGAGGTGAACGCGTCGCCGTTGTTCCAGGTCACGCCGGGCCGGACGTGCAGCGTGTATTCCGTGGCGTCGTCGTTGGTTTCCCAGCTTTCCAGCAGCAGGCCGCGCACTGTGCCGTCGCGGTTGTACTCCACCATGTACTCAAGCCACCCGCGCGAGAAGTTGGCCATCTGAGTCCAGTCGTAGGTGCGCGGATCCTTCAGCGCGCGGACCTCCTGCTGGATGCGCAGCGTGCCGCCGGACTGGGCGTGGGCCGCCGCCTGCGCCGGGCTGCCGAGGCCGCCGAGCGCATAGGCCGTCGCCGCGGAGACGCCGAGCGCGGTGGCGCGCGTCAGGAATTCGCGGCGGTCAAGTTTCCCGGCCTTGAATTCGCGCGCGTACATCTGTGCAGCCGGGTGGACCCGCTGCAGGGTGTCCTTCGATGTCATCATCATCTCCCTGTGACATGTTCTGGTTATTTTGCGGGGTCGGCTTCCTGGACGCCGTCGTCCTGTCCCGAGCCATCCGGTGCCCCCCCTTTGTTTGTGCCCCATAGCGCACCATTGCCTTTCAGGCGTCAACGCTTGTCATCGGCGTTCTGGTGTCGAAAAGCGACATGGCTCATATTCAAAAGCGACACGGACAGCCATGCAAGCCCCGCGTCCGGGCCAGGGATGGAAAAAGTGCCCGCGTTATCAATGACGCGCGGCAAGCATCTTCCGCGCGTCGGTGCGGAGTTGCGACGGCGACTTGCCCGTGTGCGTCTGGATGAACCGCGTGAAATAGGCGGCCGAAGAAAACCCCAGCGACTTCGCGACATCCTGCACCGGCGGGCGCGGGCTTTCGAGCGCGATCCGGGCAGCGTGCAGCTTGCGTTCGGTCAGCAGGTCAGCCGCCGTCTTGCCGCAGCACTGGCGGCAGATGCGGCTGAGGTGGGTGGGCGTCACGTCCAGCGCATCGGCATAGGCTGCCATCGGCTGCGCAGTACGGAAATCGCGGGTCAGGGCCTGCGCGTACCTGCGGGCCAGCCGCTGTGCCGCAGTGTCCTTGGGGGTCTCGGCGGCGCCCTTCTCGATCTGGCGGTGCAGCCAGATGCCGAGCAGATGCACCCGCGCTTCGAGACTGTCCTGCATCAGCGCCCGTTTCTGGGTCAGCTCGCGGTGCATGGCGTCGATCTCGCCGGTCAGCTCGGCCTGGGCAAAGCTGTCGCGGATACGCAGCAGCATCGGAGTCTCCGGCTCTTTCGGGGCAAGCCCGGTGGGCGCATGTACGAACAGCGCCTGCGTGCCCGGCTGCAGGTCGATGGCGAACAGCGTACCCGCCGGCAGCCACAGCGCCTGGTGCATCGACACGCCGCGCAGGACACCCGCCACCATCGCCCGGCCCTGGCCCTTGGTGATCCACAACAGCGTGCTGTCCTCGCGATCGTGGGCCAGCTGGTAGCGCCACGGCGCGCCCTGAAGCTCCAGCATGAAGGACCCGCACCGCACCGGGCCGCGCGTCCGCTCGGGGGCGGGCGGCATCGGGTTCTTCAGGAAACCGGGGCGGTTCATGCGTTCAGGTCCTCCGGGGTGACACGCGGCCAGTCGGACATACGCGATTTGAACCACGTGCGCTGCCGCTTGGCAAACTGCCGTGTGAGGATCGTCGCCCGCTCGATTGCATCGTCGAGTGTCATCTGCCCCCGAAGGTGGGCGATCAGCTCGGCCGCACCGATGGCCTTGGCAGAGGGCAGGGCAGGCGACCAAGTGTCGAGGTTCTCGCGCGCTTCCTCCAGCGCGCCGTCCCGGACCATCTGCCGGAAACGGCGCTCGATCCGCGGGGTCAGCCAGTCCTTCGGCGCGTCGAAGAGGAAGGGCTGCGCCCGCGTGACCGGCAGGAGAGGCGCCGGGGTCTCTGCCTGCCACGCGGTGATTCCCTTTCCGGTGGCGCGCAGCACCTCCCACGCCCGCTGGACGCGCATGGGGTTCCTGAGGTCGATGACAGCGGCGGTGGGCGCGTCCAACTGATCGACAAGCGCCGAGAGACCACGTGTCATTCGCATGTCGTCGCCCTCTGCCCGGACAGCGGCGGGCACGTCGGGGATCCGGGCCAGGCCCTCGATCAGCGCGGTGAAATAGAGCCCCGTGCCGCCGGTGATGATCGGCCTCTCGCCCTTCAGCAACGGCGCAAGATCGCGCAACCAGTCGCCCACGGAATAGGCCCGCGTGCCGGGAACGTGACCATAAAGCAGGTGCGGCGCGCGGGCTTCCTCCTCGGCGGAGGGGCGTGCGGTCAGCACGCGCCAGTCCGCAAAGACCTGTATGGCGTCGGCATTGACGATGACACCGCCCTGCCTTGCGGCGATCTTGAGCGCCAGCGCCGACTTGCCGGATGCCGTCGGCCCCGCGATCAGCACCGGTAGGTCCGGATCGAGGGCATCGAGGCGCTCGGCCAGTTTATTGGTCATGGGCATCGGCTTCGGGGTCCTCGTCGCGCCTGTTCCTGCGCTGCGGCATTGCAGTGGGCGGGCTTTTCCGCCAGAAGGTGCCCGACATTACCCCCCGGCAAATACGGAGCGCAACATGAGCGAGAGCGAGAGCGACAAGCCCGCCACAACCTACAAACGCGTCATGCTTAAGATCTCGGGGGAGGCGCTGATGGGCGATCAGGGCTACGGCCTCCATCCGCCCACCGTCGAGCGCGTCGCGCGCGAGATCAAGGCCGTGCACGACATGGGTGTCGAGATCTGCATGGTGATCGGCGGCGGCAACATCTTCCGCGGTCTCGCCGGTTCGGCGCAGGGGATGGAGCGGACCACGGCGGATTATATGGGCATGCTGGCGACGGTGATGAACGCGCTGGCCATGCAGTCGGCTCTGGAAGGACTGGGCGCCTACTGCCGCGTGATCTCGGCCATCCGGATGGACGAGGTCGCCGAACCCTACATCCGCCGCCGCGCGGTGCGGCACCTCGAGAAGAAACGGATCTGCATCTTTGCCGCCGGCACGGGGAACCCGTATTTCACCACCGACACCGCCGCGGCCCTGCGCGCGTCCGAGATGGCCTGCGAGGCGATCCTGATGGGCAAGAACGTCGACGGCATCTACGACTGCGATCCGAAGAACAACCCGGATGCGAAGCGCTACGACGAGGTCACCTACGACGACGTGCTGCGCAACAACCTCAAGGTCATGGATGCCTCGGCCATCGCGCTGACCCGCGACAACAAGATGCCGCTCCTGGTGTTTTCCCTCAACGAGCCGGGCGGCTTCCGGGGAATCATGGCGGGCGAAGGCACCTACACGCGCGTCATTCCCTGATCCCGGAGGTCAGACTGCGCCTGCCCCGAGGGGCGGGCGACCTCGGTCGCCGCGTCCCAGCCGGTGGGCGTGGCGGCCTTTCCCAGCTGCGCCCTTTGCGCCCGGGGTGGTTTGCCGAAGTGGTTTCTGTAGCTGCGCGTGAAGGCCGAAGGAGAGGTGAAACCGGTTGCCGCCGCAATCTCGGCCACCGTTAGCGTGGTCTCTTCGACCAGTTGCGCGGCGCGCCGCAGGCGCAGGTCCAGGTAGAACTCTGCCGGGGTCCCGCCCAGGGCCTTGCGGCAGCGCAGGCGCAGGCGTTTCAGGCTCATGTCCAGTTCGGCGGCGATGCGCGGCAGAGGTAATGGCGCATCCAAGTGTGCCGCCATCAGGGCCGTCATGCGGGTCATCAACGGATCGCCCCGGCCCACGCGCGCCGCCAGCGTCTGTGCCCGGCTGGTTTCAGCGATTTGGCCGTGGCCCAACGCCGCTCCGGTGCGGGCCGCCAGCGCCGGTCCGTGGCTGCGGGCGATCCAGTCGAGCATCGCCTCCGCTGTCGCCAGACCGCCCGAAGACGTCAGCCGTTGCCGGTCGATCGCATGTGTCCGTTCCGACAGGGCAATGTGAGGATAGGTCCGGTCGGGATCGGGCGGCAGCACGGCCTCCCGCCCGTCGAGCAGCCCCAGCCGCGCGAGTATCAGCGCGCCCTGGTCCAGACCGGCCAGTGTCGCGCCCGCCGCGTCTGCCCTTGCAAGGAAGCCGCGCAGGCCCATGGGCAGGTGATCGAGCGGGTGGGGCCCGGCACAAAGCACCACGAGGTCGAAACCCTGCGCCCCCTCCCAATCCTGTGCCTCTGCCGCGATGCGCATTCCGTCCGATGCGGCGACGTCCGCGCCGGTCACGGTACGGATGCGGCAGGAAAACAGCGGCTGTCCGGCGATGCGGTTGGCAAGCTCCAGCACCTCGCGGATCAGGACGAACCCCAGAATGGGAAACTGCGGGAAGAGGATCAGGCAGACATGCATGGCGGTTCCGGCAGCGGTTCCTAAGGGGCACAAGGCAGGGCGTTTCCTGCACGGTTTCGGTCGGTGCGGGGCGGACGTCGCCGCAAATCCATGTCTTGCACGCGGGGCGTTAAGGAAGGATGAGGACGCCCGGAGACAGGTCGCGGCCATGCGGACCCGGCAAGAGACATTGATCTGCGCGCGGTGACGTAATAAGCCTGCGCACCGACAAAGGCTCAGCGAAGCGAGGCAAGACGCTCATGTCCGACGAATTCGAACTCGACACCGATGATCTCACCCGGCGCATGGAAGGGGCCATGGGCTCGCTGAGGACGGAATTCGCCTCGCTCCGCACCGGGCGCGCCTCCGGTTCGATGCTTGAGCCGATCATGGTCGACGCCTACGGCGCGATGACCCCGATCAACCAGGTCGGCACCGTGAACGTGCCGGAGCCGCGCATGGTCACGATCAACGTCTGGGACAAGTCGCTGGTCGGCAAGGTCGAGAAGGCGATCCGCGAGTCGGGGCTGGGCATCAACCCGCAGCTCAACGGCACGATCATCATGCTGCCGATCCCGGAACTGAACGAGGAGCGCCGCCGCGAACTGAGCAAGGTCGCTGGTCAGTATGCCGAGCACGCCCGCGTCGCGATCCGCAACGTTCGCCGCGACGGCATGGACCAGATCAAGAAGCACAAGGACGACATGTCCGAGGACGACGCAAAGCTCTGGGAAAGCGAAGTGCAGGAGCTGACCGACAGCTACATCAAGAAGGTCGACGCCGCGCTTGAGAACAAGCAGGAAGAGATCATGCAGGTCTGATCCCTGCGTGACTGATTGGGACGACAGGGGCGGGCGACCGCCCCTTTTTTCATGTCGCGCTTGCCCAAACCGTGTGCGCTGAGGGCGCCGGTCGCATGGCCGAAGTTGCGTTGAACGGGCCGGGCGGTACTGCCGTGCAACGTGCGCAGCACCTGCTGAAACCCTGCACGACTATCTCTTTGGCAAGGGCCGGGGGATCGGCTATGAAACCCGCAGACGTGGCCGATGCCTAAGAAGGAGCCTTGAATGAGCCGTGACGAAAGCCAGTCCCATGGTCCGCGACACGTGGCGATCATCATGGACGGCAACGGCCGCTGGGCGACCATGCGTGGCAGACCGCGCCTGTTCGGCCACCACGCCGGCGCCCGCCGCGTCCGCGAGATCGTCGAGGCCTGTCCGGCGGCCGGCGTCGACTACCTGACGATCTTCGCCTTCTCGACGGAGAACTGGCGCCGCACGCAGGTCGAGGTGGCCGGGCTCATGAGCCTCTTCCGGCGTTACATCATGAAAGAGATGCAGGCCTTCGTGAAGGAGAACGTCCGCGTCCGCTTTATCGGCGACCGCCCCCGGCTGGACGCGAAACTGCGCGGCCTGATGGACGAGGCGGAGGCGATCACCGGCCATTGCACCGGCACCAACCTGACGATTGCGCTGAACTACGGCGGCCGGGACGAGGTTGCGCGCGCCGTCAAGCGGCTGGCGGAGGACGTCGCCGCGGGCAGACTGCGGTCCGAAGACGTGACGGAAGAGACCCTGCCGCGCTACCTCGACACCCGCGTCCTTCCGGATCCGGACCTCGTGATCCGCACCAGCGGCGAGGCGCGGATCTCCAACTTCCTGCTCTGGCAGTCGGCCTATGCCGAGTACGAATTCGTCGACACCCTGTGGCCCGATTTCACGCCCGAGGAATTTGCCCGTCTGTGTGGTGCCTACGGTCGGCGCGACCGCCGGTACGGGGCCGTGAAGGCATGAGTGCACACCGCTGGGACGACCTGAAAGTGCGGCTGGCCTCTGCCGTCGTGATGATCGCCGTGGGCGTGATCGCCGTCTGGGCCGGGGGCTGGGTGTTCCACGTCCTGATCGCGGTGGCCTCGGGGGTGATGGTCTGGGAACTTGTCTGCCTGCTCGATACCGGGCGGACGAAATCGCAGTACATCCTCGGCGCCGCGACCTTCCTGGTGGCTCTGGCCGCCAACGTGATTCCACCGTCCTTTGCCCTGCCGCTGCTGATGGCGCCGGCGATGCTGGGCTTCACCCGGATGGAGCAGGGGGGCACCCGGTACGCCGTCTTTGCGACGCTGATCCTGTTCGCGGGCTACGGGATGATGGACCTGAGGGACGAGCTGGGCCTTGTCTGGATGCTGTGGCTGATCACCGTGGTCGTGGTCACGGACGTCTTCGGCTACTTCGCGGGGCGCGCCATCGGCGGGCCGAAGTTCTGGCCGAAGGTGTCACCGAAGAAGACCTGGTCCGGAACCGTCGCGGGCTGGATCGCCGCCGCAGCGGTGGGCGCCTATTTTGCGTGGTTCGCCGGGGCGGGCATCGGGCTGATGGGGATTTCCATCGCGCTCAGCATGGCCAGCCAGATCGGCGACATTGCGGAAAGCGCGCTGAAGCGGAAGGCGGGGGTGAAGGATTCCTCCTCGCTGATCCCGGGACATGGCGGGCTTCTGGACCGGTTCGACGGGATGCTGGGGGCTGCGGTCTTCCTTGTGTTCGCCGACCAGTTGGTGGCATTCCCGCCCGGCATCGGCTGACCGGGCAGGCGGAGGAGGTTTCATGCGGCGTGTATCCGTGTTCGGGGCCACGGGGTCCATCGGACAGAATACGCTCGACCTGATCGGTCGTGATCCGTCTTCCTATCGGGTGGTCGCGCTGACCGGCGGCCGCAACGTCGCGCAACTGGCCGCCGACGCCATGCGACTGCGGGCGGAGGTCGCGGTGGTGGCAGACGAGGCGCTGCTTCCGGACCTGCGCGCGGCTTTGGCAGGCTCCGGGGTCGAGGCCGGGGCAGGGCGCCACGCTCTGCTGGAGGCCGCCGACAGGCCCGCCGACTGGGTGATGTCCGCCATCGTGGGGGCCGCCGGGCTGGAACCGGGCTTGCGCGCGCTGAGGCAGGGGGCCACGCTGGCACTGGCCAACAAGGAAAGCATGGTCTGCGCCGGACGCCTGATGCTGCGCGAGGCCGCGGCACACGGCGGACGCCTGCTGCCGGTGGATTCAGAGCATTCAGCGGTCTTCCAAGCCCTCATCGGAGAGGACATGGCCGCGGTCGAGCGTGTCATCATCACGGCCTCGGGCGGCGCCTTCCGCGACTGGCCGCTGGACCGGCTGGACGAGGCCACGCCCGAGCAGGCCGCGACCCATCCCAACTGGGCGATGGGGCAGCGGATCACCATCGACAGCGCGTCGATGTTCAACAAGGCGCTGGAACTGATCGAGACGCGGGAGTTCTTTGGCCTCGACCCGGCGATGATCGAGACCGTCGTGCATCCCGAGAGCATGATCCACGCGCTGGTGGGCTTCAACGACGGTGCGCTTATGGCCCACGTCGGTCCCCCCGACATGCGTCATGCCATCGGTTTTGCCCTGCACTGGCCCGAACGACGGTCGCTTCCGGTCGAACGTCTCGATCTTGTGAAGCTCGGTCAGATGACCTTCCGTACCGCCTGTGAGACCCGATGGCCCGCGCTGCGGCTGGCGCGCGAGGTCATGGACGCAGGCGGCCTTTCGGGCGCTGTTTTCAACGCCGCAAAGGAAGTTGCGCTCGACGCCTTCATTGACGGACGCATAAGGTTCACGCGCATGGCGGGCGTGGTCGAGGACGTGCTCACCCGTGTTTCGTCGCAGCCGGGCCTTATTGATGACGACTTTGACCTTGATATGGTGGTCGAAGCCGACCATCTCGCACGGGTAGCGGCGGGTGATATCATTGACAGCAGTACCTAGAAGGGGCGCGTTTTGGACCTGACGACACTGACCTCGACATTCGGCGGCTTTCTCTGGACGGCCCTGTTCTTCATCGTGGCCCTGTCGGTCATCATCGCGATCCACGAGTACGGCCATTACATCGTCGGCAAGAAATCCGGGATCTTCCCTGAGGTGTTCAGTCTCGGCTTCGGCCCGGTGCTGTGGTCCAGGACGGACCGCGACGGGACGAAGTGGCAGCTGGCCGCGATCCCCTTCGGCGGCTACGTGAAGTTCCGCGGCGACGGCAACGCCTCTGGCGCCATCGCCGAAGAGGGCGCCATGGACGGCCTCGACGATGCGGAGAAACGCTCCACCATGATCGGCGCGCCGCTGTGGGCGCGGGCGGCGACGGTGGCGGCCGGGCCGTTCTTCAACTTCGCCCTGTCGATCCTGATCTTCACCTGCATCTTCCTGTTCCGCGGCGAGATCACCGAACCGCTGACAGTGGGCGAGCTGCGCCCGCTGCCGGTCCAGCAGGAACTGATGGAAGGCGACGTGCTGGTCGCCATCGAAGGGCAGGCGCCCCCGGGATCGGACGAGGCGCTGGCCTACGAGGCCTTCATGAAGGCGCTGCCGCATGAACCGACGCTGGACTACACGGTGGTCCGCGACGGCACGGAAATCGACGTCTCAGGCCCCTACGTCTACCCGCCGCTCGCCACGCAGATCGCGCCGCGGTCTGCCGCGGGCGACGCCGGGATGGAACCGGGCGACGTCATCATCGCCGTCGACGGGGAGGATATCTTCGCCTTCGACCAGCTGAAGGAAAAGGTCGAAGGCTCCGAAGGCGCGACGCTGGCCCTCACCGTCTGGCGCGACGGCGAGACGCTGGACCTCGACCTGACGCCCAAGCGGGTGGACGAACCGCAGGCGGAGGGCGGCTTCAAGACGTACTACCGCATCGGCATCGTCGGCGGCGTGGCGTTCGAGCCCGCCACCCAGACGCCGGGCTTCGGCACCGCCGTGGCCGGCAGCGTGACCCAGGTCTGGGAGATCATGCGCGGTTCCGTCTCCGGCCTGTGGCACATGGCGACGGGTGCGATCAGCACCTGCAACCTGTCCGGTCCCATCGGCATCGCCGAGACGGCGGGCGACATGGCAAGCCAGGGCACGACGAACTTCATCTGGCTGATCGCCGTCCTGTCGACCGCCATCGGCCTTCTGAACCTTTTCCCGATCCCGGTGCTGGATGGCGGCCACCTCGTGTTCTACGCCTACGAGGCCGTCTCCGGTCGTCCGCCGAGCGACAAGGCGCTGAAGGTGCTGATGTCCATCGGCCTGACGCTGGTGCTGGGCCTGATGGTCTTTGGCCTGACGAACGACCTGTTCTGCCCCTGATCGCAGGCGCCCGACCCGTAGAATGAAAGCGAAAGATCCCCGGCGAGGGGATCTTTCTGTTTACGGACCGGCAGAAAATTCTTCGGCGGCTGCCCAAATCCCGCCCGATTCCTCGGGCATAAGGCGTCGGTGAACACATCCGATCCAACTCTGATCGACCCAAGGACCGAATCCATGCAGCACATCCACGACGGCTACCGCAGCATGAGCCTGCTCGTGAGCATCAACTTCGACAGATTGCTGTACATCTTCACGATCGTCGCAGCCCTCTTTTTCGGAGCGTACCTCGGGACCTTCATGTACTGAAAGGCCGCCATGGCATGCCTGTCGCGGCGTGCCGGCGACACCTTCAGGAAATCCGCGTCATGGTTTTGACAAGCCAGGGCAATCCAGCTAGTGACAATCCGTGGGATGTCGAAGTGGATTGCGAGAATGGCAAAGGTCATTTCCGCGCAAGGCGCGCAAAATGATAAGAAAATTCAACGCCTGAGCGAGGTCGTTCAAGCCGTCTGCCTGTCTATGGCACTCGGGCTAGGCGCCGGGGCGGTCGCGGTCATTCCGCAGGCCGCCTATGCGCAGAGTTACGCCTTCAGCAGCGTTGACATTCAGGGCAACCAGCGCGTCGAGGCAGGGACCATCCTGTCCTACGCCGGGATTGCGCGGGGCCAGCAGGTTTCCGCCGGTCAGCTCAACGACGCCTACCAGCGTATCCTCGGCTCCGGCCTGTTCGAAAGCGTCGACCTGATCCCGCAGGGCAACACCCTCGTGATCCGCGTGGTCGAGTTCCCGACGGTCAACCGCATCGCCTTCGAAGGCAACCGCCGGATCAAGGACGAGGACCTCGCGCCGATCATCCAGAGCCAGACGCGCCGGGTCTTCAATCCCCGCGTGGCGGAGCAGGACGCGCAAGCGATTTCCGAGGCTTACGTGGTGCAGGGACGGATCGCCGCCCGTGTGTCGCCCAAGGTCATCCGCCGCAGCGAGAACCGCGTCGACCTCGTGTTCGAGATCTTCGAAGGCGGCGTGTCCGAGGTCGAGCGCATCGGCTTCGTCGGCAACCAGGTCTATTCCGACCGTCGTCTGCGCCGTGTCGTCGAGACGAAGCAGGCCGGTCTCCTGCGCGCCCTCATCCGTAAGGACACCTTCATCGAGGACCGCGTGGAATTCGACCAGCAGCTGCTGCGCGACTTCTACATGGCACGCGGTTACGTCGACTTCCGCATCACCGGCACCAACGCCGAGCTGGCGCGGGAGCGTGACGGCTTCTTCGTGACCTTCAACGTCGAGGAAGGCCAGCAATTCCGGGTCGGTGCCGTCACCGTCAACTCCGATCTGCCGGACGTCGACACCGAACTTTTCCAGCGGGCGGTGAAGCTGCGCTCGGGCGTGGTCTATTCGCCGATGCGCGTCGAGAGCGAGATCGCCCGGCTGGAACGGCTTGCTATCCGCGAAGGTCTGAACTTCGTCCGCGTCGATCCGCAGATCAGCCGCAACGACCGCGACCTGACGCTGGACGTGTCCTTCAACCTCGTGCGCGGCGACCGCATCTTCGTCGAGCGTATCGACATCGAAGGCAACACCACCACGATGGACCGTGTCGTGCGCCGCCAGTTCGACACCGTCGAGGGCGACCCGTTCAACCCGCGCGCCATCCGGGAAAGTGCCGAACGCATCCGCGCGCTCGGCTTTTTCTCGAACGTGGACGTGGACGCGCGCGAAGGCTCCACCCCGCAGCAGGTCATCATCGACGTCGACGTCGAGGAACAGCCGACTGGCTCGCTGTCCTTCGGTGCGAACTACTCGTCGACCAACGGCTTCGGCGCGGCGATCTCCTTCTCGGAGCGCAACTTCCTCGGCCGCGGCCAGACTCTCGGGTTCACGATCAACACGGCTTCTTCGTCCAAGAGCTACGGCTTCAACTTCGTCGAACCGGCGGTGTTCGGCCAGGACCTCGCGTTCGGGCTCAACCTCAACTACTCGGAGACCGACAAGCTTGGCGGCGACTACGACACCACGTCGGGCATCTTCCAGCCGTCGCTGTCCTTCCCGGTCTCGGACAACGGCCGTCTTTCCTTGCGCTACACCGCGAAGCTGACCGACGTCAGCAGTTCCGGCGCGATCGAGGGCGGTGTGATCGACGTCGAATCCGAGGAGGGCCAGCGCATCGACAGCTCGCTGGGCTACACCTACAGCTGGGACACGCGGCGCGCGGGCCTCGATCCGAAGAACACCTACCTGTTTGAATTCAGCCAGGACTTCGGCGGTGTCGGTGGCGACACCACCTTCGTCAAGACTGGCGTGAAGGCCATTGCCCAGACCAAGGTCATGTCCGAGGAAGTCACCCTCCGGGCCAGCATCGAGGGCGGCGCGCTCAACTACTCCAGCGGCGAAAGCCGCGTGACCGACCGGTTCCTGCTCAGCCCGAACCTGATGCGCGGTTTCGATTATGGCGGCATCGGCCCGCGGGAACTGGACGCGCAGGGCAACAGCGACGCACTGGGCGGCAACTTCTACGCGGTGGCCAAGTTCGAAGCGGAATTCCCCATCGGTCTGCCGGAGGAATACGGCATCTCGGGCGGCCTGTTCTACGACATCGGCTCCGTCTGGGGCGTGAACGACGAGAACAGCAACGTCGCGGGCGGCAGCATCGTTTCGGCGGACTTCGATCCCCGGCACGTGGTCGGCTTCTCGATCTTCTGGGACTCCGCGCTTGGTCCGCTCCGGCTCGACTTCTCCGAACCGATCAAGAAGGCGAAGTACGACGAAGAGAAGAACTTCAACCTGACCATTTCCACCGAATTCTGATCCCGTGGTCCGGCTCGTTCACTGGCTGCTTGTCCTGACGCTCTGCGTCGGGGCGGCGTCCGCGGGCCGGGCGCAGGACGGGGTGGAAAGCCCGGTGCTGGTGATCGACTTCGAACGCGCCTTTGCTGAGAGCGCCTTCGGCCGGCGGCTGAACGAAGAGGTGGAGCGCGAGGGCAATGCCATCGTCGCCGAGAACCGCCGGATCGAGGCGGAACTGACCGCCGAGGAACTGCGCCTGACGGAACAGCGCGCCACCATGGCGCCGGATCAGTTCCGCGCGCTGGCCGATGCCTTCGACCAGAAAGTGCAGCGCCTGCGGGCCGAGCAGGACGCCAAGGCGGAGGCGCTGGGGTCGCGTGGCGAGGAGAGCCGGATAGAATTCCTGCAGGCCGCGCGTCCGGTTCTCGAAGGGCTGATGCGCGAAACCGGCGCTGCGGTGATCCTCGAACGGCGCTCGGTTCTGGTGGCGGTGGATTCCGTCGACATCACCGACCGGGCGATTGCGCGGATCGACGCGCAGGTGGACCCGGAGCCTGCCGAAACCCCCGAGGCGCCCGACCAGTCCCAGCCCCAGTCTCCGGCACCGCAGGACGATGCCGTCCCGTCAGACGGCACGGCCCCCGCCCAGCCCTGACACAGCCGCCCGAGGCCCGCGCTTGCCCAGACGGGCGCGGCTTGCTAGGGACGCTGGCAAGAGATCAACGTGAAGGCCAGACCAGATGAGCGACCTGAAATCCGCAGACATCCAGCTGATCCAGCGGATCATCCCCCACCGCTACCCGTTCCTGCTGGTGGACCGCGTGGTCGACATCGACGGCACGCAAAGCGCCACCGGCATCAAGAACGTGACGATGAACGAACCGCATTTCCAAGGCCACTTCCCCGGTCTGCCGATCATGCCCGGCGTGACCATCGTGGAGGCCATGGCCCAGACGGCGGCGGTCATGGTGGGCACCACGCTCGACATGGCCGACAAGGAGATGAAGGTCTATTTCATGTCCATCGACAAGTGCAAGTTCCGCCGCAAGGTTGTGCCCGGCGACCAGCTCCGGATGAAGCTGACAACGCTGCGCGGGAAGCCCGGCGGTAAGGTCTGGAAGTTCGGCGGCGTGGCCGAGGTGGATGGCGAAATGGCCGCCGAGGCTGAATTCACCGCCATGATGGACCTCCCGTCGTGAGCGCCTCCATCCATCCGTCGGCCGTGGTCGAAGAGGGCGCCCGCATCGGCGAAGGCGTCATCGTCGGCCCGTTCTGCCACATCGGGCCCGAGGTCGTCCTGCACGACCGGGTCGAGCTGAAGAGCCACGTGGTCGTCACCGGCGCAACGGAGATCGGTGAGGAGACAGCGGTCTTCTCCTTCGCGGTGATCGGCGAGATCCCGCAGGACCTGAAGTTCAAGGGCGAGAAGACGCGGCTGGTGATCGGCAAGCGCAACCGTATCCGCGAGCATGTCACCATGAACACCGGCACCGAGGGCGGTGGCGGCGTGACCCGCGTCGGGGATGACGGGTTGTTCATGGCGGGCTGCCACGTGGCGCATGACGTCCAGGTGGGCGACCGGGTCATCATCGTCAACAATGCCGCGCTTGCGGGGCACTGTGTCATCGAGGACGACGTCATCATCGGTGGCCTGTCGGGCGTGCACCAGTGGGTGCGCATCGGCCGGGGCGCCATCATCGGGGCCGTGACCATGGTGACGAACGACGTGATCCCCTACGGCCTCGTGCAGGCGCCGCGGGGCAAGCTGGACGGGTTGAACCTCGTCGGACTGAAACGCCGTGGCGTCAAACGCGACGACATCACCGCGCTGCGCGCCGCTTTCCAGATGCTGGCACAGGGCGAGGGCGCCTTCCAGGACCGCGCAAGGCGGCTCGGGGACGAGACGTCCAGCCAGTATGTCAAGGAAATCGTTGCGTTTATCTTGGGCGACAGCGACCGGTCGTTCCTGACCCCGGGGTGACGCCATGCTGGCGCTGATCGCCGGAAAAGGCGCCTTGCCCGGGGCAGTGGCCGCGGCGCACGGCGGGCCGGTGCGCGTCTGTGCATTGGAACACTGCCCGCCTGACCTGCCCGTAGACCGGACCTTCCGACTGGAGACGCTGGGAAGCCTGCTGCGCTGGCTGCGGCGGCAGGGGGTGACGGAGGTCTGCCTTTGCGGGTCGGTCACGCGGCCGCCTGTGTCGCTGGCGCGGGTGGATCTGCGGACGTGGCCGCTTGTGCCGCGCGTGCTGCGTGCGCTGCGGCGTGGCGACGATGGGGCTTTGCGCATCTTCATCGCGATCTTCGAGGCGTCGGGCTTCCGCGTCGTGGCCGCGCATGAGGCGGCGCCGGCGCTGTTGCCGCCTGTCGGCGCGTGGGGGCAAATCCCTGAGGGCGCTGCCGAACTGGCCCGACTGGGCGACGCCGTGAGCGAACGGCAGGCGGCGGAAGACCTGGGCCAGGCCTGCGTGCTGCGAGACGGAATTGTCCTTCAACGCGAAGGGGTTGAGGGGACGGACGCGATGCTTCAGGCGCTGACGGATGCGGAGGGCGGCGTGCTCTACAAGGCGCCGAAGCCCGGGCAGGACCGGCGGGCCGATCTGCCGGTGATCGGGCCGGAGACGGTGCGGCGGGCGGCGGCGGCGGGGCTGTCGGGGATCGTGATCGAGGCGCAGGGGGTCATGGTGCTGGAGCAGTCGCTTGTCAGGGCGCTGATCGAGGAGACAGGCCTGTTTCTCTGGGTTCGGGAAAGGGGCGCCTGATGCGGGTTTTCGTTACGGCCGGGGAGGCCTCCGGCGACAAGCTGGGCGCGGCTTTCATGAAGGGTTTCAGGCAGTTGTGCCCCGATGTGGAGTTCCGCGGCATCGGCGGGCCATTGATGGAGGCCGAAGGGCTGGAGAGCCTTTTCCCGATGGACGAAATCTCGATCATGGGGATTTCGGAAATCCTGAAGGAATACAGGCATTTGAAGGCGCGTATTCGCGAAACCGCAGAGGCGGTCTTGGACTGGCGGCCGGACGTGCTGGTGACCATCGACCTGCCGGAGTTTTCGCTGCGCGTGAACCGGCTGGTGAAAAAAGCTGCGCCGGATCAAAGGGTTGTGCACTATGTTGCCCCCACGGTCTGGGCGTGGCGGCCGGGGCGCGCGAAGAAGATGGTCGGCGTGGTCGACCAGGTGCTGGCCCTGCTGCCGTTCGAGCCGCCCTATATGCAAGCCGTTGGAATCGCATGCGATTTCGTCGGACACCCGGTGGTCATGGAGCCTGTTGCCACGGCGGAGGAGGCGGCGGCATGGAAGGGCGACAGCGGCGACAAGGTGGTGCTGGTGCTGCCGGGGTCGCGGCGGTCCGAGGTGGCGCGATTGTTGCCGGTTTTTCAAGAGGTTGTGGAACGTATCGCGCGGCCCGGCCTGCGGTTTGTGCTGCCTGCCGGTCGGCAGGTCGTGGGGCCGGTGAAAGAGGCGGTAGCCGGCTGGAAGGTTCCGGTGGAAGTCATTGATCCGGAGGGAAATTCCGCGGAGAAACTGGCGGCGTTCCGGGCGGCGGACGTGGCCTTGGCGGCCTCCGGCACGGTGTCGCTGGAGCTGGCGGCCAATGCGACGCCCATGGTGATCGCCTATGATATGTCGTGGCTCAGCCGCCAGATCATCGGGCGGATGCTGCTGGTGGATACCGTGACGCTGGTCAACCTTGTGAGCGAGACGCGGGATATCCCTGAATTCATTGGAAAAAACTGCAAGCCTGAAGCGATAGCCAAGGCCGTGCTCGACGTACTGGAGGCGCCGGACAGACAGCTTCGGGCGATGGATCTGACCATGGAACGGCTGGGTCGCGACGGCGAGGAGCCGGGGTTAAGGGCGGCGCGTGCCGTGCTTAACGGACTGTGAATTAACAGGATCGGGCCGTTCCTTGAGCGACCGCACGATGGTTAACGCACCGCGCGCCTACAGAATCTGGGGGTGCCGACGCACGGGCCACATAGGTAAACGAATGGTAAACCGCCGTTCCGGGCAGGTTTAACGGTTTTGAAAGGGGTGAACCGGCCGGTTCGACCCCTCCAACCGGCCGGTTGTTAACACTTGCGATTTCAACGCCTTGTTAAGGTTAACGCTTTGCCGGACGGCACGCTCTGGTCGGGTGGCAGGAGGCCTCCGAACCGACGGCTGTGCCGCCCGGTGGACGCGTGTTTCAAAGCTCAGGCAGCGCACCGTTCACGGGTCAGGGACGGCGCGGGCGCATGCTGGCCGACACGCGGATGCGTGCCACAGCCTCCGTCCCTCAGTGGTGCAGGACGATGTTGAACCCCTCGTTCGGAGAGGGCGGCACGAAGTGGCTGGAGATTTGCCGGAACTGTTCGTCGGTGACCGCGAAGGGATGATCGCCCTGCGCGTTGCGGGCGTGCAGGCGCGCCAGACAAACCTGGTCGGGCACATCGAGGACATGCAGGACATGAGAGGCGCCCGCCTGTTCGAAGATGCCGCGCATCCAGTTGCGGGCGTCCACGGTGTTCGCCTGAAAGTCCAGAACGACGGACACACCCGCCTGCAGCACCGACGCGATGTGCGGCGCCATGACCTTGTGAAGCTTCGCCGTGCATCGGACGTAATCGGCGATGGAGGTCATCTCGTCACCGAAGAGCGCCTTCAGCCAGTCGTCCTCTGCGATGACGATGGTGGCCGGTTCCTGCCCGAGGGTGGCGGTCAGCGTCGATTTGCCGGAGGCGATCTTGCCGCAGATCATGTGCAGGGTGGGTGTCTGTTGGGTCATGGGGTCTTCCGGGGCGGTTCATCGGGTCGTGCGGGGGGTGTCGGTGACGACACATGCGACGTGACCGGACGGAATGCAACAGGGGGAGGCGTTTGTGGCGCGGACAGGAAAAGGCCCCCGCCGGGCGTGGCGGGGGCCTTTCTGGTTGGTGCGTTGATAAGGTTGGTGCGTTGATAACGCACCCTACGGTGGTGCCTTTACAGCAGGCCCTTGGCCGCTTCGGCCACCGCCTCGGGGGTGATGCCGAACTTCTCGTAGAGCGTCTCGTAGGGGGCGGAGGCGCCGAAGCCGGTCATGCCGACGAAGGCGCCCTTGTCGCGCTTGCCGCGCTCGGAGAACAGCCACTTGTCCCAGCCGAAGCCCACGGCGGCCTCGACCGCGACGCGCACCGGACCTGCGGGCAGGACCTTGCGGCGGTAGGCCTCGTCCTGCGCCTCGAACAGTTCCCAGCAGGGCATGGAGACGACGCGGGTGCCGATGCCCTCGGCCTGCAGCGCGTCGCGGGCAGCCATGGCGATGGCGACCTCGGAGCCGGTGGCCATCAGGATGACCTGGCGCTTGCCCTCGGCGTCGGCCAGCACGTAGGCGCCTTTCTCCGACAGGTTGGCGGTCTTGTGCTCGGTCCGGACGGTGGGCAGGTTCTGGCGGGTCAGCGACAGCACGGAGGGCGTCGCCTTCTGCGTCAGGGCGATTTCCCAGGCCTCGGCGGTTTCCACCGCGTCGGCGGGGCGGAAGACCAGCGTGTTCGGCGTGGCGCGGGAAATGGCCAGATGCTCGACCGGCTGGTGGGTCGGGCCGTCTTCACCGAGGCCGATGGAATCGTGGGTCATCACGAAGATGGTCGGGGTCTTCATCAGCGCGGCGAGGCGCATGGCCGGCCGGGCGTAGTCGGTGAAGGCCATGAAGGTGCCGCCGTAGGGACGCAGGCCGCCGTGCAGGCCGATGCCGTTCATCGCCGAGGACATGCCGTGTTCCCGGATGCCCCAGTAGACGTAGCGGCCCTTGCGGTTGTCGGTGTCGAACTTGCCGAGATCGCCGGTCAGCGTGTTGTTGGAGCCGGTGAGGTCCGCCGAGCCGCCGATGGTTTCCGGCATGATCGGGTTGATGACCTCGAGCGCCATCTCGGACGCCTTGCGGGTGGCGACCTTGGGCTGGGTTTCGGAGATCTGCTTCTTCAGCGCCTTGATGGTGGCGGAGAGCTTCTTCGGCGCGTCGCCGGCGATGACGCGGGCGAATTCCTTCTGGCGGGAGTCGGAGGCGGCGGCGAGGCGCGCTTCCCATTCCGTGCGGTCGGCGGCACCGCGGGCGCCGGTGGATTCCCACCAGGATTTCACCTCGGCGGGCACTTCGAACGGGCCGGTGTGCCAGCCCCAGGCTTCCTTGGCGGCGATGTTCTGTTCGTTGTTGGTCAGCGCGCCGTGGCCCTTGGAGGTGTCCTGCGCGGCGTGGCCGAGGGCGATGTGCGTCTTGCAGGCGATCATCGAGGGCTGGTCGGAGGCCTTGGCGGCGGTGATCGCGGCGTCAATGGCGGCGGGATCGTGGCCGTCGATCTCCTGCACGTGCCAGCCGGCGGACTTGAAGCGCGCCACCTGGTCGGTGCGGTCCGAGAGCGAGACCTTGCCGTCGATGGTGATGTCGTTGTTGTCCCAGAAGACGACGAGCTTCGACAGGGCGTAGCGGCCGGCGAGGGTGATCGCCTCCTGGCTGACGCCTTCCATCAGGCAGCCGTCACCTGCGATGACATAGGTGTGGTGGTCGACCAGCTTCTTGCCGAAGCGGGCGCGGAGCATCTCCTCGGCCATGGCGAAACCGACGGAGTTGGCGATGCCTTGGCCGAGCGGGCCGGTGGTGGTCTCGACCGCCTTCAGAAGGAAGTTCTCCGGGTGGCCGGCGGTCTTGGCGCCCCACTGACGGAAGTTCTGGAGCTGGTCGAGCGTGACCTCCGGATCGCCGCAGAGGTAGAGCAGCGAGTAGATCAGCATGGAGCCGTGACCGGCGGACAGGATGAAGCGGTCGCGGTCGGGCCACTCGGGGTTGGCGGCATCGAACTTCAGGTGGTTGCCGAAGAGCACGGTGGCGACGTCGGCCATGCCGATGGGCATGCCGGAGTGGCCGGAGTTGGCGTTGGCCACACCGTCGAGGGCCAGCGCGCGGATCGCGGTTGCGCGCATCCAGTGGTCGGGATTGGCGTTGCGAAGCTCTGAAATGTCCACCGTGAGGTTCCTTGCGTTGCAGCGTTTCGCGCTGAATAGCAGCCGCGGGGCAAATGGCAAGGTCGCGGCCCGGCAGGCCGCGGGCAGGCGGATGAAAACCGCCGTCCAAGTGCTTGGGAAGGCGTTGGTAAACAGGGGGGCGCATTTTCCTTTTGCGCTTGCTAGACTTCCTCCAAAGGGTCGAGGGGCGATTCGCGATGCGGTTGTCCCGGCACAAGACCCGAAAGACGGGACGGCCCGGCATACGGGCGAGGAAACGGGGGCGAGAGGGCAGATGACCCAGATCGACGAGTTGCAGACGCGCCTGTCGCGCGCGCTGGATCGGATTGGCCAGCGGCTGGAGGCCCATACGCCCGGGCCGGACGGCGGAGAGCTGGAGGCCTTGACGGCGAAACTGGCGGCGGCGGAATCCGCGCTGGCGGAGGCCGAGGAACGGGCCGCCGCGGCGGCGGAAGCGACCGAGGCCGAGCGCGCCTCGGCCATCGAGGCGGCGCGGCTGGACATGGCGGAGGAACACGCCTCGGCGCTGGCCACCCTGAGGGGCGAGGCCGCGGCGGAACAGGAACTGGCGGTAGCCCAGGCGCTGGAGAAGGCGGCGGAGGAGCGCGACGCGGTCATCGCCGCCGTGCGCGCCGAGGCCGAGGCGGCGGTCGCCGCGGCAGGCGCGGGGTCTTCGGACGACAGCGCGGCCGGGGGCGAGGGCGCCGACCTGAGCGAGATCGAGGGCGAACTGACGGCGCTGCGCGAGGCGCTGGACGACGAGAAGGTTGCCAATGCCCAGCTCGAGGAGCGGATGCGCCACCTGAAGGCGCGGCTGGCCGAGGCGGAAGCCGGAGCCGGGGCCTCGGGCGAGGCGGCGGGTGTCCCGGCGGAACTGATCGAGGGGCTGGACGCGGAAGTGCAGCGCCTGCGCGCGGCCAACGCCGCCCTGTCGGAGAGCAACGCGGCCCTCAGGGCGGCCAACGCGCAGGGCGTCGGCGATGCCTCGCTCATCAACGATGCGATGAAGGCGGAACTGGACGGGCTGCGCGCGGCGCGCGCGGTCGACGCGGCCGAGACCGAGGCGCTGATCGCGACCCTCGGGCCGCTGCTCGAGGCCGCCGGAACGGACGGACAGGAGGCCAAGTCATGAGCCAGGTCGAAGTGGAGATCGGGATCGGCGGGCGCACCTTCGAGGTGGCCTGCCAGGACGGCGAACAGCAGTTCCTGCTGTCGGCGGCGGCGCTTCTGGATGCGGAGGCGCAGGTGCTGGTGCAGCAGATCGGGCGCATCCCCGAGACGCGGATGCTGTTGATGGCCGGGCTGATGCTGGCGGACAAGACCGCCGGTCTGGAAGAGAAGCTGCGCGATGCCGAAGAGCAGCTTGGTGCCATGAAGGCGGAGATCGCCGAGCTGAAGGGGCGGCCCGCGCCCGCGCCCGAGAAGGTCGAGGTGGCGGTGATCCCCTCGGACGTGACGGATGCGCTGGCGGAGCTTGCGGCGCGGGCGGAATCGCTGGCCGAGACGGCGGACGAGAAGCTGGGCGCCTGAGAAGGCTGTGCGGCCGGGCAGGGCGGGTGGCCAACCCGGCTGCGCCGGAAAGCCCACCCTACGGCATGTTGCGCCTCAGGCGGTGGCCCTGAGCCGGTCCGCCAGACTGTTCCCGAGGGAAATGAACGCGCGCAGCTGCTCCGGCTTGCGGATGAGGCCGGTCTGGCGCAGGGCGAAGCCTTGCGTGTCGCGGATCGCCATGGGCTGCTGCGCGGGATTGCGCCCCTCGCGCGCGGCGGCGAGGTCCGGCGCGTCGCGGACCGGGTCGAGCGCGGTTTCGGCGCCGGGGGTCGCGAGCAGCGTTCCGGGGCCTGTGCCCGGGGCGGCCTGAAGGCGGGCCATGTCCTCGCCCAGCGGCCCGAGGAATTTCATGAGGATCATGCGGCCCACGCCGCCGGTGCTGCCGAGCGCGCTTTCCATGCGGATGCGGGCGCCGTCGGGCATGTCCGGTCCCAGCACGGCCAGCCCTTCGGGCAGCGCGAGGTCGGGTGCGGTGAAGCGGGTCCAGCGGGTGGTGCCCGACGAGCCGCCCGGGGTGGAATGGCTCAGGCTGTAGAGCGTGAGGGTCCAGCCTTCGGCGGGGTGCGAGATGTCGATCTTCATGCCGTTGCGGCCGGAGGCGGTGGCCTCCTCGATCTGCCAGCCTTCGGTGGATGCAAGGTGGCGGAGTTCGGCGCGCCATCTGCGGTTCTGGCGGAAGGCCGCGAAGACGATCATGGCGCCTGCAAGGGACGCAATGATGAGGAACGCGGCGGCGGACACGGTGCCCATTGTCAAAGTCCTGTCGGAAAAATGTATGGTCTCAAATGACAAAGGGCGGCCCGGTGCGGGGCCGCCCTTCGATCTGCAGCAAGTCCTGCGGGCACTGTCAGGGGCCCGGCGCCGGGATCGGCTCAGGCGTTGGCTTCGCGGATCTTGTCGGCGGCGTCCTTGTTGAAGGCGATGCCGTTCTGGTCGAACAGGCCGTCGAGTTCGCCGGACAGCGTCATCTCGGTGATGATGTCGCAGCCGCCGACGAATTCGCCCTTCACGTAGAGCTGCGGGATGGTCGGCCAGTCCGAGTAATCCTTGATGCCCTGGCGGATGGCGTCGTCGGTCAGGACGTTCACGTCCTGGAATTCGACCCCCATGTAGTTCAGCACGCCCGCCACGCGGGAGGAGAAGCCGCATTGCGGCATCGCCTTGGTGCCCTTCATGAAGAGCACCACGTCGTTGGATTTCACGGTTTCCTCGATGCGGGTCTTGGCGTCGGTCGTCTCGGTCATGTCGTTCTCCGTTGTCGGGCGCGCGCCGGGCGGGGCGGGCCGGGATGTGCGTGGCCCGCGAGGGGCCGGGCGGGTCAGTCGGGGGCCCGGGTGGTCAGGGCGAGGGCGTGCAGTTCGCCGGAGGGGCCGTCCATCTTGCCCTTGAGCGCGGCGTAGACGGCGCGCTGCTGCTGGACGCGGTTCATGCCTCGGAAGCTCTCGTCGACCACCATCGCGGACATGTGCACGCCGTCGTCACCCTCGACGACGATCTTGGCGTCCGGAAAGGATTGGCGCAGAAGGTCCTCGAGGTCCTGGGCATGGATGGGCATATGGGGCTCCGCTCTGGTGTCTCTGGTGGGTCCGGCTGTTTCCGGGGGCTTTTGTCAGGAATCTAGACCGCCCGGTGGGGCTGTGCAAGGGCAGGTGGCACGGCCTTGCGGCCGACGAAAGGCGCTGCCTCTCGTGCTCTCCGAGGTATTTCCGTCCAGGTGAAGCGGTGGGCGGCGGAGCCTCAGGCGGCGAGGGCGCACCAGACCGGGACGTGGTCGGAGGGCTTTTCGGCGGCGCGGACGTCCTTTTCGATCCAGCAGTCCTCGAGCAGGTCGGCGGCCTGCGGGGTCAGGAGCATGTGGTCGATGCGGATGCCGTTGTTCCGTTCCCAGGAATTGGCCTGGTAATCCCAGAAGGAATAGTGGCCCGGACCTTGCGTGCGGGCGCGGAAGGCCTCGGTGAAGCCCAGGTTGAGGATGCGGCGGAAGGCCTGCCGGGTCTGCGGCAGGAAGAGCGCGTCGTCCTTCCAGGCGTCGGGCCGGGCCGCGTCCTCGGCCTGCGGGATGACGTTGTAGTCGCCGGCCATGACCGCGGGCATCTCGGCGGCGAGGAGTTCCTCGGCGCGGGTGTGGAGGCGGTCCATCCAGGCGAGCTTGTAGTCGTATTTCGGGCCGGGGGCGGGGTTGCCGTTGGGCAGGTAGAGACCGCAGAGGCGCACGGCGGTGGTGTCGCCCATCACCGTCGCCTCGATCCAGCGGGCCTGTTCGTCCTCCGGGTCGCCGGGCAGGCCGCGGGTCACGTCCTCCAGCGGCAGTTTCGACAGGATGGCAACACCGTTGAACCCTTTCTGTCCGTGGGTCTCGACGACGTAGCCCATGTCCTCGAAATGCTCCCTGGGGAAATTTTCGTCCACAGACTTGATTTCCTGCGCCAGCACGACGTCGGGGTTTGCAGATTGGAGCCAGTCGGAAAGGGCCCCGATGCGGGCCTTGATGCCGTTTATGTTGAATGTCGCGATTTTCATTCGTTCCCCCGATTTTGATTCAGGTGGACCGTGGATCGTGTCGAAGGTCAAGCGCGGGGATTTCAGGAGTGAGAAAAGGGGTGACGCCAAAGAGAGTTAAGTGATGTTGATCAACGTCATTTTTCTGATATTTTGTGTCGCGTAGTGGCAGGGGTATTCAACTTTGGGTTGCGCTCTGCTATTTAACTCAACCGAGTCTCCCCTCATCTCGAATCGCCTTTCCCGACTTTGCAAACCTGCAAAGTTGCGTTGCGTGGCGTCGATTCCACTTTTCCACAAGTTTTGTCGGTCTGGGGATAAGTCCTATTGTTTCGCGTTCAGAGACAGATGTTTCCACCGGTCCCTGTGGATAAACAATTGATTAAACAACCTTAACAGGAATTAACTTTTCTGCAAACGCTTTTTGCGGGCAGCGTTAGGGGGTCAACAACGCACTTCCCACAACGGAGAACGACAATGTCCGCACTCATCAAAACCCAGGCTTCTGAAGAAATCGTTTCCAGCGTCGAAACGAGCGCCTTCTCCGGCGATTCGGTCGAAATGTTCACCTCCTGGTCCGGCCCGGCGGCTGGCGACATCGACACCGGCGACGCGGTCGAAGCTTTCACCTCCTGGTCCGGCCCGACCCGCGGCGACCTGCGTGACGGTTCCGCAGTCGAGATGTTCACCTCCTGGTCCTGCCCGGTGACCGGTTCCGCAGCCCAGGGCGACAACGTCGAGGCGTTCACCTCGTGGTCCGGCCCGGTCCGCGGCGACAAGATTTCCGGCGACAACGTCGAAGCCTTCACCTCGTGGTCCGGCCCGGCGGCAGGCGACAAGATCTCCGGCGACAACGTCGAAGCGTTCACCTCGTGGTCCGGCCCGGCGGCTGGCGACAAGATCTCCGGCGACAACGTCGAGGCCTTCACCTCGTGGTCCGGCCCGGCCGCTGGCGACAAGATCTCCGGCGACAGCGTCGAGGCGTTCACCTCGTGGTCCGGCCCGGCGGCAGGCGACAAGATCTCCGGCGACAGCGTCGAGGCCTTCACCTCCTGGTCCGGCCCGGCCGCTGGCGACAAGATCTCCGGCGACAATGTCGAAGCCTTCACCTCCTGGTCCGGTCCGGCCGCTGGCGACCGTGTGTCCGGCGACAACGTCGAGGCTTTCACCTCCTGGTCCGGCCCGGCTGCCGGTGAGCGCGAAGCAGGCGATGCCGTCGAAGCCTTCACCAGCTGGTCCGTCAAGGCCTGAGCCGCGACCGAGAACCTGCGAACCCGGGCGGGGCGCGAAGCTCTGCCAACGACAGAGGAGAAGACCAAATGCAAAATGTCATCCAACTGACCGTCCCGTCCCGGATTGCGCCTCTGGAAGCGCGGATCACCGCGCTTCTGGGCTCCTTCGCCGATCATCGCCGCACAGGTGACGACGTGTTCTGGCTGAAGGAAAACGCGGAACTCCTGAACATCCTGGAGTGCACCGGCCAGCCCGTCACCGCAGAGGCGCTGAGCGTGCACGAGGCCTTCTACGAGCAGGCCGAAGACAGGCTGACATTCTTCCCACAGTACTACAGATTTCTACTGTCGCTTGCATTGGATCTTGAGGATCTCGGCTTTTCGGGGAATTCTGCTCAGCGTATGGTTGAGTTTGCCGCATCACAGCGCCTTGCCGAGGCTGAACTGTCCGATCTCCAGCGCGCCGAAGCCCGGCGCCTGATGATGCGCCGCGGGATCGATCCCGTGCGCGACGAAGGACTGGATGACCGGCTGCGCGCCTTCTGCGGACGAACCGCGACCTTCGCGCTGCCGAACAAGAAGGCGGCCTACGAGCTGACGCACATCGTCTATTACCTGTCGGAGTACGGACGGCGCGATCCGCTGCTGGACGACAAGGCCATGATCAGCCTGCATTATGCAGGGCTGACCGCCTTCCTCGACCAGAACGCCGACCTGCTGGCAGAGGTCTGCATCGCGCTGGTCTATGCCGGACAGGAACCGCCGATTGCCTGGAGCGCCTGGCTGGAAGAGGAAACCGCCGCCTACAGCGTCGATCACGGTGAGGGGCTGCCGCTGAACGACGATTACCACGAGTTTCTGGTCTGCAACTGGCACCAGGCGGTGATCGGGGCGCCGGTGTTCCGCAAGCCGCTGGAAAACGAGCGGATGACCTATTCCAAGAACGGCCGCCGTTCGACCGCGCTGCGCGAGATCAGCCAGGCCATGCTGGGGATGGAACGCCGCAGCGGCGACTGGGAGCGGATGCGCACCATGATCCTGCCGGCGCTGTCGGAGACGACGCTGGAGGTGCTGACCGTGGCGAGCGAAAGCTGCGCCTTCTTCCCCGACTACTTTGCCGGTTTCGCCCGCGCAGGTGCCGCATGAAGCGCGTTTCGAAGATGACGATGGCGCTGGGTGGCGCCGGTCTGGGGGCGCTCTTGGTGGTGGTCTACACCGGCATGATGGCGGCGGCCGACGGGATCACGAAGTTCATCGCCGGGTCCTACGCCGCGCCGCAGCTTTTCGTGCTGTCCTCGCTTCTGGTGGTGGCGCTGTCGGTGGGCGGTGCGCGCATGGGCGGGCAGGGGGTCGTTGCGGGGCTTCGGGTGAAGTCGCGCACGGCCATGCTGATCCGCGCGGTGCTGACGGTGGTCGCTTCGGTGGCGTTCTTCATGGCCTTCCGGCTGCTGCCCTTTGCCGACGTCTTCCTGTTCATCGGTCTCATCCCGCTGATCGCGGCGGTTCTGTCCGGCCCGATCCTCGGCGAGACGCCGCGCCCGCTCGCCTGGGCCGCGCTGACCGTCGGCGCCTGCGGCGTGCTGTTCCTGATGCCGGGCGGTGTGTCCGGGATGCAGGCGGGCCATGCCTGGGCGCTTCTGGCCGCGGTGTCGGGGACGGGGTCCATGCTGGCCGCCCGCGTCATCGCCAAGGTCGAACGGGCGCCGCTGGCGCAGGTCTTCTGGCCGAACCTTGCGCTGATGGTGTCGATGGCGGTGGCGCTGCCCTTCGTCTGGCAGCCGATGGGCCTGACCGACCTGATGTGGGTTGCGGCCTATGCCGGGGCGCTCTTCGGGGCACGCTACGTGGTGGCCGAGGCGCTGCGCCTGCTGCCGGCCTATGTCGCCACGCCGCTGATGAACCTGCAGTTCGTCTGGATGGTCGTCATCGGTTTCGCGGCCTTCGGCGAGGTGCCGACAGCGGCCACGGTGGTTGGCGTGATGCTGGTGGTGGGCTCCGGCGCATGGCTGGTGCTGGAGGATCACGTGGGCCGGGTGCGTGCGGCGCGGATGGTTCCGGCGGAGTGAGACCGGCCCGAGCCGGGGCGGGCGCTGCCCTCCCCGGACCCCTCCCGAGGTATTTTCGCCAAGATGAAGGGATACGGAAAAAGGGGCCGCTTGGCCCCTTTGTCGTCTGTCGGTGTGCCCTTGCGGGCCGCGGTCAAGGCCGCGCGTTCCCTCCTTATATATAGAGTGCGCGCGCAGCGGCCGTCCGGGCCGCATTCTCCTTATATGGAGAAGGACGTGCCGCAGCCGCAGGAGCTGGTGGCGTTCGGGTTGTCGATGGTGAAGCGCGCGCCGATCAGCTCGTCGGTGAAGTCGATCGTGGCGCCGGACAGGAACGGCAGGGAGACCGGGTCGACCACCACCTTTTCCGGGCCTTCGGCGATGACGAGGTCGTCGGTCGCGGGGGCGTCGAGGCTGATGTCGTACTGGAAGCCGGAGCATCCGCCGCCTTCGACCGCCACGCGCAGGGCCTTGCCCTGGTCGGCGGCACCGATTTCGGACAGGCGGGCAAAGGCGCGTTCTGTGACTTTCGGCGGGAGCTGCATGGATCGGTCCTCGGTTGCGGTCCTTACAGACTTAAGTGCAGGCGGGCGCCGGGGCAAGATGGGGCGAGGGGATCGGGGCCGCGCGGCGCGCACAGCCGGTCTGCGCGGCCCTGGCCCTTGTTGCGACAAGTTGTTGTTATCGCAGGAACGAGGCGCTAAGAGACCAACGTCAGATTGTACGGGAGACAGGCCGGATGGGCGCAGTTTACGCAAGCGATCCGGAAACGGCACGCGGGCGGCTTTTCGCGGAGGATGAGAGCGCGCACCGTTCCTCTTTCCAGCGCGACCGCGACCGGATCATCCATTCGTCGGCGTTCCGGCGGCTGAAGCACAAGACTCAGGTCTTCATCGAGCACGAGAGCGACTTCTACCGGACGCGGCTGACGCATTCGATCGAGGTGGCGCAGGTGGCGCGCACCATATCGAACACGCTGGGGTTGAACATCGACCTCGCGGAGGCGGTGGCGCTGGCGCATGACCTGGGCCACACGCCCTTCGGCCACACCGGGGAGGATGCGCTCGACGGGCTGATGAAGCCCTATGGCGGGTTCGACCACAACGCCCAGACGATCCGTATCGTGACCTCGCTGGAACGGCATTATGCCGAGTTCGACGGGCTGAACCTGACCTGGGATACGCTGGAAGGCATCGCCAAGCACAACGGGCCGCTGACCTCGGGGCCGGACGATCCGGGCGACGATCTGCCCTATGCGCTGAAGGCCTACAACGATGTGCACGACCTGGAGTTGCACACCCATGCCAGCGCCGAGGCGCAGGTGGCGGCCCTGTCGGACGACATCGCCTACAACAACCACGACCTGCACGACGGGCTGCGCGCCGGGCTGTTCTCGGAGGAGGCCGTGGCCGAGCTGCCGATGGTGGGCGAGGCCTATGCCGAGGTCGACCGGCTGTATCCCGGCACCGACTGGTACCGCCGCCGACACGAGGCGCTGCGCCGGGTGTTCGGCGTGATGGTCACCGACCTGCTGGACGTGTCGCGGCAGATCCTCGCGGACAGCGGCGCACGGTCCGCGCAGGAGATCCGGGAGCTGGGCTACCCGGTGATCGCCTTTTCCGACCGGATGGCGCAGGACATCACGGAGTTCCGCAAGTTCCTGTTCACGCGGGTCTATCGCGCGCCGACGGTCATGGACCAGCGGCGGCGGGTGACGCAGGCGGTCGACGACCTGTTCCCGATCTTCATGGACGATCCGACCCTGCTGCCGCGGCGCTGGCACAAGGATGTGCAGGCGGCGCAGGACGAAACCACGCGGGCGCGTCTTGTGGCCGATTACATCGCGGGCATGACCGACCGTTTTGCCCTGCAACAGCATGCCAAGCTGACCGGCACCGACATTCTGGACGGGCATTGGGAAACCGGGCTTTCCCGGCAGTGACGTCTGTGGCACTTCTGTGACCGAGAGGGTTGCAGAGTGTCGGAACAGTCGGGGCGGTTCGAGGGCAGGGTTGCCGTGGTGGCGGGGGCGGAACATCCGCTTGCCGCATCGCTGTGTCGCCGCATCGCGTCCGAAGGGGGCCGCGTCGTGGCGCTTGGCCGCAAGCACGATCTCCTTCTCGACGTCGCCCGGGACCACCCCGACCTGATCCAGACGCTGACGCTGGGCGGGATGCCGCACAACGTGGTCGACCTGCTCAAGGGGAGCTGGAACGGCGAGCCGCTGGATTGTTTCATCGACTGCATGCTGCTGACGGTGGCCGGGGATGCCGCGGCCTCGCGCGAGATGATCGCGCTGAGCTGGGGGCTGACGGATGCGCTGGAGGGTGGCCTGAAGACCGCCGAGGGCTGCGGAGTCCTGGTCGTGCCGGAGAATTTCACGTCTTCCGATAGTATATCCGGATCAATCAGTTACGATGGTTTGTTAAACCGCTTTGTGAACGCTTCGGGGCGCGGGCGGCGCAGGGCCGTGCGGGTGCTGGACGCGCCCGAAACCTGGACCGGGGCGGACTGCCTTTCCGCCGGCGACCTTGTGTTGTCCCTTTTCGATGTGACGGAGGCCGAAAACATCGACACAAGAACAGTCGACTGGACACCTGTACCGTCCTAGGTCTGTCGAAACCACACGGAGAGGGACGAATGGCGGTTGCGGAAACGGCGGGGGCACTGGACCCCGTTCTGGCCTTTGGGCTGGTGGGGGCGCTTGGCGTGGGCAGCCAGTGGCTGGCCTGGCGGCTGAGGCTTCCGGCCATCGTGCTGATGCTGGCGGCGGGCCTGATCGTCGGCCCGGTGCTGGGCATTCTGGACCCTGCGGCGCAATTCGGGTCGATGCTTTCGCCGATGATCGCCATCGCCGTGGCCATCATCCTTTTCGAGGGCGGGCTGACGCTGGACCTCGGCCACCTGAGCGACGCGGCGACGGGTGTGCGGCGGCTGGTGATCATCGGGGCGCCGCTGGGGTGGCTGATGTCGGCCTGCGCGCTGCACTACGTGGCGGGGCTGTCGTGGGAAAGCTCGGCCGTCTTCGGCGGCATCATGATCGTTACCGGCCCCACGGTGATCGCGCCCCTCTTGCGGCAGGCCAAGCTGGCGAAGCGCCCGGCGGCGCTCTTGCAGTGGGAGGCCATCGTCAACGATCCGGTCGGCGCGCTGGCGGCGGTCCTGGCCTTCGAGGTGGTCGTGGTTCTGCAGACCGCCACGGGCGCGGGCCACGCCATCTGGGAGCTGGCGATGGGCATCGGCGTGGCAAGCGCGCTGGGGCTTGCGGGGGGCGCGGGCCTTGCGGCTGCCTTCCGCCGCGCCTACGTGCCGGAGTACATGAAGGTCCCCGTCCTGTTCGTTGTTTTGCTTGCGGTTTTCGGGCTTGCGGATTCGGTGCTGCATGAAAGCGGGCTGCTTGCCGTGACGCTGATGGGGCTGTGGATCGCCAACGCCGGGTTGCCGTCCTTCACCGAGCTCTACCGCTTCAAGGAGCACGCGACGGTGCTGCTGGTGTCGGGCGTGTTCATCCTGCTTGCGGCGGGCATGAGCTTTGACCGGCTGATGGTGCTGGACTGGCGGGCGCTGGTCTTTGTCGCGGTGGTCATCCTGATCGCGCGCCCGCTGCCGGTGCTGATCGCGCTGGCCTTCACCAACGTGCCCGCGAAGGAGCGGCTTCTGGTCGCCCTGACCGGGCCGCGCGGGGTCGTGCTGGTGGCCGTCGCCGGGCTGTTCGGCGAGCGGCTGGTGGAGCTGGGCATCCCCGACGGCGACCGCGTGGCGCCGCTGGCCTTTGCGCTGGTGGCGGCGACGGTGGTGCTGCACGGCTTCACCCTGTCGCCGGTGGCGCGGTTCCTCGGGCTCAGCGCCGGAGAGAAGCCGGGCGTGCTGATCCTTGGCGGATCGCGCTGGTCGGTGGAACTGGCGCAGGCGCTGCGCAAGCTGGGGCAGGTGGAGAAGAAGGGCGAGAAGGGCGAGGTGAAGAAGTCCGCCGGCCTGCCGGTGATGATCGCCGACCCGAACCACGCCCGTCTGCGTGGTGCGCGCGAGGCCGGGATCGACGTGTTCTTCGGCGACATCCTGTCGGAGGCCGCGGAGGAACGGGTGGAGCTGATCGCCTACGAAAAGCTGATCTGCGCCGCCGAGAACGACGCTTACAACACGCTGGTCGCCACCGACCTCGCGCCGGAGTTCGGGCGCGACAACGTCTTTCAGCTGAAGCGCGTGAAGGAGACGAGTTCGCGCCACCAGCTGCCCGCCACGCTGGGCGGACGGCCGCTGGCGCTGCAGCAGACCTACTTCGAGGCGAACGCGGCTATTGCCGAGGGTTACGAGTTCCGCGTCAGCACCCTGTCGGAGGAGTGGAAGCTGGAGAACTGGCGCGAAACGCTGGAGGGCGCCGTGGCCGTGGCCGAGCTGACCCCCGGCGGGCGGCTGCGCTTCCTTGCCCCTGACGAGGACCCGCAGGACCGCCCCGGCACGCGCATCCTGTCGTTCACCAAGAAGCGGGAGGAGCGGCGCGAGGCCTGAGGGCGCAGTGACACGTTTGACGCGCGCGGCCAAAGTGATAGAGGAGGCGCCAATCCTTGGAGCCTGAACATGAACCTCTTTGCCGATATCCGCGCGCTTGTCCTCGATTCCATCGCGACCCTCGTGACCGAGGGTGTGCTGCCTGACGGTCTCAATACCGATGCCGTGACGACGGAGCCTCCGCGAGATCCGGCGCATGGCGACATGGCGACCAACGCGGCGATGGTGCTGGCCAAGCCGGCAAGGCAGAAGCCGCGCGACATCGCGGAGGCGCTGGCGGCGAAGCTGGCGGACGATCCGCGCGTGTCGAGCGCCGAGGTGGCGGGCCCGGGCTTCCTGAACCTGCGGCTCGAGCCGTCGGTCTGGCAGACGCTGCCCAAGGCGATCCTCGGCAACGGCACCGCCTATGGCCGGTCGGACATGGGCAAGGGCGAGAAGGTCAACGTCGAGTATGTCTCGGCCAACCCCACGGGGCCGATGCACGTGGGCCACGCGCGGGGTGCCATCGTGGGCGACGCCATGGCCTCGCTTCTGGCTTACGCGGGTTATGACGTGACCCGCGAATACTACATCAACGACGGCGGCGCGCAGGTCGACGTGCTGGCGCGGTCCGTCTACCTGCGCTACCAGGAGGCGCACGACCTGTCGGTCGACTGGCCGGAGGGCAGCTATCCCGGCGACTACCTGATCCCGGTGGGCGAAGCGCTGAAGGACAAGGTCGGCGACATCTGGCTGGACGCGCCCGAGAAGGTCTGGCTGCCGGAGGTGCGCGAGTTCGCGACCGAGGCGATGATGGACCTGATCCGCGACGATCTGGCCGCGCTTGGCGTGCACATGGATGTCTTCTTCTCCGAGAAGTCTCTTTACGGCACCGGCCGGATCGAGGCGGCGATCGACGCGCTTAAGGAAATGGGGCTGATCTACTGGGGCGTCCTGCCGAAGCCCAAGGGCAAGACGGACGAGGACTGGGAAGAGCGCGAGCAGTGGCTTTTCAAGTCGACCGAGTTCGGCGACGACGAGGACCGCCCGGTGATGAAGGCCGATGGTTCGTGGGCGTATTTCGCGCCGGACATCGCCTATCACTACGACAAGGTGCAGCGCGGCTTCGACCTGCTGATCAACATCTTCGGCGCCGATCACGGCGGTTACGTCAAGCGGCTGAAGGCGGTGGTCAAGGCGCTGAGCCAGGACCGCGTGTCGCTGGACATCAAGCTGATCCAGCTGGTGAAGCTGTTCAAGAACGGCGCGCCGTTCAAGATGTCGAAGCGGGCAGGGACCTTCATCACGCTGCGCGACCTCGTGGACGAGGTGGGCTCGGACGTGGCGCGGTTCCACATGCTGACGCGGAAATCCGATGCGGCGCTGGACTTCGACTTCGACAAGGTGGTCGAGCAGTCGAAGGAGAACCCGGTGTTCTACGTGCAGTACGCCCATGCGCGGATCTGTTCGGTGCTGCGCAAGGCCGGGGCCGAGGGCATCGACGTGTCCGACGCGACGCTTGCCGCGCAGGACCTGTCCGGCATGACCCATCCGGCGGAACTGCACCTTGCCGCGAAGCTTGCCGAATGGCCGCGGCTGGTCGAGATCGCCGCCCGCACGCACGAGCCGCACCGGGTGGCGACCTACCTGGGCGAACTGGCGTCGGACCTGCACGGGCTGTGGAACCGGGGCAACGACGAACCGGCGCTGCGTTTCCTGCAGGATGACCCTGTTGCAACACAGTCGAAAATCGCGCTGGCACGCGCCACGGCGGTTGTGATTTCCGCAGGCCTTGGTATCTTGGGCGTGACCCCGGTGGAAGAAATGCGCTGACACAAGGCGCGCGCCTCCGGGTCCGACAGGCGCTTTTCCAATTCTCTTGGGCTGGTCCGCAGGGCCGGTGGCGTCGTTAATAAGGACGAGCAGCATCACCTTGCCGGCAATGTACTGGCGGGGGAACACGAGGCAGACATGGCGGACTATTCCTATGACGCGGGGCGCATTGCGCCTGTTTCCGGGCATTTCCAGCGCGGTGGCCACCGTTACGACGGCGGATACGGTGCCGATTACGGCGTGCAGGATCATGGCGCTGCGGCGCAGGTCCGGGCCGTTTCGATGACCAACCTTCTGGGGGCCGTGGCGTCCCTGGCGCTGGTGGTGGGTGTCGGCATCTGGGGTTACGGCGTGATGGCGCGCGACGTCAGCGGCGTGCCGGTCGTGCGCGCGGCCTCCGGCCCGATGCGCGTGGCGCCCGAAGATCCGGGCGGCACGCTGGCCGATCATCAAGGGCTGGCGGTGAACGCCGTGGCGGGGCAGGGCTCGGCCGAGGGACCGGCGCAGCAGCTTTTGCTTGCACCGCGCCCGGCGGGGCTGGCGGCAGAAGACGTGGCCACGGGCGCGCTGTCGCTGGCGCTGCAACAGGACGCGGAGGCGATTGCCGAGGCCGAGGCTTTCGCGGCCATGGACGCCGTGACGCCCGCCGTGATGTCGACGCAATCCGGTGAGGATGCAGAAAACGACCCGATCCTTGCACTGGCAGCCCAGATCGCGGCCGAGAGCGAGCCGCTTTCGCCGCTTGCGCCCGGCGCGGACAACCCGGTGGTGACGGCGGTGCAGGACGTGTCGTCCTCCGGCGCGCTCGATATCTTCCCCGAAGACGAATACGCCGACGAGGAAGCCGCCGAGGCGCAGATGCCGAAGCCCGGGCCGGGTCTTGGCCGGTCGCTCAGGCCCAAGCTGCGGCCGTCGGGCTTGCAGGTGGCTTCGGTCGGTCCGGTGGATGCGGATGTGATCGCCGCCGCCGTGGCCAGCGTCACGAAGGAGATCGACCCGGCGTCGCTGCCCGCGGGCACGCGTCTGGTGCAGATCGGCGCCTTCGACAGCGCCGAGACAGCGCGGTCGGAATGGACGCGTCTGGAGGCGCGCTTCGGCGACTTCATGGACGGCAAGGGCCGGGTGATCCAGCAGGCGACTTCGGGCGGGCGCACGTTCTACCGCCTGCGGGCCGAGGGCTTTGTCGACCTGTCCGATGCGCGGCGCTTCTGCGCGGCCTTCGTCGCCGAGAAGGTGGACTGCATCCCGGTGGTCACGCGATGAGCCGCTTCGGCGCGGCCATCCTTGGCTGCGCGGGGCTTGAGCTGACGGCGGACGAGAAGGCGCTCTTCAGGGAAGTGCGCCCTTTCGGATTCATCCTGTTCGCCCGCAACATCGAGAGCGCGGATCAGGTCCGGGCACTGTGCGACGCGCTGCGCGCGGCGGCGGGTTTCGACGCGCCGGTGTTCATCGACCAGGAAGGCGGGCGCGTGCAGCGTCTGCGGGCGCCGCTCGCGAAGGAGTTCCGGCCGCCGCTGGAGGACGTGGCGCTGGGGCCGCGGGCCTTCTGGCTGCGCGCCCGGCTGATCGCGCATGAGCTGCGGTCCATGGGCATCGATGGCAACTGCATTCCGACGCTGGACGTGGCCCGCGACGAGACCCATCCGATCCTGCGCAACCGCTGCTACGGCACCGATGTGGAGACCGTGGTGCGCCATGGCCGCGCGGTGGCCGACGGGCTGTTCACGGGCGGCGTGCTGCCGGTGATGAAGCACATCCCCGGCCATGGCTTGGGCACGCTGGACAGCCACAAGGACCTGCCGCGCGTCGGAGCGCCGCGAGATGTGCTCGACCATACCGATTTTGCCGCCTTTCGTGCACTGAACGACCTGCCCCTGGGCATGACGGCACATCTGGTGTTCGAGGAGATCGACCCGCAACCGGCGACGATCTCGGAGGTGATGGTGAAGATTATCCGGGACGAGATCGGGTTTGACGGCCTGCTGATGACCGACGACATCTCGATGGAGGCGCTGAGCGGCACGGTGCGCGAACGCGGTGCGGCGGCGCTGGCGGCGGGCTGCGACCTTGTCCTGCACTGCAACGGTGCCTTCGACGAGATGGTGTCGATCTGGCAGCGCTGCGGAGAGATGACCCCGGCGGCACAGACCCGCGCAGAGGCGGCGCTGGCCGCCCGCCGCGCGCCCGACGATGTTGACATCGCGGCGCTGGAGGCTGAATTTGACGCCTTGACCGCGTGAAGGGTGTCCGATGGACGAAACCACCGCAGAGCCGGAACTGCCGCTTTCCGTCGCCGATCGCATGGCGGCGGAGGCTCTGGTCGTGGACGTGGAGGGCTTCGAGGGGCCGCTGGACCTGCTGCTGAACATGGCGCGCACGCAGAAGGTGGACCTGCGCCAGATCAGCGTGCTGGAACTGGCGCGGCAGTACCTCGTCTTCGTCGAGAAGGCCAAGGCGCTGCGGATCGAGCTGGCGGCGGATTACCTCGTGATGGCGGCTTGGCTGGCGTTCCTGAAATCGCGCCTGCTGCTGCCCCCCGATCCGGCGGAGGAAGGCCCCTCGGGCGAGGATCTGGCGGCGCATCTGGCGTTCCAGCTTGAGCGGTTGCAGGCGATGCGCGAGGTGGCGGCAAAGCTGATGGCGCGCGACAGGCTGGGCCGCGACTTTTTTGCCCGCGGCGTCCCCGAAGAGATGGAGCGCGTGCGCAAGGTGGTCTACACCGCCTCGTTGCTGGACCTGATGCAGGGCTATGCGCGCATCCGCACCCGAGACGAATTCCGGCCCTTCGTGATGGACCGGGACAAGGTGTTCACCATGGAGCAGGCGCTGGACCGGATTCGCGGCATGATCGGCTTTGCGGGGCAGTGGACCGACATTCAGGGCTACCTGCCCGAGGGCTGGAGCGAGGACCCGGTGATGTGGCGCTCGGCCACGGCGGCGACGTTCGCGGCCTCGCTGGAACTGGTGAAGGAAGGCAAGGCGGAGATCCGGCAGAGCGGCACGTTCGAGCCGATCCAGCTGCGCCGCCGGGAGGGCCGGGAATGAACGATCTGCCGGAGACCGGCGACGAGACCGAAACAGACGAGCCGATCCGCGACTCGCTGTTCGAGGCGCCGCCCATGGGCGAGCAGGAGCGCATGGTGGAGGCGATCCTCTTTGCCAGCGCGGAAGCGGTGACGGTCAGGGACCTGGGCGACCGGATGCCCCACGGCTGCGATCCGGCGGAGGCGCTCGTGCACCTGCGCAAGCGCTACGAGGGGCGCGGCGTGCGCGTGGTGCGCGTGGGTGACGCCTGGGCGATCCGCACGGCGCCGGACCTTGGCTACCTGATGCAGCGCGAGACGGTGGAGACCCGCAAGCTGTCGCGTGCGGCGGTGGAGACGCTGGCGATCATCGCCTATCACCAGCCGGTGACGCGGGCGGAAATCGAGGAAATCCGGGGGGTTGCCGTGTCGCGCGGCACGGTCGACCAGCTGATCGAGATGGACTGGATCCGCTTCGGCCGCCGCCGGATGACGCCGGGCCGCCCGGTGACATTCGTGGTGACGCAGGGCTTCCTCGACCACTTCGGGCTGGAATCGGCGCGCGATCTGCCCGGGCTGGCGGAGCTGCGGTCGGCCGGTCTGCTGGAAAGCCGTCCCTCGCCGATCGGGCCGATGGGCGACGAAAGCGACCCGGACGAGATGGAGGCGGGCGAAGGCCAGTCCGAACTGTTCGAGGATTGAGGACAATTCCGCGTGTTCGCCCAATATTGGACGCAATTTCGCGGTATGGTCAGGCAAGTTCCACGCGGGGCCATGGGCGCGATCCGAACCGGGTGCCCGTGGCTACAACATTATCCAGCAGGTGCGGGCGAGGGCGCCGCATCGGACAGGAGACAGGCATGAACATCGACCAGATCGTCCGCATGATCGTCAACCAGGTGGTGCGGCAGTTCGTGAGCAGGGGCGTGAACGCCGGCATGGGCCGCGCCTTCGGGCAGGGGCGCGGCCGGAGCGGAGCCGACCGTGTGCGCGGCGACGGCATGGCGCACAGCTTCGATGACGAGGCGCGGCACGAGGACCGGCAGGCGCAGCGGGAGGCCCGTCAGGCGCGCCGTGCGGCCCGGCAGGCCCGGCGCGGCGACAATGGCTGAGGGCGTCTGCGCCAGGGGGTATTGACAGATCAGTGAGGGGCGCACCCTGAGGGGTTTTCCCTGAAACGAAAAAGGCCCTGCCGGGTGGCAGGGCCTTCCTTGTGTATGGCTTGTGTCTGGCCGTATCAGCGCACGACGTAGACGATGCGGCGGTTCTCCGGGTTCACGATGACCGGCGCGTCGTTGACGTAGGCGTAGGTGTAATCGGCTTCCGGCACGTCGTAGAGCGTCACGCCTTCCGGGATACCGGCGCCGACGACGACTTCACCGTTCAGGTAGACCGGCTCGACCGGGTTCTGCGACACGTAGGTGACGGTGGTCTCTTCCGGGGTGGCTGCGGCGCCACCTGCGGCACCCAGCACGACGCCAGCGGCGACGGCAGCGGGGCCACCGACCAGAAGCGCTGCTGTTGCGGCACCGAAGCCTGCGCCCGCGGTCGCGTTCACGGCCGTTTCAGCACCGTCCCTTTCCTCTTCGATGATCTGCACGTCCATCGCTTCGGTGTTCTGGTAGATCACCGTCGGTTCCGGCATGGTGGTGTTGATCAGGTAGGGGCTGTAGGCCCAGCCTTCGGCACCGTCGAAGGTCACCTTGCACCAGTCGGAGGCGGTGCAGCCGTCGACGGTGACCATCGCGTCCTGCGGCATCACGCTGACGACGCCGTACTGCGGGCCGGGGCCCTGACGCAGGTTCAGCTCGGTCGTGGTGGACGCTTCGAGCGCGAACAGCGGCGCTGCGGTCACGGCGGTGAGGGCAATGGCGGAGACTGCGATTTTCTTGAACATGGGATGCTCCCTTATCTTCGGTTCTGGGCACCGGACGGTGTGTCCGACCCTTGGAGCGACAACAGGGAGGGGCGCCAACCGGTTCCGGTGAAAGGGAAAAATCCGACGGTTGACGTTACGCCATCCGGCAAGGCGCCGCCAAGCCCCCTGCCGGATGCGCGGAAAGGCGCAGGTTCCCGCGTCAGGCGGTCATGAAATGTTTCGAAAGTTTCAGGCCCTGGCCCTGGTAGTTCGAGGCGATGCCCTGACCGTAAAGCTGGGCGGGCACCTCGGACATGCGTTCGTAGACGAGACGGCCGACGGTCTGCCCGTGTTCGAGCACGAAGGGCGCCTCGTGGCAGCGCACCTCGAGCACGCCGCGTGCGCCCGCGCCGCCCGCCGGGGCATGCCCGAAGCCCGGGTCGAAGAAACCGGCGTAATGCACGCGGAACTCGCCCACCATGGCGAGGAAGGGGGCCATCTCGGCGGCGAAGCCCGGCGGGATGTGCACGGCCTCGCGGCTGACGAGGATGTAGAAGGCGCCGGGGTCGAGGATCAGCTGCTTGCGGTCGGAGCGCAGCCGGTCCCAGTAGTCGGCGGGATCGTAGTGGTTGAGCTTTGCCAGGTCGATCACCCCGGTGTGCGGGCGGGCGCGGTAGCCCACGATGCCCTGCGGCCCGGGTTCGAGATCGACGGAGAAGCCGAGGCCCGCGTCGATCACCGCCGGACCGCCCGCGACGAGGCCGACCTCTTCGTGCAGCGCCCTGAGCTGCGCGTCGGTGAGCACCGCCTGCCCGCGGCGGAAGCGGATCTGGTTCAGCGTCATGCCGGGGCGCACGAGGACGGAGAAGCTGCGCGGGCAGATCTCGGCCCAGAGCGGGCCGTCGTAGCCGGGGGCCACGCGGTCGAATTCCGTCCCGCCGTCGGTGATGACGCGGGTCAGCAGGTCGAGCCGGCCGGTGGAGCTTTTGGCGTTGGCGATGGCGGTGATGTCGTCGGGCAGGCTGAGCCGTTCCATCAGCGGCACGAGGTAGACGCAGCCCTTTTCCAGCACGGCGCCGGGGGAGAGGTCGATCTCATGCATTTCGAACTCTGAAATGCGGGAGGCCACCGTCTTGCCCTTGCCTGCGAGGAAGGAGGCGCGGACGCGGTAGGCGCGGGTTCCGAGCCGCAGGTCGAGGCTGGCAGGCTGCAACTGGCCAGGGGCGAAAGGTTCGTCCGCCGCAAGCGCGCCGGTGGAGATCAGGGTCTGGATCTGCTGGCTGGCCAGTACGCCGGTCATGGATGCCTCCGTCTTGTCGGGGATCGTCTTAACAAGCCGCGGCGCGGAGGGGGAGGCGAAAAGCGACGCGGAGGCACGTGTGCCATTGTGCGGCGATTGCGGATGTTCCGGGAGCGGCAGACACGGTGCGCCAAGCCACCGGACGCGCGGTGCGCGACGGCGTGAGGATGCTTGGCGGGGTGTGATTTGGTCGGGCTAGCAGGACTCGAACCTGCGACCTTCCGTCCCCCAGACGGACGCGCTACCAGGCTGCGCCATAGCCCGACTTGTCCGGCCTAATTACCGTTTTCTGCGGCAAGGGCAACCCCCCGCCGCAGCAATTTTCGGGGTTTTCAGAGAGGCCGTTCAGGCGTCGTCGGGGGCGGCGCCGTTCAGACGGTCGAGCCGTTGTTGCAGCGCCGGCATCTGGGCTGCGATGGCCTGCGCCTGTTCGGGCGAAAGCGTCCTGAGCGCCGCGGCGCGGGCCAGCAGGCCGGGCCCGGCGGTCGGGGGACCTGCGTCCTCGGGCTGGCCGAAGTCGGGCAGGTTGAGGGCGTTCGCGGCACGCGCGGGCGCCTCCGGCACGGCGATGTCCGGCACCGGGGCGGCGTCTGTATCGGTATCGGGCGCGGCGAGGTCGTCGTCTGCCTCTGCCACGTTGCTGTCCGTGGCGTCCTCCATGACATCCGCCGCTTCGGGGGCGGTGTCGAAGGGGTCTTCGTCCGGTGTGGTCAGGTCGGGTTCGGTTCCCGTTGCCATGTCGTCGGGCGAGGGGATGCCCGCGTCCTGCGGCAGGTCGAAGGCGAATGCGGTCTGCAGCGTGTCCTCTGCCGGGCGGGCCATCTCGTCGTCCTCCGTCACCGATTCTCCCGCATTCGTTGCGGTCACTTCGGTGTGCTCTCCCGCAGCGTCACTTGGCAAGGGCGCGGCGGAGGGCAGGGGCGCGGGCTGTGGCGCGAGGGAAACGGCGCTGTCCTCTGCCGCGGGCGCAGGTTCGGGCGCGGGCGGGGCGAGGGTGTCGTCTGACGTTTCGAACGGGGCGAGCGGTGGCAGGGAGGGCAGATCGTCGTCGGATTCGCCAACCTCCGGTTCGTCCTCCGGGGGCATCGCCGCCATCTGGTCGGGTTCCACCGGCGCCGGTTCGGGCGTGTCCTGAACGGCGGCCTGCGGTGCTTCCTGCTGAGGGTCCGCGGTCCGGCCGGGGAAGGCCACGATGCCGTCGTCGGTCTGTTCGACCTCGGCGTAGGGCGCGTCCTCGATCAGTTCGGCGTCGGTGTCGTCGTCACCCACCTGAGGCGACAGGCCCGAGACATAGCGCACGCCCTGTTCGCGCAGAACCTTCTGGACGCCCTTGATGGTCAGCCCGTCCTCGTGCAGCAATTTCTTGATTCCGCCCAGCAATTCCATGTCGGCAGGGCGATAGTACCGACGCCCGCCTGCGCGTTTCACCGGTTTGACCTGGGTGAACTTGCTCTCCCAGAACCGCAGAACATGCGCAGGGGTCTCGAGCCACTCGGATACTTCCGAGATGGTGCGGAAGGCGTCAGGCGACTTGGACATCTGTTACGCGCCTCAGCGCTTGTTGCCCGCGGCCACGCGGTCTTTCATCAGGTGCGAGGGCCGGAAAGTCAGCACGCGGCGCGGCTGGATCGGCACTTCTTCACCTGTCTTGGGGTTGCGCCCCACACGCGCGGCCTTCTCGCGCACGGAAAACGTGCCGAAGGACGAAATCTTGACCTGCTCACCTTCGACGAGCGCGTCGGACATGTGTTGAAGCACCGCTTCGACCAGTTCCGCGCTTTCATTCCGCGACAAACCAACCTCGCGAAACACGGCTTCGCTCAGGTCCATACGCGTCAGGGTTTTTTCCCCCATACTCCATCCCTCCGCTGTCCTGTCGCAGCTTATGCCCGTGCCAAATCACAAGTCAATATCAATGGCTTGGAGAGGGGATTTTAGGTGTCATGCCAAGAGGCAGCGTTAACTTTTCGGGCAGGCTGGAAAAAGCGCCCGGCGGCGTGCGGCCTTGTACTGCCGGGCCATGATCCCCGTAAGGAGCGGCTGCTTTGCGATCCCGAAGCCTCGGCGGTTGACCGCCCATCGGACGGTTGCAACGGCGGCGGGAGCGCCCTTCGCAGGTGGGACGATAGCAAGCCGGTGATGCGGCGGCAACGACGCCGCGGCGATCAGCGGGTGATTTCGGTCCGGTGGATTACCAGCGCAGCACGACCGCGCCCCAGGCGAGGCCGCCGCCGATGGCCTCTGTCACCACGACATCGCCCTCGGCGATCTGGCCGCGGGCCCGGCCCACGGAAAGCGCCAGCGGGATCGACGCGGCGGAGGTGTTGCCGTGGTCCTGCACAGTGACGACCACACGCTCCATCGGCAGGCCCAGCTTCTTGGCGGTGCCGGAGATGATGCGGATGTTGGCCTGATGGGGCACGACCCAGTCGACTTCGGACGAGGCCATGCCGATCTTGTCCATCGCGGTGTTCGCGGTGGAGGCCAGCTTTTCCACCGCGTGCCGGAAGACTTCCTTGCCCGCCATGCGCAGGTGGCCCGTGGAGTTCGTGGCCACGCCGCCGTCGACGTAGAGGATGTCGCGGAACCGCCCGTCGGAGTTCAGGTCGCAGGACAGGATGCCCCGGTCGGCGTTGGTGCCTTCGCCTTCGCGCGCTTCGAGAATCAGCGCACCCGCGCCGTCGCCGAAAAGCACGCAGGTGGAGCGGTCGGTCCAGTCCATGATCCGGCTGAACGTCTCGGCCCCGATGACCAGCACGCGTTCTGCCTGGCCAGAGGTGATGAGTGCGTTGGCGTTGGCCAGCGCATAGATGAAGCCCGCGCAGACCGCCTGCACGTCGAAGGCAAAGCCCTTCGTCATGCCCAGTTCCGCCTGCACCATGGTGGCGGCGGAGGGGAAGGTCAGGTCGGCGGTGGAGGTCGCAAGGACGATGGCGTCGATGTCGTCGGCGGTGATGCCCGCGTCGGTCAGGGCGACACGGGCGGCGCGCGTGGCGAGGTCCGAGGTCGTCTGGCCGGGGGCCGCGATGTGACGGCGTTCGATGCCGGAGCGCGCCCGGATCCATTCGTCGGAGGTTTCGAGAACGATCGGTTCGGGGGTCAGCCCTGTCAGCCCGGTCTCGAATTCGGAGTTCTCCACGATTCGATCGGGAAGGTAGTGTCCGACCCCGATAACGGTCGCGCGTCGTGTCATTTCAGTTGATGTCCTTCTGCCCGGGCGCATCCTGCGACGCAGCGTCGCCAGACGCAACACCCGGCGGGTCGGTTTCATCGAGCACTGTGGCCACGCGGGCGGCGAGCCGCTCCCCGAAACCGGTTTCGGCCAGCTGGAACGCCAGCTTGACGGCGGCGGAGATGCCGGTGGCATCCGCCGAGCCGTGCGATTTGACCACCGTGCCGTTCAGCCCGAGAAAGACGCCGCCGTTCACCCGCCGCGGGTCGATGCGCTTCTTGAGGCGGCTGAGCGAGGTCAGCGCCAGAAGCGATGCGATGCGGGAGAGGGGGGAATAGGCGAAGGCCTCCTTCAGGAGGTCGCCGATCAGCGAGGCGGTGCCTTCGCCGGTCTTCAGCGCCACGTTGCCGGTGAAGCCGTCGGTGACGATCACGTCGCAGCGGCGGCCCGGGATGTCGCCGCCCTCGACGAAACCCACGAAGTCGTAGCTGCCGCTGTCGGCGCTGGCGCGGATCAGGTCGTGGGCTTCCTTCAGTTCGGCGCGGCCCTTGTGCTCTTCGGTGCCGACGTTCAGCAGGCCGATGCGGGGGCGTTCGAGGTGCAGGCCGTTGCGGGCGTAAGAGGCGCCCATCAGCGCGTATTGCAGCAGGTCCTGCGCGTCGGCGCGGATGTCCGCGCCCACGTCGAGCATCACGTTGAAGCCCTGCGGATTGCGCGAGGGCCAGAGGATCGCGATGGCGGGACGGTTCACACCCGGCAGCTTACGCAGGCGGATCATCGACAGCGCCATCAGCGCGCCGGTGTTCCCGCAGGAGACCGCCACGGTCGCATCGCCGTCGCGCACCGATTCGAGCGCGGACCACATGGACGTGCCCTTGCCATGGCGCATGACCTGGCTGGGCTTGTCGTCCATGCTGACCACGCCCTCGGCGTTCTTCAGCGTGACGCGTTCGGGCAGGCCCTTCTTCTTGGCGACGAGCTTTTCAAGCTCCGCCTCGGGGCCGTGCAGGATAAAGTGGATCTGTGGATTCTTGATCGCAGACGCGGCAATGCCGGCGACTACTGCCGCCGGTCCCCGGTCTCCGCCCATGGCGTCCACTGAAATCACGACGCGGTCCGCGCCCGTGGCCTTCCTGTCGTTCCGAGAGGTCATGCCGCGGAGCCCCGCCGTGCAGCAATCAAGCTGCGTCTTCGTCCAGGTCGATCTCGTCTGCCTGCGCGATCACTTCCCGTTCCGCGTAGTGGCCGCAGGACGGGCAGACGTGGTGCGGGCGCTTCAGCTCGCCGCAGTTGTCGCACTCGTTCGGGTTCGCGGCGGTCAGCGCATCGTGCGCGCGGCGGTTGTTGCGGCGCGACTTCGAAACCTTGTTCTGTTGGACAGCCATGTCTCAACCTTTCTCGAAGGGCAGGGATCTGCCTGCCGTGTGTCTCTTTGTGGTGGCGTCGCAGGGGGGTGGTTTCACCCCCGGTACGGCCCCGGTTCCTGGTCCTGATATGGCCCTGGTCAACTGGGTGCCTGCCATGCTCATGAGCGCGCGAAAATACGCAGGATCGCCCGAATGGCAAGCAGATTCTCAGCCTTCCCCGCCCGCATCGTCCATTTTTTTCTTCAGGTCGGCCAGACCGGCGAAAGGCCGAACATCGTCGTCGGTGATCGGCGTCACGCCGGGTTCGGCGAACTGGGCCTCGCCCAGCTCCACCCCTTCCTTGCGCGGATAGGGCGGGAGGGCAAGGGCAAGTTCCTCCTGCATGACGGAGGAGAGGTCGATCACCTCGCCCAGCGGTTCGAGGCTGTCGTCCTCCGGCACCTCGGTTTCGGAGCCGGCCTCGGGTTCCTCCAGCCAGCGGGCGGGCACGAAGCGGCGCAGCACGGTGGTGTCGATGCGGGTGGTCACCGGGTCGAGCGTGACGATGCAGGACTGCACGACGGTGGCGCCCAGCTTGGCCTCGAGCTGCCAGCCCTCCTTGCCGCGGGGCGTGAGGACGCCTTCGAAGCGCAGCTTGCGCACCGCCTGGATCCCCAGCGAGGTGGCGAGATCGGCGCGTGCCTCGGCGTCGGGTTCCAGAAGGAAGGGCGATTCACCGGACTGGCGCAGTTCCGTCACCCGAAGGCGCGTCCGGTCGGTGGGGCGGCGTGGGGCGGGTTGCGTCATGACGACAGGCTTTCCTGACCTTGCTTGGGGGGGTAAACTTGTCTAATCGGGATAAGAGTCTGCGGACGTCAATACAAGAGGGGCCGGAACATGTACGGCATCGGGACATCGCTGAAGTGGGCCGTTCTGGCGATTGCGCTGGTTGGCGCGGCCGGCTGCGAGACACGGTATCGCAACCACGGCTACGTGCCTTCGGAAGAGGTGCTCCAGCAGATCGTGCCCGGCGTGGACACCCGCGCGACGGTCGAGGACGTGGTCGGCGTGCCCAATGCCTCGGGCGTGCTGAACGACTCCGGGTTCTATTATATCCAGTCGGAAGTGAAGCATTTCGCCTGGCAGCGCCCCACGGTGACGGAGCGCGAGATCGTCGCGATCACCTTCGACCAGGCGGGCGTGGTCGACAACATCGTGACCTACGGGCTGGAGGACGGCCGCGTGGTGCCGCTGACCAAGCGCGTGACACAGACGTCCGATGGCGACATCAGCTTCATCCGCAAGCTCTTTGGCAACATCGGCGGGATCAACCTGGGTGACGTGCTGGGCGGGTGATCCGGACCGCCGGGAGACCGGCGGCACGCACCCCTGTCATGACGCCGCCTTGCCCCGTGACCGCGGGGCGGCGGGCGGTCATGCCGAAGAACGCCCCATGATCCTCTTGTCCCGCGGACGCTATGCCGCCCGGCTGGCCGCCGGGCCCGCCGACGTGGCCGCGGCGCAGGCGCTGCGCGGGCGGGCCTTCCTTGCCGGCGCGCGGTCCGACACCGACGCCTTCGACGCCATCTGCGATCACGTTCTGGTCGAGGACCTGAGGAGCGGGCGGCTGGTCTGCTGCTTCCGTTTCCTGCGCCTGGGCAGCGGGGCGGAGATCGGGCGCAGCTATGCCGCACAGTATTACGACTTGTCCCGGCTGGAGGCCTTCGGCGGCCCGATGGTCGAGATGGGCCGCTTCTGCGTCGATCCGGAGGTGCACGACCCCGATGTGCTGCGCCTGGCCTGGGGGGCGATGACCGCCTACGTGGACGGGCAGGGGGTGGAGCTGCTGTTCGGCTGCGCCTCCTTCGCGGGGACGGATGCGCGTGTCTATTCCGACGCCTTCGCCATGCTGAAGGCGCGGCACCTGGCGCCCGCGCGCTGGCTGCCGCGGGTGAAGGCGGGGGACGTCTACCCGTTTGCCCAGCGGCTGCGGCGCAAGCCCGATACGCGCAAGGGGCTGCTGCGGATGCCGCCCCTGCTGCGCACCTACCTGCTGATGGGCGGCTGGGTGTCGGATCACGCGGTCGTGGATCGGCAGATGAACACGCTGCACGTCTTTACCGGGGTGGAGATCGCGCTTATCCCCGCCGCGCGCAAACGCCTGCTGCGGGCCGTGGCCGGGTAGCGGGGTGTGCTGCGTCGGGTGGAGTATGGTGTCGCGGCATGGCCTGAAGGTCGGGCGGCGCAGAGCCCCGCCCTACATGCGGTGTCCGCCAGCGGACGGGGCGCGCCATGAACGGCGGATTGGCGACGCCCCCCGGCGATGCCGGCGGCGCGTTGTGAGGACGGCGTTTCGGGGCGGACGCCGTTGCCGCGACCGGGCCGGGACGCGCGAGGGCGCTTGACGGCGCGGGCGGGCGGGCATAGCTCGCGCGCATGGTTGCACCGCTTCTCCAGCTTTCAGACGTGTCGCTCACCTTCGGGGGTGAGCCGGTCTTCGACGCCCTGTCCCTAAACGTCCAGCCGGGCGACCGTGTCGCCCTCGTGGGGCGGAACGGGTCGGGCAAATCCACGCTCCTGAAGGTCATGGCCGGGCTGGTCGAACCCGACCGGGGCGAGCGGGTGGTGCCGGTCGGCACCTCCGTGGGCTACATGGAGCAGGACCCGGACCTCTCGGGCTTCGAGACGCTGGGCGATTTCGCGGCCTCCACCCTGCAGGCGTCGGAGATGTACCGGGTGGAGCGCGCCTCCGAAGGGCTGAAGTTCGATCCGGACAGGCCGGTGGCGACTGCCTCTGGCGGGGAGCGGCGGCGCGCGGCGCTGGCCAAGCTGATGGCCGAGGAGCCGGAGCTGATGCTGCTGGACGAGCCGACCAACCACCTTGATATCGAGGCGATCCAGTGGCTGGAGGACGAGCTGAAGGCGACCCGCCGGGCGTTTGTGCTGATCTCTCACGACCGGCGGTTCCTGACCGAGCTGACGCGCGCGACGCTGTGGATTGACCGCGGCGCGGTGCGGCGGCAGGAGCAGGGCTTTGCCGCCTTCGAGACATGGCGCGACAAGATCTGGGAAGAAGAGGACACCGCCCGCCACAAGCTGGACCGCAAGATCAAGTCGGAGGCGCGGTGGGCGGTCGAGGGCATCAGCGCCCGGCGGACGCGGAACATGGGCCGGGTGCGCCGCCTGCAGGACATGCGCGCCGAACGCTCGGGCCAGATCCGGCGGCAGGGGACGGCGGCGATGGACCTCGCCTCTGGCCCCAAGTCCGGCAGGAAGGTGATCGAGGCGGCGGGTGTCAGCCATGCCTTCGGCGACAAGGCCATCGTTAAGGGGTTCGACCTGAAGGTGCAGCGCGGCGACCGCGTGGCCTTTGTCGGGCCGAACGGCGTGGGCAAGACCACCCTGATCCGCATCCTGATGGGAGAGATCGTGCCGGACGAGGGCACGGTGACGCTGGGCACGAACCTTGTGCCGGCGGTCTTCGACCAGACACGCTCGCAGCTCGACCCGGAGAAGTCGCTGTGGGATTCGCTGACCACCGACAAGGACATGCGGGTCTCGGGCTCGTCTGACCAGGTGATGGTGCGCGGCGTGCCGAAGCACGTGGTGGGCTACCTCAAGGAGTTCCTGTTCGACGAACGGCAGGCGCGGGCCAAGGTCGCGTCGCTGTCGGGGGGCGAGAAGGCGCGGCTGCTGCTGGCGAAGCTGATGGCGCGGGAATCGAACCTTCTGGTGCTGGACGAACCGACCAACGACCTCGACGTGGAGACGCTGGACCTGCTGCAGGAGATCCTCGACGACTACGACGGCACGGTGATCCTGATCTCGCACGACCGGGATTTCCTCGACCGGGTGGCGACGACGACGGTGGCGATGGAGGGCGGCGGCCGGGCCGTGGTCTATGCGGGCGGCTGGTCGGACTACCAGACGCAGAAGCGCGAGGCCGAAGGCGGCGGACGCGAGAAGGCGAAGAAGAAGGGCGGCGGCGGAGAGACGTCGCAGTCCGCGCAATCCGCGCAGCCGTCGAAACCGGCAGAGAAGCCGGCGCTGAGCTTCACCGAGAAGCACAGGCTGGAGGAACTGCCCGGGGTGATCGACCGGCTGGGTGCGGAGATCGCCAAGCTGGAGGAATTCCTCGCCGCGCCGGACCTGTTCACCAAGGAGCCGCTGAAGTTCAAGAAGGCGACGGAGGCGCTGGTGGAGCGCCAGCAGACCCTGGCTGCCTCGGAAGAGGAATGGCTGGAACTGATGGAGAAGGCGGAGGGCTGACGCGGCCTTTTGCCTGTGCGGGTGTGTTTTAACGGGTCCTGTCTGTCCGGGACAGCAGGGACACCCGACCGGATGTTATCACGGGTCGCGTGCTAGAAGCGCGGCGGGCGAAGCCCCATGACACGGGCGGCCAGCGGCATTTCCACCACCGTGATCAGGATGCGCACGACGTGGTGCAGGCTGACCAGCGCCGGGTTCGCGGCAAGCGAGAGCGCGACCACCGACATCTCGGCCACGCCGCCCGGCGCGAAGGAGATGAAGAGGTGCAGGAAGGCGATGCCGGTCAGCCGCTCCAGCACGATGGCGAAGGTCATGCCCAGCAGCAGCATGTAGGACACGGACAGCGCGGCCAGCCAGAGCGAGCGGCGCAGGAGGCCCGCGTCCACGCCCTTGAACCGCATCCCGAGGCTGACGCCGATCACAAGCTGCGCCGTGGCGATCAGCCAGAACGGAAGGTGCAGGTCCAGAACGCCGGTGACGGTGGCCGCGGCGGCCAGCAGGAGCGGCCCGGTCAGCTGTGCCGCGGGCAGGCGGATGCGCCGTCCGACCCACAGGCCCAGCACCGCCGTTATCGCGATCATCACCAGCGCCAGGGGCGTCACCGGCGGCTTGTCCCCGCCGATGGTCAGCCCGGCGGCGCTGCCCACCGGGTGCCCGATCCACAGCGACAGCCCCACCGGCAGAAGTGTGATGACGAGGATGATCCGCAGGAACTGCTGCACCGTCAGGATGCGCGTGTCGGCGCCCGCGGCCTCGCCCATGAAGATGCTCTCCATCAGCCCGCCCGGGGTGCCGGAGAAGAAGGCCGTCGACCTGTCGTAGCCGCCGATGCGGTGGAAGATTGCCATGTTGCCCGCGTGGGCCGCCACGACGAAGAGGACCAGCGCCGACAGGGTGATCGGCAGCTCTCCGGCCAGCGACAGCAGGTCCGGTGTCACCTGCGTGCCGATCATCACGCCGATCAGCGCGACGAAGAAGGTGCGGAAGTCCATCGGGAAGTCGTAGTCGGAGAGCGACACGGGCTGTACCAGCCGCACGGTCACGCCCGCGGCCAGAAGCGCGCCGAACATCCACGGCATCGGCCAGCGCACCCAGTAGGCCAGAAGTCCGCCGATGGCTCCGATGGCCAGCATCATCGCGGTTTGCAGGACGACTCGGAGCGTTATCTTGGGAAGGTGCATGGTCTTCCGGATACACCCGGGGGCCGGGAGGGGCAATTGGCTGCCCGACTTTTCCTTTGCACCTCAGAGGGGTAGAGCAGACGCATGACAGGGGCACGTTTCATCACCTCGCGGATCTACCGCGGTTCGGTCTATGGGGCGCGGCATCCGCTCTCGATCCAGCGGGTGCCTGCGGTGACCGATCTGGCGGCGGCACTGGGGTGGCTGGGGGCCGGGCGGATGCTGACCTCGCCCCGTGCGAAACCCGCCGCGCTGACCGGCTTCCACACGCCCCGCTACGTCGAGGCGCTGATGGCGGCGGAGGCGGCGCAGCAGGTGTCGGGCGAGGTGCGCGACCGGCACGGGCTGGGCACGCTGTCGAACCCGGTCTTTGCCGAGATGTACCGCCGCCCGGCGACGGCGGTGGGCGGCGGGCTGCTGGCGGCGGAGCTGGTGGCCGAGGGCGGTGTCGTCCACAACCCGGGCGGCGGGCAGCATCACGCCATGCCGGACCGGGCAGAGGGCTTCTGCTTTCTCAACGAGCCGGTGCTGACCATCCGCAGGCTGCTGGCCATGGGGCTGGAGCGCGTGGCCTATGTCGACATCGACGCGCATCACGGCGACGGGGTGGAGGCGGCCTTTGCCGGGTCGGAGCGGGTGCGCGCGATCTCTGTCCACGAGGCGCGGCGCTGGCCCTTCACCGGTGCGCTGGGGGACCGGGCGGGCGGCGCGGCCTTCAACCTGCCGGTGGGGCGCGGGTTCAACGATACGGAGTTCGCGCTGGTGCTGGAAGAGGTGATCCTGCCCGCCGTGGCCGGTTTCCGGCCCGACGCGATCTTCCTGCAATGCGGGGCGGATGCGCTGGCGGAGGACCCGCTGGCGCGGCTGGCGCTGTCGAACCGCGCGCATGTGGCGACGGCGCTGGCCTTGCGGGCGCTCGCACCGCGCCTGATCGTCTCGGGCGGGGGCGGTTACAACCCGTGGAGCACGGCGCGCTGCTGGACGGCGGTCTGGGGGGCACTGGCGGGGGAAGAGGCGCCGGAACGGTTGCCGGATGCGGCAGAGAGTGTGCTGCGCGGCCTTGTCTGGCACCGGAAGGGCGTCCCGGAGGAGGCGCTGCTGACCACGCTGGTCGACGCGCCGCGCGAGGGGGCGGTGCGGGACGATGTGCGGTCGGACGTGGCCGTGCTGAAGGCGCGACTGAAGGCCGTCGTCTGACGTGAGACGGCCCGCGCCGGGGTGGACGCGGGCCGTGCCGTTCTGCCGTGGAGGAGGGGGTTACCGCGGCAGAAGAACGCCTTCGATGACGTGGATCACGCCGTTCGACTGGTTCACGTCGGACTGCGTGATCTCGTAGGCGTCGCCGTTCTCGTCGAAGATGAAGATGTTGCCGGAGGACGTCACCTTGGCCGAGAGCGCGTCGCCGGACACCGCGTTGAAGTGGTAGAACCCGTCACGCTGGGATCGTGCCGCCTCGCGGATCGACTGGGCCGACCAGTTGCCCGCCACCACATGCGCGGTCAGGATCTTGGTGAGCTGGTCCTTGTTCGCAGGCTCCAGAAGCGTCTCGACGGTGCCGTCGGGCAGCTTCTCGAAGGCGGCGTTGGTGGGCGCGAAGACGGTGAAGGGGCCTTCGCCGCTCAGCGTGTCCACGAGGTCGGCGGCCTTCACCGCGGCGACGAGCGTGGTGTGATCGGCGGAGTTCACCGCGTTCTCGACGATGGTCTTCGACGGGTACATCGGCGCGCCGCCGACCATCGGCACATCGCCCTCGGCGGCCATGGAGGCGTCCGTGGCCATGCCGTCGCCTGCCATCGCGGTCTGGGCCGGGGCCGTTTCCGACATGCCCTGATCGGAGCTTTCCTCGGCGGCGGGCAGCATCACGGTGTCGATGACGTGGATCACGCCGTTCGACTGCTGCACATCGGCGATGGTCACGGTGGCGACGTTGCCCTGTTCGTCGGTCAGGGTGATCATGTCGCCGTCCATCTTCGCCTGCAGCGTGCAGCCGCCCAGCGTGGCGACCGGGTGGGTGCCGCCGTCATCGGCGATCATCCCGGCGATGGCGTCCGACATGGCGTTCGCGCCGACCACGTGGCAGGTCAGCACCTTGGTGAGCTGGTCCTTGTTCTCGGGCATCAGCAGCGTGTCGACGGTGCCGTCGGGCAGCTTGTCGAAGGCGGCATTGGTGGGGGCGAAGACGGTGAAGGGGCCTTCGCCGCTCAGCGTCTCCACAAGGCCCGCCGCCTGCACCGCCGCAACGAGCGTGGTGTGATCGGCAGAGTTCACCGCGTTCTCGACGATGGTCTTGTCGGCGAACATGGCGGCGCCGCCGACCATCGGGTTTTCCATGGCGTGGCTGGCGGCGAGGGCCGGGCCGGCCAGCACGAGGGCAAGCGCGGTGGCGGCGGCGGAAGTGTAAAGGCGTTTCATGAAGGTCCTCCTCCTTGGGACAGCGGCATCCAGTGCGCCGCGATGTCAAAGCCACGGAGGAAGGGGGACGAGGGTTTCGCGCGGTCACGCTTCTGTGACTTACGTTACGTCCGGTGCGTGGGAGGAGGCTGGAGCGGGTAGCGGGAATCGAACCCGCGCGTTCAGCTTGGGAAGCTGACAGGCTACCATTACATCATACCCGCCGCGACGGATTGGCTATCGCAACTCCCCGAAGGGATCAAGCCAAATCGGTGTCGGCTGACGCTGTCGGCGCGGCCTTCTGGGGGCCGGGCGGATGCGGGGGTTTGCCGCCTGCCCGGGTGGCCTGATCGGCAGGGCAGGCTGGTCGTTTAAAGGCCACCCGCCCATGCCGGTGGATCAGCTGCGCCGCCGACGGCGACCGCCGCCGGATCCGTCCCCGCCCACGTTGAAGGAGACCTGCGGCAGGGTCACGACCTTCTTCAGTTCCGGGAAGGGGTCGGTGGCATGCGGGATCGCGTTCGCGGCGACGAAATGTTCCTGGAAGCGCGGCTCGATGGCGGTTTCCACCTTGGTGATGCGGCGCACGGTCGTCTCGATCTCGCGACGGGCCTTGAGCGAGCAGAGCGCGATGCGCGCGCCGGTTCCGGCGGCGTTGCCCGCAGAAGTCACCTTGTTGAGCGGCACGTCCGGGATCATGCCCAGCACCATGGCGTGTTTCGGCGAGATATGCGCACCGAAGGCCCCGGCCAGCACCACGCGGTCGACCTGGTCGACGCCGCGCGTGTCCATCAGGAGCCGTGCGCCCGCATAGAGCGCGGACTTGGCAAGCTGGATCGCGCGGATGTCGCCCTGGGTCACGGTGATCTTCGGTCCGCCCTCGGCGGTGCCGTCGTAGATCAGGTATTCATGGGTGCGGCCCGCGGGCAGGGAGCGTCCGGTGCCTGTGGCCTCGGCCGAGCCGATGAGGCCGGAGGGGTCCAGCAGCCCGGCCATGCGCATCTCGGCCACCGCCTCGATGATGCCGGAGCCGCAGATGCCGGTGATGCCAGTCTGTGCCGTGGCCTCGGAAAAGCCGTCCTCGTCGGACCAGAGGTCGCAGCCGATGACGCGGAAGCGCGGTTCCTTGGTCTCGGGGTCGATGCGGATCGCCTCGATCGCGCCGGGCGCCGCGCGCTGGCCGGAGGAGATCTGCGCCCCTTCGAAAGCGGGGCCGGTGGGCGAGGAACAGGCCAGCGTGCGGGAGGTGTCGCCCAGCAGGATTTCGGCATTGGTGCCCACGTCGACGATCAGGGCGAGGTCCTCGGACTTGCCCGGCTGCTCGGCCAGCGCTACGGCGGCGGCGTCGGCGCCCACGTGCCCGGCGATGCAGGGCAGGATGTAGATCCGCGCGGACGCGGGCAGGGCGGTCAGGCCCAGTTCCACCGCCGAGAGGTGCAACGCGTCGGAGGTGGCCAGCGCGAAGGGCGCCTGTCCCAGCTCCACCGGGTCGATGCCCAGCAGCAGGTGGTGCATCACCGGGTTGCAGACGAAGACGGTTTCCAGGATCGACCCGGTGTCGATCTCCGCCTCCTTCGCGATGTCGGTGGCCAGCGTGTCGATAGCCTCGCGCACGGCGGCGGTCATCTCGCGTTCGCCGCCGGGGTTCATCATCGCGTAGGAGACGCGCGACATCAGGTCCTCGCCGAAGCGGATCTGCGGGTTCATGATGCCCGCGGAGGCGACGACCGCGCCCGTATCGAGGTTCGTCAGGTGCGCGGCGATGGTGGTGGAGCCGAGGTCGATGGCCAGCCCGAAGATCCCCGCCTCGTGCAGGCCGGGCCAAAGCGCGATCAGCCGGGGGCGCGCCTCCGCATGGGTTCGGTGCAGTGCCACCGTCACCTTCCAATCGCCCTTGCGCAGGACCTTCTGCAGGACCGGCAGGATCTTCGGGTCGACCTCCAGATCGGCGATCTCCCACTGTTCGGAGAGCGCCTTTGCCAGCCGCTGCTGGTCGCCGGTGGGGTCGTGCATGTCGGGCTCTGCCACCTCGACGTAGAAAAGCCGTGTGGCCGGGTCCATCTCGATCACCCGGTCGGCGGCGGCCTTGCGGACGACCTGCCGGTGCACCTGGCTTTCCGGCGGCACGTCGATGACCACGTCGGACTGCACGGTGGCCTGGCAGCCGAGGCGGCGGCCGGTCTTCAGCCCGCGCACGCGGTCATAGCGTTCCTCGACGCTGTTCCATTCGGACAGCGCATCCTGCGCGACATGCACCCCATGTTTCGAGAAGTCGCCATAGGAGGGCGTGATCTGGCACTTGGAGCAGATGCCGCGCCCGCCGCAGACCGAATCGAGATCGACCCCCAGTTGCCGTGCTGCCGTCAGCACGGGCGTGCCCACCGGGAAGCGTCCGCGCTTGCCGGAAGGGGTGAAGATCACGAGGGGGTCCTGGGCCATGGTCGCTCCGCGTACAGTCTGGGTCCGTCGTGGCGGAACATAGCGACTGCGCGCGCGAGCGAAAGGCCGGAACGCGGCATCGGTCGGCGGGATTGCGTCGGAAGGGGCCGGAAATGCGAACGGCGGCGCCCCGCAAGGCCCCGCCGTTTCCCGTCACCGGCCGAGGCGTCAGGGTTTGATGTAGGTGTATCCCATCGCCTGGAGGCGAGAGAGTTCGGCCACGCCGGAGGGGACGATGTCCTCTTCCCAGACGTCGTAGAGGTCGTCGCCGTAGTTGATGTTGCGGCCTTCGAGGGTGTTGTTGCAGACGTGGAAAGCGACGTTCTGGCTTTTCAGAGAGCCGATGGCGGTCTGCAGGCGGTCGTCCTTCTTGGCGTTCATCACGAGGCCCACGCCATTGCCGTGCATCACCACGACCACCTCGAGGTTCCCTGCGCCCACCGCGTTGATGTGGTTCTGGATGTTGCGCATCGCGCCCATGTAGCCCTTGCTGTCCTCGCCGCCGTCCTCGTTGATGTGGTAGACGACCTTCTGGGTGCCGTAGCGTTCATTTGCCATCGCGGGCTGCGCCAGAACGAAAATGCCGAATGTCAGCGCGAAAAGCGCCCTTGCCATAAGTCTCATTGGTTTTCCTCCCTTGGCGGGGGGCGTCCTGCTGCCCCCGTGCCGGTCCAGAGCCGCTGCTGGCTCTCGTAACATCATTTACGAATGTATGAATAAGTCAACGGTTTCGAGCCCGGATCGCGGGACCCGAGGGACAGTCAGGGTCAGGATTGCTCCAGCCAGCGCAGGATTTCGCCGCGATTTCCGTCGAGATCCGGCGCCGGGCTGCGCGAGGTCGGATCGGGCGCGTCGGTCATCTTGATCGGGTTGCCCGCGGCCTTGAACGCCTGCCGCCCGTTCTTGTCCAGCACGTCGACCACCATGTTGCGCGCGAGGATCTGCGGGTCCTTCAGCACCTGGTCGACGGTCTGGATCGGGCCGGTGGGGATGCCCGCCGCCGTCAGCTTGGCGATCCAGTGGGCGCGGGTGTTCTCGAGCGTCACCGCCTCGATCAGCCGCTTCAGCAGGCGCGCGTTCTGGCAGCGCGCGGGGTTGGTGGCAAAGCGTTCGTCGTCGGAGATCGGCAGGTTCAGCGCGATGCAGAGCCGCTCGAACAGCCGGTCGTTCCCGGCGGCGATCACGAACAGCCCGTCGGAGGCGTGGAAGGTCTCGAACGGGGTGATCGAGGGATGGCGCGCGCCGGAGGGGCCGGGCGCCTTGCCGGTGACGGTGGTCAGCGCCACGGCGTGTTCGAGGATCGCGAGCTGGCTGTCGAGCATCGCCACGTCGATCTTGCGGCCCTTGCCGGTGCGTTCGCGGTCCAGCAGCGCGGCGAGGATGCCCTGCGTCAGGAACATGCCCGCCACGATATCGCCGATGGAGGCGCCGACGCGCACCGGCTCGCGGTCCTTCTCGCCGGTGATCGACATGACGCCGCCGCGCGCCTGAACGACCATGTCGTAGGCCGGGCGCTTGGCATCCGGGCCGGTGTGGCCAAAGCCCGACACCGCGCCGTAGACCAGCCGGGGGTAGGCGGCGTGCAGGGTTTCCCAGCCGTAGCCCAGGCGTTCCATCACGCCGGGGCGGTAGTTCTCGACGATCACGTCGGCGCGCGGCAGGAGCTTTTCGAAGATCGCGCGGTCGTTGTCTTCCTTGAGGTTGAGCGCGATGGACTTCTTGCCGTGGTTGATCGCGGCGAAGTAGGCGGACTTGCCGTCCTTGAAGGGCGGGAAGGTGCGCGTGTCGTCGCCGGACTCGGGCGGCTCCACCTTGATGACGGTGGCGCCCATGTCGGCCATCGTGACGGTGCAGAAGGGCCCCGCCAGGACATGCGTCAGGTCGAGGATCGTATAGCCTTTGAGTGGGGCGGTCATTGTCGTGCCTCCGGATGTCTGCTGCTCGGGTGCCAGCAAACCGCGACGGGGCCGTGACGGCAAGGGGTTTTGCCGCAGGGTCGCTGCGACGCGGCGGAGGATGGCTGATCTTTCCGCTGCAGGCATGGCGCGCGCCGCGACGGGCGCGCGCATTTGTCCCGGTGCGGGGGCGGTGCCGCTCAGCCCTTCGCGAAGATGAAGCCGAGGAGGTTCAGCAGCACCTGCGCCGCGAGGATCGAGGTGGAGCCGGTGGGATCGTAGTCCGGCGCGACCTCCACCAGGTCGATGCCCACGACCTTGTGGGTGCGCGCCACCTGCTGGAGGATTTCCAGCACGTCATAGTAGAGGAAACCGCCGTGGCTGGGCGTGCCCGTTCCCGGCGCGATCGACGGGCAGAAGGCGTCGATGTCGATGGTGATGTAGACCGGCACGCCCTCGGGGATGCGGGCGGCGGTCGCCTCCGGCCCGAGCTTGCGCACCTGCCGCACCGACAGGATGTCCGAGCCCCGGGCGCGGGCATCCTCGTACCCCTCGCGCGCGGTGGAGGACACGTTGCGGATGCCCAGTTGCGTCAGCCCGCTGACCCAGGGTTTTTCCGAGGCGCGGCGCATCGGGTTGCCGTGGCCGCGCGTCACGCCGTGGCGGACGTCGACGAAATCGAGGTGCGCGTCGATCTGCAGGACGTGGAAGGGGGCGTGGCCCTCGTAGGCCTCGATGCAGGGGATGTTGATCGAATGGTCGCCGCCGATGGTGACGGGCAGGGTGCCTGCCTTCAGCGCAGCCTCCACGCCCTTGCGGATGTTGGCGTGACTGGTCTCCGTGTCGGTGTGGACGATGTCGGCGTCGCCCATGTCCACGATCCGCACCCCTTCGAGATAGGTGATGTCGTCCTCGTGGTCGTAGGCGCCCGCATGGCCGAAGCTGAACAGGGTCGAAGCCTCGCGCACCCCGCGCGGGCCGAAGCGGGCACCGGCGCGCCATTGCGTGCCTGCGTCGAAGGGCGCGCCGAGCACCGCCACATCGGCGTCGAGCGCGCTCCAGTCCGGCTGGTACGGGCTGCGGGCAAAGGTGCAGATGCCGGTGAAGGGCAGGTTCAGGCGGCCGGATTCGTAACCATGTGTCATGCGGGATCTCCTTCGTCGCGCGACCCTGCAACGGCGGCAGGGGGCGGGCAAGCGAGATCGGGCCAAGGGCCTGCCCGGGGCAGGGTGTGCCTCGGGGATGGGCATCTGGTGCCGGTCCGGTGGCGTGGCGTGCGCGCGGGGTGCCCGCCGGGCGGTCTGCGCGCGTCAGGTCGCTCCGGTCCGGCAGGTGCCGTGCGGCGGCCCGCATCAAAGGGGCATTGCGCGGGCGGCATGACGTGGCGGCGGTTTGGGGGTTTCCCTCGCTGACGGCCCATGCAATAGGGACGTGCCAACCGATCCCCTCCCAAAGGAGACTTCCAATGGAGATTCGCGAGGCGCTCACCTTCGATGACGTTCTTCTTGTTCCCGCCGCATCCGTGGTGCTTCCGTCCACCGCAGACACGCGCACCCGGGTGACGAAGTCGATCAAGATGAACATTCCGCTGCTCAGCTCGGCCATGGACACGGTGACCGAAAGCCGGATGGCGATCACCATGGCGCAGGCCGGGGGGATCGGGGTCATCCACAAGAACCTCTCCGTCGACGAGCAGGCGCGCGAGGTCCGGCGGGTCAAGCGCTTCGAATCGGGCATCGTCTACAATCCCGTCACCCTGACCCCCGAACAGACGCTGGCGGACGCCAAGGCGCTGACGGAACGCTACGGCTTCACCGGCTTCCCGGTGGTGGACGAGAAGCACCGCGTCGTGGGGATCGTGACCAACCGCGACATGCGCTTTGCCCAGAAGGACGAGACGCCGGTCAAGGCGATGATGACTTCGGATCGGCTGGCGATCCTGACCGAACCCGCCGACCGCGAGGAGGCGATCAGCCTGATGCGTGCGCGCCGGATCGAGAAGCTCCTGGTCACCGACAAGGACGGCAAGCTGACCGGCCTCCTGACGCTGAAGGACACCGAGAAGGCCGTGCTGAACCCGACCGCCTGCAAGGACGAGCTGGGTCGGCTGCGGGTCGCGGCGGCCACGGGCGTCGGCGACTCGGGCTATGAACGGTCGGAGGCGCTGGTCGATGCCGGGGTCGACATCATCGTCGTGGACACCGCGCACGGCCATTCGCGCGGGGTGCTGGAGGCGGTGACGCGGGCGAAGCGGCTGTCGAACGAGGTGCAGGTCATCGCGGGCAACGTGGCGACGGCGGACGCCACGAAGGCGCTGATCGACGCGGGCGCGGATGCGGTCAAGGTCGGGATCGGGCCGGGCTCCATCTGCACGACGCGGATGGTGGCCGGTGTCGGCATGCCGCAGCTTACCGCCATCATGGACTGCGCGCAGGCGGCGGGCGACGTGCCGGTGATCGCCGATGGCGGCATCAAGTTCTCCGGCGACTTCGCCAAGGCCATCGCGGCGGGCGCTTCCTGCGCCATGGTCGGCTCGATGATCGCGGGCACGGACGAAAGCCCGGGCGAGGTGATCCTCTACCAGGGCCGGTCCTTCAAGGCCTATCGCGGCATGGGGTCGCTTGGCGCCATGGCGCGCGGCTCGGCGGACCGCTATTTCCAGAAGGATGCCGCAAGCGACAAGCTGGTGCCCGAGGGGATCGAGGGGCAGGTGCCCTACAAGGGCCCGGCGGGCGTGGTCATCCACCAGCTCGTGGGCGGTCTGCGCGCGGCGATGGGCTATACCGGCAACGCGACGGTCGAGGACATGCGGCGCAACTGCACCTTCGTGAAGATCACCGGCGCGGGTCTGAAGGAAAGCCACGTCCACGACGTGCAGATCACCCGCGAGTCGCCCAACTACCGGATCGGCTGATGGACGGCGCGGGCACGCCCGGGGTGGACCGCTTCGTCTCCGGCGAGGTGGAGGTCCTGTGCCTGACCGACGGCAGCACCGTGCTGCCGCCGGAGGTCTTTCCTGCGCTCGACGCCGACACCCGCGCCGCGCGGCTGGCGGCCCGCGGGATGGAGGACATCACCACCGCCTTCAACGCCTACGTGCTGCGGCACGCGGGCGGGATCGACCTCGTGGACACGGGATGCGGATCGCTGGTGGGCGAGGGCGCGGGCCACATGGTGCGCCTCATGGCGGAGCTCGGGATCGCGCCGGGCGACGTGGACCGCATCATCTTCACCCACCTGCACGGCGACCATGTCGGCGGCGCGTTCGGCGACGGTGGCCTTGTCTTTCCGCAGGCCGAAGTGCTGATGCACCGCGCGGAGGCGGACCACTGGCGCGGCAAGGACGCGCCCGGCGGCCGCATGGTGGCAGAGGCGGGGCGGCTCGTGCTGCTGGAGGACGGGGCCGACCTGGGCCACGGCATGCGGCTCTGGCACCTGCCGGGACATACGCCGGGCCACAGCGGCCTGCGGATCGGCGCGCTGGCGATCGTGGCGGACATCGCGCACGCCGAGGCTCTGCAACTGCCCGACCCGAACCTGTCGCCGACCTATGACGTGGACCCGGTGCAGGCGGCCGAGACGCGTCTGGCCGCGCTGTCCCGCGTCGCGGCCGAAGGTCTGGTCTGGTCCGGCTGCCACATGCTGGGACCACAGAAGTTTGCCCGCCTCGCGCGGGACGGAGACGGCTTCGCGCGGGTTGCGCTGTGACGCCGGCGGCCCGCATCCAGGCCGCCGCCGAGCTGATCGACCGGATCGCGCAAGGCGAGGCCGCCGAGAAGGCGCTGACCACATGGGGACGTACCTCGCGCTTTGCCGGGTCGAAGGACCGTGCCGCGGTGCGCGATCATGTCTTCGACGTGCTGCGGATGTGGCGGTCAACCGCGGCGATGGGCGGCGGAGAGAGCGGGCGCGCCCGGATGCTCGGCCTCCAGCGTCTGCGCGGCACCGATCCCGATACGCTGTTCGACGGCAAGGGCCATGCGCCCGCACCGCTGTCAGAGGCGGAGCGCACCGCCGGTCATACGCCCGAAGGCGCGGACGCCTGGGACCTGCCGGACTGGCTGGCGGACAGGTTTCTTGCGGACCTTGGCGAGGCCGCCGCTCCGACCGCGCTGGCCCTGCGGGACCGGGCGCCTGTCTTCCTGCGCGTCAACACCCTGAAATGCGATCTGGCGGCGGCGCGGGACCGCCTTGCCGCCGAAGGGGTGGAGACTGCGCCGCATCCCCTGTCGCCCACTGCCCTTGAGGTGCTGTCCGGCGCGCGGGGGCTGGTGCGGACCGGGGCCTTCACCGACGGCTGGGTCGAGCTTCAGGACGCCGCCAGCCAGGCTGTGGTCGATCTGATCCCGGCAGAGGGCGCGGGCCGCGTGCTCGACTATTGCGCCGGGGGCGGGGGCAAGACGCTGGCGCTGGCGGCACGGCTGCCGGGCGCGCGTATCTTCGCCCACGACGCCGATCCGGGCCGGATGTCCGACCTGCCGCAACGCGCGGCGCGGGCCGGGGCGGAGGTCACCGTGACCCGTAAACCCGAAGGGGTCTTCGACCTGGTGATGGCGGATGTGCCCTGCTCCGGAAGCGGCGCGTGGCGCCGTGCGCCCGAAGGCAAGTGGCGCCTGACCGAAGACCGCCTGACGGACCTGCAGGGCATCCAGCAGGGCATCCTTGCGACCTGCGCCGACCGCGTCGCGCCGGGCGGCTGCCTCGCCTATGCCACCTGTTCGGTGCTGGCCGCCGAGAACGAGAAGCAGATCGCGCGGTTCCTCGCGGAGAGACCGGACTGGCGGCGCGGGCCGTCACGGCAGTTCCTGCCCTCGGACGGCGGCGACGGGTTCTTCGTCTGCTGCCTGATCTCGGGCCGCGCCTGACCGCATCCGACCGTGCCGCACGAGGCCACAACCTAGGGCTGTAAGTTGCGTCGTGCGCTATCACGGTTAACATGCCGTTAACCTCTCGGCAGTCGAATGGATGGAGGCGATTCGAGGCGAAAGCCAGTTGTGGAGGACATCATCGCGCGCCGTGGCGACAATTTGCACAGCCTCACCCCGATTATCGGGTCGGTGATCCTTATCGTCATCGCGGCCTGTGCGCTGTGGGTCTCGCAATGGGCCAGCGCGCATGAGGTGCAGGTGGCCGCCCTTGCCGTGACCGGCGCACTGTCCTGCGTGGCGCTGATCTGGCTGGCCGTCGACATCTACCAGTCGGGCCGCAACCGCCGTACCCTGCGCCGTCTTGCCGAGTTCACCGAGACGGAGCCGGGCTTCTGTTTCATCTGCGACGACAGCGGGCGCCTCTACCACGCCAACGCCGCCGCCCGCAGCCGGTTTCAACCGGCAAAGGGAGAGGCGCTGGCGCAGCTCCTGCGCGACGTCTTTGCCAGCAGCGAGGGCATCCTCTACCGGCTCTGGCAAAAGAGCCTGACGACCGGCTACGCGATCGAGGACGTCACCAGCCATTCCGAGGGTTTTCGCATATATGTCAGACGCTTCTCCGACGACGCTGTGCTCTGGCGGCTGGAGTCGGAGGCGCAGCGCAGCGCCGGGACCGTGCGCAGCGACCTGCCGCTGATGTCGCTGGGCCGGAACGGCGCTGTCCTCTACATGAACGCCGCGGCGCGCAGCCTTGTCGGCGGGCGGGCGAAACGGCTGGAGGATGTCTTCGTCGATCTTCCGCTGCGCCCGGGCGGCGTGCATCACCTCAGCAACACGGAAGGCGAGCAACGGGTGCTGGTGCAGTCGAGCGACATCGGCGCCGGGCGGGTGGAACTGGTGCTCTCGCCCATCGCGACGGAAACGGATCCGGAGGACAGTGTCGGCACCTTCGACGGGCTGCCCGTGCCGCTGCTGAAGGTGTCGCCCGACGGCGCCATCCTGCGCGCCAACCCGGAGGCGCGGCGCATGCTCGACCTCGGCAGCACAACCGCGCCGGGCCAGCTGGCCGAGCACATGGAAGGGCTGGGCCGCGCGATCAAGGACTGGCTGCAGGAGGCGGCGGACGGACGCGGCCTGCACCGCTCGGAGTTTCTGCGCCTGACGCGCGCCGACCGCGAGGTCTTTGTCCAGGTGACGCTGAACCGGGTGATCGAGGACGGGGAGAAGCGGCTGGTCGCCGTGCTGAACGACGCGACCGAGCTCAAGACACTCGAGGCGCAGTTCGTACAGAGCCAGAAGATGCAGGCCATCGGTCAGCTTGCCGGCGGCGTCGCGCATGACTTCAACAACCTTCTGACAGCGATTTCAGGGCATTGCGACCTGTTGTTGCTGCGCCATGATCAGGGCGATCCGGATTACGGCGACCTCGTTCAGATCAACCAGAACGCCAACCGCGCGGCGGCGCTGGTGGGGCAGTTGCTCGCGTTTTCGCGCAAGCAGACCATGCAGCCGGAGGTGCTGGACCTGCGCGACACGCTGTCCGACCTGGCCCACCTGCTGAACCGGCTGGTGGGCGAGAAGGTGCGCCTGACCCTGCGCCACGACCCGGCGCTGCCGCCCGTCCGCGGCGACCGGCGGCAGCTGGAACAGGTGATGATGAACCTCGTGGTGAACGCCCGGGATGCCATGCCCGAAGGCGGCGAGATCCTCGTGGAGACGGAGCGCCGCATCCTGCGCGAACCGTTGAAGCGCGACCGCGCGGTGGTGGCGCCGGGGACCTACGTCTCTGTCCGGGTGATCGACGAGGGCATGGGCATCCCCGCGGACAAGCTGCAGAAGGTGTTCGAGCCGTTCTTTACCACGAAGCGGACGGGCGAGGGCACGGGGCTGGGCCTCTCCACGGTCTACGGCATCGTCAAGCAGACCGGCGGTTTCATCTTCGTCGACAGCGTGGTCGGGCAGGGCACCTGCTTTACCCTGATGCTGCCCGCCCACGAGGTCGTCGCCGCGAAGGCCGCTCCGGTGGCGATCAAGGAAGAGGCCCGCCTGCCACAGAAGGGATCGGGCGTGGTGCTTCTGGTCGAGGACGAGGCGCCGGTGCGCGCCTTTGCCGCCCGAGCCCTCCGGCTGCGCGGCTACACGGTGATCGAGGCGGAGACGGCCGAAGACGCTCTGAAGACCCTCGACGACGAGAAGCTGGCGGTCGATGTCTTTGTCACCGACGTCGTGATGCCGGGCATGGACGGGCCGACCTGGGTGCGCAAGGCCCGCGAAAGCCGCCCCGACACGCGCGTTGTCTTTGTCTCGGGTTATGCAGAGGATGCCTTTGGCGAAGGGTCGGAGGCGATCCCGAACTCCGTCTTCCTGCCCAAACCCTTCTCGCTTTCCGAACTGACCGAGACGGTGCACCAGCAGTTGAACTGACGCCGCCATGACCTTGATTTGACGATCAGAACCCCTCGTTCAGGTGGCGCGTTCCCAGATCTCGAAATCTTCGGCGCACTTGCGGCGCAGCTTCTCTTCCGTTGCGGCGGAAAGGTCGGTGTCGCGCCGGGGCGACACGTTTTCACGCGGGAGGTCCAGCGTGACGCCCAGCCGGTCCTCAAGGAAGCCGATCAGGCCCGACTGATTCTCGTACTTGAAGAGATGCGTGACGGAAACGCCGTTGGGGCGCGGCTCCACGAACTTGGCTTGGCTGCCGACATTGGCGAAAGGCGGGCGGTCGCCCTGCGCGTAGGCCTGACAGAAGTCGTCAAAGCTCATGTCGCGGGTCGAGGTCGGCTTGCCCTCGAGAAACGCGCGCTGCCGGTAGCGATACCAGGAGCCAAGCCACGACACGGGTTCGCGGATCACGGCCAGAAGCTCCATGTCCTCGCCGCCGACCTTCTCGAACATCGGGCGGAAGAAGCGGTTGTAGCGGTAGACCGGCGCGTGTTTCAGCTCCGGCGGGTCGGACACGACCATCGACGCCAAGGGGCCAAGCGCCGTCGCATAGGCCGAGGTCCCGGTCTTCGGCACCGCCAGCATCACCAGACGCTGCTTCCAGAACACCAACATTCTCTAAGTCTCTCGATTTGCTCAACCTTCTTTTAACCCTGTGGGCGCAAGCTGCGGAAGGAAAGAATTGACTTGTAATGTTCTACTTTTGTGCTCATCTTGACGAGAACAAGAGGCGAACGAAAGCAGCGATTGCCGCGCCCCGGTGCGTGTGGAATAAGGAGCCAAAGAATGGCAACGGCAGATCTTCTCAGTATGGACAGCAAGCGGAACGCGGACAAGCAGAAGGCGCTGGACAGCGCCCTGGCCCAGATCGAACGACAGTTCGGGAAGGGCTCGATCATGAAGCTGGGTGGCGAGAACGCGATCAAGGACATCGAGTCGACCTCGACCGGGTCGCTCGGTCTCGACATCGCGCTCGGGATCGGCGGTCTGCCCAAGGGCCGGATCATCGAGATCTACGGCCCGGAGTCCTCGGGCAAGACCACCTTGACGCTGCACGTGGTGGCGGAAGAACAGAAGAAGGGCGGGGTCTGCGCCTTTGTCGACGCGGAACACGCGCTCGATCCGCAGTACGCGCGGAAGCTTGGCGTCGATCTCGACGAGCTGCTGATTTCGCAGCCCGACACCGGCGAACAGGCGCTCGAGATCACCGATACGCTGGTGCGCTCCGGGGCGGTCAGCCTCGTGGTCGTCGACTCGGTCGCGGCGCTGACGCCGAAGTCCGAGCTCGAGGGCGACATGGGCGACAGCTCCGTCGGCGTGCACGCCCGCCTGATGAGCCAGGCGATGCGCAAGCTGACCGCGTCGATCAGCCGGTCGAACTGCATGGTGATCTTCATCAACCAGATCCGCATGAAGATCGGCGTCATGTTCGGCTCGCCTGAGACGACGACCGGTGGCAACGCGCTGAAGTTCTACTCTTCCGTCCGTCTCGACATCCGCCGCATCGGCGCGATCAAGGACCGCGACGAGGTCGTCGGCAACCAGACCCGCGTGAAGGTGGTGAAGAACAAGGTCGCGCCGCCGTTCAAGCAGGTCGAATTCGACATCATGTACGGCGAAGGTATCTCCAAGATGGGCGAGCTTCTGGACCTCGGCGTGAAGGCCGGTGTCGTGGACAAGTCCGGGGCGTGGTTCTCCTACGGGGACGAGCGGATCGGGCAGGGGCGTGAAAACGCCAAGACCTACCTGCGTGAAAACACCCGCGTCGCTCTTGAGATCGAAGACAAGATCCGTGCCGCGCACGGGCTGGACTTCCACATGCCGGAAGAAGAGCCGGACATGGTCGACGACGACGAATAGTCCGGCCTCGCCAAGGGGATCGGTCCTTCTCCGAAAGACAATGGGGCGTCCTGCGGGGCGCCCTTTTCTTTGCACACGCTTTTTGCTGACCCGAATTTGGGGGCCATAGGGCCACCCTTTTCCGCCCTGTATACCCGTGGGGCCGGGACCGTGACGGCATGGTGAAGTGGCCGCCCGCGTCAAAGGCCCGGCCGAACCCTTTGTTGCCATGGACAGATGCCCGCACGGCAGATACATCAGGCCACCAGACCTGATAGCCCGCAAAGAGGCCCCGAGACATGGCAAGCCTGAACGACATCCGTTCCACATTTCTGAACTACTTCGAGAAGCAGGGGCACCAGATCGTCCCGTCGAGCCCGCTCGTGCCGCGCAACGACCCGACGCTGATGTTTGTCAACTCGGGGATGGTGCAGTTCAAGAACCGCTTCACCGGCGTCGAGAAGGGCGATTACGACCGTGCGACGACCGCGCAGAAATGCGTGCGGGCGGGCGGCAAGCACAACGACCTCGACAACGTGGGGTACACCGCGCGGCACCACACCTTCTTTGAAATGCTCGGGAATTTCTCGTTCGGCGACTATTTCAAGAAGGAGGCGATCCCCTTCGCCTACGAGCTGGTGACGCGCGAGTTCGGGATCGACAAGAACCGGATCTACACCACCGTCTACCACACCGACGACGAGGCCTTCGAGATCTGGAAGAAGGTGGGCGTGCCGGAGGACCGGATCATCCGCATCGCGACCTCCGACAACTTCTGGCAGATGGGCCCGACCGGTCCCTGCGGTCCGTGCACCGAAATCTTCTACGACCACGGCCCGGAGGTCTGGGGCGGCCCACCGGGATCGCCGGAAGAGGACGGCGACCGCTTCATCGAGATCTGGAACGTCGTCTTCATGCAGAACGAGCAGTTCGAGGACGGCTCCATGAAGGCGCTCGACATGCAGTCGATCGACACCGGCATGGGGCTGGAGCGGATCGGCGCGCTTCTGCAGGGCAAGCACGACAACTATGACACCGACCTGATGCGCTCGCTCATAGAGGCGTCGGCGCATGCGACGTCGGTCGATCCGGACGGGCCGGGCAAGATGCACCACCGTGTGATCGCCGACCACCTGCGCTCGACCTCCTTCCTGATTGCGGACGGTGTGATGCCGTCGAACGACGGGCGCGGCTACGTGCTGCGCCGGATCATGCGCCGCGCCATGCGCCACGCCCACCTGCTGGGCGCGCAGGATCCGCTGATGCACCGGCTGGTCCCGGCGCTGGTGCGCCAGATGGGCACCGCCTATCCGGAACTGTCGCGCGCACAGGCGATGATCGAAGAGACGCTGCTGAGCGAGGAGACCCGCTTCAAGCAGACGCTCGACCGCGGTCTGAAGCTGCTGGACGAGGAACTGGCGGGCCTTGGCGAAGAGGCGGCCCTGCCGGGCGAGACGGCCTTCAAGCTCTATGACACCTTCGGTTTCCCGCTCGACCTGACACAGGATGCGCTGCGCGAAAAGGGCCGGTCGGTGGACACCGCGGGCTTCGACGCCGCCATGGCGGAACAGAAGGCACGCGCGCGTGCGGCGTGGTCCGGTTCGGGCGACGCGGCCGACACCGCCGTCTGGTACGACATCGCGGAAACCGCGGGGGCGACCGACTTCCTCGGCTACGACACCGAGCAGGCTGAGGGCCAGGTGCTGGCGCTGGTCAAGGACGGCGCGCAGGTCAAGTCGCTGGCCGAGGGCGAGAAGGGCTGGATCGTCCTGAACCAGACCCCGTTCTACGGCGAAAGCGGCGGTCAGGTCGGCGACACCGGCTGGCTGCGCCGTCTGGAAAACGAACGCGAGATCGCGACGGTCGAGGACACGCAGAAAATGGGCGGGGGCAAGGTCTTCGCGCATCTGGTTCAAGTGAACAAGGGTACGTTCACCAAGGGCGACGCGCTTTCGCTGGAGGTCGATCATGGCCGCCGGTCCGCGATCCGGGCGAACCACTCCGCCACGCACCTGTTGCATGAGGCGCTGCGCGAGGCGCTTGGCGATCACGTGGCACAGCGCGGCTCGCTCAACGCGCCGGACCGGCTGCGGTTCGACTTCAGCCACGGCAAGGCGCTTTCCGCGTCCGAAATCAAGGAGGTGGAGCGGGACGTGAACACCTACATCCGGCAGAACGCGCCGGTGTCGACGCGCATCATGACGCCGGACGACGCGCGCGCCATCGGGGCGCAGGCGCTGTTCGGCGAGAAGTACGGCGACGAGGTCCGCGTGGTGTCGATGGGTTCGAAGCCCGGCTCCGGCAAGGGCTCGGATGGCTCGACCTATTCGCTGGAGCTTTGCGGCGGCACGCACGTCCGCCAGACCGGCGACATCGGGGCGTTTGTCTGCCTCGGCGACAGCGCGTCCTCTGCCGGCGTGCGCCGGATCGAGGCGCTGACCGGTCAGCTTGCGCTCGACCACCTTGCCCAGCAGGGCCAGACGCTGGCCGCCGTCGCGGCAGAGCTGAAGGCGCCGGCCTCCGAGGTTCCGGCCCGCGTCCGCGCCCTGATGGACGAACGCCGCAAGCTGGAGAACGAGGTGGCGAGCCTGCGCCGTGAACTGGCGATGGCCGGTGGCGGGCAGGGCGCAGGTCCCGAGGCCGAGGAGATCGGCGGCGTGAAGTTCCTGGCGCAGGTGCTGACCGGCGTGACGGGCAAGGACCTGCCGCCACTGATCGACGAGCACAAGACCCGGCTCGGCTCCGGTGCGGTGCTGCTGATCGCCGATGCCGGTGGCAAGGCGGCCGTGGCCGCAGGTGTGACGGATGACCTGAAGGGCACGCTGTCCGCGGTCGACCTCGTCAAAGCCGCAGTGCCGGAACTGGGCGGCAAGGGCGGCGGTGGCCGTCCCGACATGGCCCAGGGCGGCGGCGCTTCGGTCGAGAACGCCGATGCCGCGATTGCCGCGGCGCGGGCCGTGATCGCCGGATGACGCGCGGCCGGGCTTGACCCCGGCGCCCTTCACCGCTTCAAACCATGGGGCCCCGGACACGCGCCGGGGCCAATTCTTTTGGAGGAAATGAGATGCCAGCACTCTGGATCGCGCATGTGTCGGTCACCGACGCCGAGGCCTACGGAAAATACGCCGAACTGGCGGGGCCCGCCATCGCCGCCCACGGCGGAGAATTCATCGCGCGCGGCGGCCGTTACGTGCAGCTTGAAGGCCGTGACCGGCCGCGGAACGTGGTTGCCCGCTTCCCCAGCGTCGAGGCTGCGGTGGAGTGCTACAACTCGGATGCCTATCAGGCGGCGCTGGATCACGCCCGCGGTGCCTCCGAACGCGACCTGATGGTGGTCGAGATCACCGAGTGATCCCGCTTGCAGAGCTGCGCCGCCGCTTTGCCGGGCCGGGGCGGGTCGACTGGATCGGCCTCCGGCCCGCCCGGCTGGCACCCCCGCTTTCCGTCACCCGCTGCACGGTGACGGAAAGCGGGTTGGAGGGCGACCACGGGCGCGGCGGCAAGCGTGCCGTCACCCTGATCCAGGCCGAACACATCCCCGTCATCGCGGCGCTCTGCGGGAGGACGGTCACGGCAGAGATGCTTCGCCGCAATATCGTGGTTTCCGGGCTCAACCTGACCGCCGCGCGGGAGTTCGGCCTTCAGATCGGCGAGGTCGAGTTGGAGATCACCGCTCCCTGCGCGCCGTGCTCACGGATGGAGACGGTTCTGGGGCAGGGCGGTTACACCGCGATGAGAGGGCACGGCGGCTGGTGCGCCCGGGTGGTGACAACGGGTGAAATCGAACTCGGTCACAGGGTTATCCACAGGAGTTGAACCCAATTCGGCGCCTTCCCGCCCGAACTTCACCGCAGCGTGAGCAATGCTTTGCCATCGGCGGATTCCGGCCTTTCGCCTGTCTTTGAGAAGTGGCTGATTCGAGGGAAACTGTGAATACCGTGCAGTTATCCACAACAACGTTTTCTGAATCTGGAAATGTTTCCGCTTCTGAAAGCGAATTGGGGCCGCCAACACCGCGGAACCGTTGCAAAAATATGGCACTCTGGCCACAGATTCCCGAATTTCCGGGGGAATCCGGGGGTCTAGGGCGATTTTGCGTCGGCAAGTACGGAATTCCTGTCGCGCCACCTGAATTTCTTTGGCTAAGGTTCTCTCACCTACAATTTTTTCTTGGGAGAAAGATCATGAAAAAAGTTCTTGCTGGCGCCGCTGTTCTCGCAGCTCTCGCAGCTCCGGCCTTCGCTTGGGAAGGTCAGGTCGTGGCGTGCTACGACAAAGTTTGGGTCCCCGCCAAGTACAACACCTCCAAGACCCTGATCATGGCAGCTCACACCGAGTGGGAGCACGCAGCCAACGGTCAGATGGTGCAGATGCACTACCCGGCGGTCTACAAGGAGAACAAGACGCTGGCAGCGCCCGGTCATTACGTGGCCGTGAAAACCGCCTGCAGATAATCCTCTCCTGAGGTGAAATAAATCGAAGGGCGTGGGGAGCTGCCAACCCGCGCCCTTTTTGCTTGCCGTGGCCTTTGTGTTTCTGCCCCGGAAATTCTCCGGACACAGCCTGTGGAAAACTTGCCAATGCGCCGGAAATATTGAAGACTCCGGCGCAGGGCTGAAACAGGGGGCAACATGGGACGCGTCTTGGCGTGGACATTGGTATTGGCGTCTCTTGCCAATTCCGCCGCTTCTGCGGTGGACACAGACGGGGTTCCCGCTCCACGCTGCTACAAGAAAGTCAGCGTCGAGGCGAAATACGATTATTCCCGGCGTCTCGTCCGCAAGGCCCGCCTCGTGCACGACGAGAACGACAAGGGCCAGATCACCATGACCCATTACCCGGCGATCTATATCGAGGAAAAGACCCTCGTCGCGCCGGCCTACGTGCTGCTCCGGGAAGTGAACTGCACGAAGCGGGTCCTGCGCCGCGCCGAACCTCTGCCCAGCAGCACATGCGTTCAGACCCGCGGCTGCGAAGAACTCGAACCCGCCGCCGCAGACTGACCCCAAACCTTCGTACCACAAACGAAAGAGGCCGGTCCGACCCGGCCCCTTCCTTCATCTTGGAAAAAATACCTGCGGGGGTCCGGGGGGGCACCCCCCGGTGGGTCGCCCTCGCGAGAGGGCGAAACCCGGTCAGGCAGAGCGCGACGCGCGCTTGCGCTCATGCGGGTCGAGGAACCGCTTGCGCAGGCGCACGGCGTTCGGCGTGACCTCAACCAGCTCATCGTCGTTGATGTAGGCGATGGCCTCTTCCAGCGACAGTGACATCGGCGTGGTCAGGCGCACGGCCTCGTCGGTGCCCGAGGCGCGGACGTTGGTCAGCTTCTTGCCTTTCAGCGGGTTCACTTCCAGGTCGTTGTCCCGGGAATGCTCGCCGATGATCATGCCGGTGTAGACCGGGGCCTGCGCGCCGATCATCATCTTGCCGCGATCCTCGAGGTTCCATAGCGCGTAGGCCACCGCCTCGCCGCTTTCCATGGAGATCAGCACGCCCTGGCGGCGGCCCGGGATGGCACCCTTGTGCGGGGTCCAGCCGTGGAACACGCGGTTCAGAACGCCGGTGCCGCGGGTGTCGGTCAGGAACTCGCCGTGATAGCCGATGAGGCCGCGCGACGGGACATGCGCGATGATCCGCGTCTTGCCCGCACCGGCGGGCCGCATCTCGACCAGCTCGCCCTTGCGGACGCCTGTGATCTTCTCGATCACCGCGCCGGAGTACTCGTCGTCCACGTCGATGGTCGCCTCTTCGACGGGTTCCATCATCTGGCCGTCGACTTCCTTCATGATTACCTGCGGACGCGAGATCGACAGCTCGAAACCCTCGCGGCGCATGTTCTCGATCAGGACGCCCATCTGCAGTTCGCCACGGCCCGAGACTTCAAAGGCCTCGCCGCCGGGGGTGTCCTTGATGCGGATGGCGACGTTGGTCTCGGCCTCTTTATAAAGACGGTCGCGGATCACGCGGGACTGCACCTTCTTGCCGTCACGGCCCGCGAGCGGGCTGTCGTTGATCCCGAAGGTCACGGTGATGGTCGGCGGGTCGATGGGCTGGGCTTCGAGCGGCTCGTCCACCGCCAGCGCGCAGAGCGTGTCGGCCACGGTAGTCTTGGTCATGCCTGCGACGGACACGATGTCGCCGGCAAAGGCTTCGTCGATGTCCTGCATCTGCAGGCCGCGGAAGGCCTGGATCTTGGTGACGCGGAACTGCTCGATCTTCTGGCCGATGCGGCTGATCGACTGGATCGTCTGACCCACCTTCACGTGGCCGGATTCGATGCGGCCCGTAAGCAGGCGGCCGACAAAGGGGTCGGCGCCAAGGGTGACGGCGAGCATGCGGAAGTCCTCGTCCACGTGCTTGACCTGCTTCGGCTCGGGCACGTGGTCGACGATCAGGCGGAACAGCGCGTCGAGGTTCTTGCGCGGGCCGTCCAGCTCCGTGTCGCACCAGCCGTTGCGGCCGGAGGCATAGAGATGCGGGAAGTCGAGCTGGTCCTCGTCGGCGTCGAGGGCCGAGAACAGGTCGAAGACTTCGTCCAGCGCGCGGTCCGGCTCCGCGTCGGGCTTGTCGACCTTGTTCAGCACCACGATCGGGCGCAGGCCAAGCGCCAGCGCCTTGGACGTGACGAACTTGGTCTGCGGCATGGGGCCTTCGGCGGCGTCCACCAGCAACACCACGCCGTCGACCATCGACAGGATGCGTTCCACCTCGGCACCGAAGTCGGCGTGGCCGGGGGTGTCCACGATGTTGATCCGCGTGCCCTTCCACTCGACGGAAGTCGCCTTGGCAAGGATGGTGATCCCTCGCTCGCGTTCGAGGTCGTTCGAATCCATGGCCCGTTCGGCCACGGCCTGGTTGGCGCGGAAAGCGCCGGATTGCTTCAGCAGTTCGTCGACGAGGGTCGTCTTGCCGTGGTCGACGTGCGCGATGATCGCGACGTTGCGCAATTGCATGTCTGTTTCCTCTTGTCCGGATTGCCGCCCGCGTAGCGGCAGTCGGGCCAAAACACCAGTGCCAATCGGTCGCAAACCCCCCTGTTGCAATGATGTGACGGATCGTTCCTCACGTTTTCGTGCGCGGAACAGGCGGGGAATGGCCGGGTGCATCCACGTCATCGGCACCGATTGGCCAAGAAATGCCAGTCCTTGGAAATTACACACGAAATCGGGAACGGAAACGCGGGGTTCAACCGTTGAAAGGGTACTACGGATGGCCACATGGCTGTCGAGCGCCCGAGCAGACCGGACAGAGACCCGGAACGAGGCGTGAAAAACAAAAGAAAGGACGAAGGAAATGAAAAAGCATATCCTGACCATGACCGTCGCCATTGCAGCACTTGGCACCGCAGCTTCCGCAGGCAGCCTTGACGTGACGCCGGTCGAGCCGACCCCGGTCACCCCGGTTGAAGTCGTTCCGGTTGCACCGGTCGGCACCTGGACGGGTGGCTATGCCGGTCTGAGCCTCGGCGGCGCACAGGCGTCCTCGGGCGGTTCCGAAGAGACCGGCCTGATCTACGGCCTGCACGGCGGCTACGACTACCAGTTCGGTAACGGTATCGTTCTGGGTGGTGAAGCAGAGTTCCAGGGCAACGACGACCTGAGCGTCAACGGCTTCGACGTGGACAACGTGTCCCGCGCCAAGGCACGCATGGGCTACGACCTCGGCCCGGCGCTGGTTTACGGCACCGCCGGTGTCTCCAAGGTGAACACCAGCATCGGCGAGGCGACCTCCCCGGTTTACGGCCTCGGCATGGAATACAAGGTGACCGATCGCTTCAGCGTCGGTGCGGAATACCTGAACGAGGACTTCGAGAACCTCGGCTCCACGGAAACCGACCTGCAGCAGGACTCGATCTCGCTGCGCGGTAACTTCCGCTTCTGATCGCAGTCTGATCTGTCGATGTTGCGCCCCGGACCCATGGTCCGGGGCGTTTTCGTTTGTGCACCGCGGCCGTGCCGGTCAGTGCGGTGTCGCGCGAGAAAACAGGTGGATCACCACGATCCCGGCCAGGATCATGCCCATGCCCAAAACCGCCGCAAGGTCGAGCTTCTGGCCAAAGACCACCCGCCCGATGACGGCGATCAGCACGATGCCCAGTCCCGACCAGATCGCGTAGGTGACGCCCACCGGCATGACCTTCAGCACCATGCTCAGCAGGTAGAACGCCGCAGCGTAGGACACCGCCACCACGACAGAGGGCAGGGGCCGGGTGAACTGCTGGCTGGCCTGCAGCGCGGTGGTTCCGATGGTTTCGGCCACCACCGCGAGGATGAGGATGAGATAGGGCATGAGGCGACTCCCGCTTGGCTGTGCCCCGGTCTACGTGCCGGGGCGGCGGGGTCAATACGCGGGCAGGTGGATCGGGAAGCGGGCCCGGATGGCACGGTCCAGATCGGCGTGGAACCGGGCGGCAGAGGGCACGGACAGGATCATCTCCTTCCTGCGGGTCGCGGCCTCCTGCAGGCAGGGCTTCTCGCGCTCCTCCCACTCCTTCGGCGACATGCGGTTGCCGAGCGTCGGATAGACGTGGTCCTTCTGCATCCGGCCCAGAGTCTGGTCGGTGCCGAGGTAGTGGCCCGGACCCTCAAGGCAGACCTCGCGCATCTGATCCAGCGCGAGCGTGTCGTCGTCCACCTCGATCCCGCGCACGCAGCGCAGCGCCTGACCGATCAGGTCGTCGCCCAGGATCAGGCTCTCGTGGCAGAACCCCAGAAGGGAGGCGTGCATGCCCGCGGCCTCGTAGATCATGTTCACGCCCGCCAGCCCGGCCATGACGTTGGAACACATCTGTTCCCACCCGGCCTGCATGTCCGGCAGCTTCGAATCCGAGGCGCCGCCCGCCGATCCGCCGGGCAGGCCGTAGAACCGGGCCATCTGCCCGCAGCCCGCCGTCAGCAGCGCCTGCTCGCCCGAGCCCACGCTCATCGCCCCGGTCCTGAGGTCCAGCCCGAAGGGCCATGTCCCGAAGATCGCCGGATGCCCCGGCGCCAGCGCGTTGACGTAGACCACACCGGCAAGGCATTCCGCCACCGACTGCACGATGGCCCCGGCGATGGTCGAGGGCGCGGTCGCCCCGGCCATGCCCGCGCTGAGCAGGAGCACGGGCATACCGCCGCGGATGCAGGCCTCCATCGTCTGGCAGCTTTCGGTGGCAAAGCGCATCGGCGGCACCACGAAACAGTTGGAGTTCGAGACGAAGGGCCGGGCGCGCCACGCCTCTTCTCCGCCCGCGATCAGGTGCAGCAGCTCGAACGCAGTGCTCACATGCGAGCGGTCGGAAAAGGAGGTGCCCACGTGCTTTGTCGTGCCCGAGCAGCAGGCGTAGAGCGTGTTGAGGTCCATCTCCAGCGCGTTGGGAATGTCGCGCGCCACCATGGGGCGCTGCAGGAAATGCAGGTTGTCGAGCACGTCGACGATCCGCGCCGCATCGTGCAGGTCCTGCACCGTGCTTTCGCGGTAGCTGCGGTCCGCCGGATCGACCATGTGCACGGCAGCGCCGGCGGTGCCGTAGTGCACGCGGCTGCCCGACAGGTCGAGGTCGTGATGCGCCTCGCGACCGTGCAGCGGGATGTCCCGCGCGGCCCGGGCCAGCATGTCCTCCACCAGCGCCGCAGGGAAGCGCAGGCGACCATCTTCGCCCTGCAGGGCACCCGCGGCCACCATCGCCTCCACACCGCTCTCCGGCGCGCCTGACAGCCCGATCTCTTCCAGCGCCGTCAGCGCGGTGCGGTGGATGCGCAGCACCTCTGCGTCGCTCAGGGGATTGTAACGCCCGCCGGTGAGCCCGGCCCGCACCGGCCTGAGATCGTGGGCGAGGGCGGCGGTTCTGGCAGCGACACGGGCACGGCGACCGCCGCCCCGCCGGGTAAGAGGCGCATTCATCTCGATAGGTCTCCGTCTGCCTGATCGGGTGATGTCATGCCGCGATGCTGGCGGCTGGCGCGCCGCGCCGTCTGCGCCGAATGCGACATGGGGTCGTTTTCGTCAGCGCCCGCGGTGCGGGTTGCGACAATTGGACGGAAATTGAATGAGGCGCCTTTACCGACTGGTAGGTGTTGGGGCGTAGCGTGCGCTCCACCTGACACAGATACCGGAGACTCCCCCCATGCGCGCAGCACTCTTCACCGCCATGCTCGGCCTTTCGGCCACCATGGTCTTCGCGGCCGAACCCGAGGCCAACGTGAAGGCCTTCCTCGACACCCACATCGCGCCCTGGGCGCAGGACCCCGCCATCCTTTCGGCGGTCGCGAAACAGAATGCCCAGACCGCAGGCTACGACGCCGCCACCATCGAGGAGATGGACCAGAAATGGCGGGCCGAGGTCGGCACCGGCGCCTCCGAACTGGTCGACGGCGTTCTGATGAACCCCGCATCCGACCTTCTGCGGTCGCGGGTCGAGGGGTCCGGCGGGATGATGACGGAGGTGATCGTCATGGATGCCCTCGGCCTGAACGTCGCCGCCTCGCAGGCGACCTCCGACTACTGGCAGGGCGACGAGGACAAGTACCAGCAGACCTACAGCGTCGGTCCCCGCGCGGTGCATGTCTCTGAGATCGAGTTCGACGAATCGAGCCAGACCTACCAGGTGCAGATCTCCATCACCCTCAACGACCCGGCCACAGGCGCCCCCATCGGCGCGATGACGGTGGGCATCGATGCCGAAGCGTTGATGTAAGCGCCGATGAGTTGCACTGCCGCGCGGGGGGCGAACCCGCCGCGCGGAAAAATCGGGAAAAAACCTGAAAGAAATCCGATGTCCGAGCAAACGACTTCAGACGGCCCGCGGGCCGGCGCCCGCCACTCCATCTTCATCCGCTGCGCCGCGATCATGGCCCTGACCACGATCGTCGTCGCGGGCGTGCTGTCCGGCGGTGCCATGCAGTTGCTCGAGCGGATGGCCGTCGCAGACGTGAACCTCCAGGGGGAACGCGCCGCCGACAAGGCCGCGGAGGATCTTGCCAAACCCCTGCGCTTCAACGTGACCGACAAGATCGAGGAAGCGGTCGCCCACGCCTTCAGCAGCGTCGGCGCAAGCGGGGGCGCCGCCGTGGTGATCGGGGCCGAAGGGGACGTCGTGCTGGCGCTCGGCGACGCGGACGACATGGGGCAGGTCGGCGAGATAGCGCAGGAGGTCATGTCTTCCGGAACGGCGGTCTCGGCGGACGGCGGGCGCGTGCGGGCGGTGCCGGTCCTCGCCGGTGAAGACGGTCCGGTGATCGGCGTCTTCGGTTTCACCGTCTCCTACGACGCGAAGATGAAGGAGGTCTGGAACCGGGTCCGCTGGATCTTCGTACTGGCCGCCGTGACCTTCGCCTTGATGATGTCGCTGACGCTTTACCTGTTGTCCCGGACCCTTGGCCGCCCGCTGAAGTCGCTGGCCGCGGCGGTGTCCGATGTGGCGCAGGGCAATTACGACACGCAGCACGGCATGAGCGCCCGCAAGGACGAGATCGGCGGCATCGCCCGCAACCTTGACACCCTGCTGGAGGTGCTGCGCGCCGGTCGCGCGGCCGAGGAACGCCGCGCACAGACGCTCGCCGCGCAGATCCGCGTGGTGGAAGAACTGGGGCAGGCGCTGGACAGCCTCGCCAGCGGGGTGCTGCACCGCCGGATCGAGGTGGAGTTCCCCGACGAATACAGGTCGCTGCGCGACAACTACAACCGCGCGGTCGACCATCTGCGCAAGGTCGTCGAAGAGGTGAAGGAAGGCGCGAAAAGCATCCTCGGCAGCTCGGACCAGATCGCCTCTGCCTCCGGCGAACTGTCGCGCCGGACGGAAACCCAGGCCGCGACGCTCGAACAAAGCGCCGCAGCGATGGAGGAGATGCTGAACAGCGTGCGCTCCGCCGCGAAGAATGCAGCGGACGCCAACACCACCGTGCACAGTACCCGCGAGATCGCCGAACGCAACGGCGAGGTGATGAAATCCGCCGTCGATGCCATGGGCGAGATCGAGAAAAGCTCTGACCGGATCTCGGAGATCACGACCGTCATCGACGACATCGCCTTCCAGACGAACCTCCTTGCGCTGAACGCAGGGGTGGAGGCGGCGCGCGCCGGGGACTCGGGCAAGGGCTTTGCCGTGGTCGCCTCCGAGGTGCGCGGTCTGGCCCAGCGAAGCGCGGAGGCCGCGCAGCAGATCAAGGACCTGATCCAGGGCTCGGGCGAACGCGTGCGCGACGGCGTGCGGCTGGTGGAGGCGGCGGGCAACGCCCTGCAGGACGTTCTCGACAAGGTGGCAGACGTGTCCCGGATGGTGGAAGGCATCGCCTCAAGCGCGGGCGATCAGGCGCAGGGCCTGAACGAAATCAATACCGGCATCGCCAATCTGGACCGGGTGACCCAGCAGAACGCCGCCATGGTCGAAGAGTCCACCGCCGCCGCGCAGATGCTTCAGGGCGACGCCGACAGCCTGAACGACCTCGTCTCCCGCTTCTCCACCCGCCCGGCGCAAGCGGTCGAGAAGCGAATTGACAAGGCGGCCTGAAGGGGCGGCAGGTCGCGCTGCCCCTTCTTCACAACGTTGGGCCGTTTGGCAGATTGTCGATCAGGAGGACAGGCGCGCGCCGCAATTGTCGAAGGCCACCTGACCGGTCAAAGCGGTCAGAGGCCCCGCTCTTCAAGCGCCTGTGCGATATCGCCGCGCACTTGGTCCACCGCCGCGTCCTTCACCGGCCCGAAGCCACGGATCTCCATGACCCTGGCGGCGATGCCAGCCCGGTCTTCGACGTTGTCGCGGGTCAGCCCGGTGGTGAGCCTGTCCAGAAGCGCAGTGTACTCCCCGATCAGGGCGCGCTCCCTGCGCCGTTCGCGCGTATACCCGAAGGGATCGAGCGCCGTGCCGCGCAGCCGTTTCATGCGGGCCAGCTGACGGAACACCGGGCCGATCCACGGCCCGAAGCTGCGCTTCAGCGGCCGCCCCCGCGCGTCCTTGCCCGGCAGCATCGGCGGTGCAAGGTGATGCTTCACGACGAAGTCGCCCTCGAAGCGATCCTTCAGCCCTTCGGCAAACCCTGTCTGGCTGTGCAGCCGCGCGACCTCGTATTCGTCCTTGTAGGACATGAGCTTGAACAGCCCCTTCGCGGCGGCTTCCGTCAGCGGGCCGGGCGCACCGGTCGCCGCCACCTCCGCCGCGCGCACCCGGTCGATCACGGTGCGATAGCGGTCCGCCCAGGCGCTGTCCTGATATTCCGTCAGGAAGGCAGCGCGGCGGTCGATCGTCTCGTCCAGCGTCATCACCGGCGCGGCGGTCAGCCCGGCAGCGGCCTCCGCCTCTGCCCGGTCGGTCATCACGATCCGCCCCCAGGCGAAGGCGCGCTTGTTGAGGTCGGGCTTCACGCCGTTCAGTTCGATGGCGCGCATCAGGGCATCGTACGACAGGGGGACGAGGCCCGCCTGCCAGGCCGCGCCCAGCATCATCACGTTGGCAAAGACGGTATCGCCCAGAAGCGCCTCTGACAGGGCGTTGGCATCGAGCGTCTTCAGATGCGCCGCGTCGACACCCCCGGCAATCGCCGCCAGACGCTGCCCGGCGTTCAGGTCCGCGTCGCGGTTCCGGACGAGGTCGCCCGTCGGCATGACGGCGGTGTTCACCACCGCCCGGGTGCCCGCGTGGAAAGTCTGCGAGGCCTTGGGGGAAGAGCTGACCACAATGTCGCAACCGATCAGCGCGTCGGCGGAGGCGGGCTCCACCCGCACCTGGTTCACCGCCTCGGGCTCCTTTGCCATGCGGATGTAGCTGATGACCGGGCCGAATTTCTGCGCAAACCCCATGAAGTCCAGCACCGATGCGCCCTTGCCTTCGAGGTTGGCGGCCATGGCGATCACCTGTCCGACCGTGACCACGCCCGTCCCGCCCACGCCGGTGACGACGATGTCCCAGGGCCGGTCCAGCGCGGGCCCCACCGGCTCCGTCAGCCTTTGCGACAGCCGGTCGAAGGCCGCGTCGCCCGCGCCCTTGCCGCGCTTCAGCGTCGCGCCCTCCACCGTGACGAAGCTGGGGCAGAAGCCGTTCAGGCAGGTGAAATCCTTGTTGCAGGTGTTGAGGTTGATCTTGCGCTTGCGGCCGAATTCCGTCTCCAGCGGCTCCACGCTCAGGCAGTTGCTTTCCACCGAACAGTCGCCGCAGCCCTCGCAGACCAGCGGGTTGATGACGGCGTAGCGCTTCGGATCCTCCATCAGGCCACGCTTGCGCAGGCGGCGTTTCTCCGTGGCGCAGGTCTGCTGGTAGATCAGGACGGTGGTGCCGGGGATCTCGCGAAGATCGCGCTGGACGCGGTCCAGATCGCGTCGGTGGAAGGCGGTGACACCGGGAACCCGGGGCAGGCCGTCGGGCGCGTCGCTTACCATGACGACCTTCTTCGCGCCTTCGGCCAGCACCGACCGGGCAATCGCCTCGACCGAGATCGGCCCGTCCACCTGCTGCCCGCCGGTCATCGCCACGGCGTCGTTGAACAGGATCTTGAAGGTGATGTTGGTGCCCGCGGCAATCGCCTGGCGAATGGCCAGCGACCCGGAGTGGTAATAGGTCCCTTCGCCGAGGTTCTGGAACACGTGCCGGTTGCCGTTGAACTTCGACCGCGCCACCCAGTTCACACCTTCGCCGCCCATCTGGATCAGCGAGGTGGTGTTGCGCCCCATCCACGAGGCCATGAAGTGACAGCCGATCCCGGCAAAGGCCTGCGACCCCTCGGGCACCTTGGTGGAGGTGTTGTGCGGACAGCCCGAACAGAAATACGGCGTGCGGGTCGCACCAGCGACATGGATCGGCTGCGGCGCGTCGGTCACATGGGCCGCGCGATCCCGCAGATCGACGATGCCGTTGCGTTCCAGCCGGTCGGCGATGTGCCGGGCCAGCATCACCGGGCCAAGCTCCTGCGTCCAGGGAATCAGGCGCTGGCCGGTCTCGTCGCGTTTGCCCACCATGCGGCGCGGTTTGCGTCCGGGGAAATCGTAGAAATACTCCTTGAGCTGGCTTTCGATGATGCCGCGCTTCTCCTCGACCACCAGCAGCTCGTCCTTCTCGTGGGCGAACTCCAGCGCGCCGTCATGTTCCAGCGGCCAGACCATGCCGACCTTGTAGAGGTCGATGCCAAGCTCCGCCGCGCGCGTCCGGTCGATCCCCAGCAGGCGCAGCGCCTCCAGCACGTCCAGATGTGCCTTGCCGGTGGTGACGATGCCGAAGCGGGCAGGGTGGCCCCATTCGGCGCGGTCGATGGGATTGGCGCGGGCAAAGGCCATCACGGCGTTTTTCTTGTGCTCCAGCCGCGCCTCGATCTGCGGGCCGGGCAGGTCGGGCCAGCGGTAGTGCAGGCCGTCGGCAGTCGGCGTGAAGTCGGGCGTGAGAAATGTCCGGTCCGGCGCCAGCTCGAACGACATGCCGGATTCCACGGTTTCGGAGATCGCCTTGAAGCCGACCCACATCCCCGAGAAGCGCGACAGCGCATAGCCCCATTCGGCGAAGGGCAGGAACTCCGCCACGTTGGCGGGGTTCAGCGTCGGCATGAAGAAGTTCATGAAGGCCACGTCGGACTGGTGCGACATCGACGAGGACACGCAGCCGTGGTCGTCGCCCGCCACCACCAGCACCCCGCCGTGGGGCGAGGACCCGTAGGCGTTGCCGTGCTTCAGCGCGTCGCCCGCCCGGTCCACCCCCGGCCCCTTGCCGTACCAGAGGCCGAAGACGGCGCGGCATTCCTTGTCGGGATCGGTCTCCACCTGCTGGGTGCCGATCATCTGCGTCGCGCCGAATTCCTCGTTTACCGCGGGCAGGAAGGTCACGCCCGCCTCGCGCACGATGTCGGCGTTTCGCCCGATCTCGAGGTCGATGCCCCCCACCGGCGAGCCGCGATAGCCGGAGATATACCCCCGCGTGTCGAGCCCGCGCGCCCGGTCGCGCCGCGCCTGGTCCAGCGCAATGCGCACGATGGCCTGCGTCCCGGTCATGAACACCCGGCCTTCGGTGCGTGTGTAGCGGTCGCTCAGCGCGTAATCCTTCAGGATCGGCGTCTGGTCTGTCATCGGTCTCCTCCCGGTGCGGACATGTGTCGCTTGGCCCCGATGATACGGCATTTCGGGTGAAAAGGGCTTTCAACGACGTCCCAGGCAGGGTCCAATGTGAGTGATTCCTTTCAGAAGGGGCGCCCAGATGAACGATCTCGATCCGCTATCGCCGGTAGAGGCCAAACTGCTTTCGATGCTCCAGCGCGACGCCTCGCTCTCCGTGGCGGAACTGGCCGAGGCGGCGAACAGCTCTGCCGCGACGGTCTGGCGCCGCATCCGCAGCCTGGAGGAACGCGGCGTGATCGGCCCGCCGGTGCGGCTGGTCGATCCGGCAAAGGTCGGGCGCGGCATGGATGTCTACTGCCAGGTGCGGATGAAGTCGCAGGACGCGCAGGCGCGGGCGGCTTTCCAGCAGGCGGTCGACGACGAACCCGCGATCATGGAGGTCTACTCGGTCACCGGCGAGTGGGACTACATGCTGCACATGGTCGTGCGCGACATCGCCGATTTCGAGGACATCCTGATGCGGCGCCTGCTCGAACTGGACTGCGTGGCGGGCACATCCACCATCTTCGCCCTGCGCCGGATAAAACACACGCGGCAGGTGCCGGTGTGACGGCGGCGGGGCCTCGCGACAGGACCATCCGCTATACAGAGCGTCTTTCCGCAAGGCAGGCTTGACCGGGGGAAAGCTGCGGCCCTGATCCGTGACAGGGCCGCAGCATCTATGTCGGGCGCTTCGGTGAATGCAGGCGCCCGCAACGGCGCTCAGGAGGCCGCCGTCACCCGCCAGATCACGTCGCCCACGTCATCCGCCATCAGCAGCGACTCGCCGTCCGGTCCCAGCGTCACCCCGACAGGCCGTCCGTAGGCCAGCTTCTCGTCCTCCGACAGGAAACCCGACAGGATGTCCCGCGCCGGGCCGCTCGGCTTGCCGCCCTCGAAAGGGATGAAGATCAGCCGGTAGCCGCTCAGCTTCGAGCGGTTCCACGATCCGTGCTGGCCGATCACCATGCCCGCGCCGAAACCGGGCAGGGTGCCTTCGGGCATCCAGCAGAGCCCCAGCGACGCCGTGTGCCCGCCAAGCGCGTAGTCCGGCGTGATCGCCTGCGCGACCATCTCCGGGTCCTGCGCGACGCGGTCGTCCACCGTCTTGCCCCAGTAGCAATAGGGCCAGCCGTAGAACCCGCCGTCCTGAACGGAGGTCAGGTAATCCGGCGGCGTCTCGTCGCCGAGGCCGTCGCGCTCGTTCACCACGGTCCAGAGCTTGCCGGTCACCGGCTCCCACGCCATGCCGACCGCGTTGCGCAGGCCGGAGGCGAAGATGCGCGCCGCGCCCGTGGCCACGTCCAGTTCCCAGATCGCCGCGCGGCCTTCCTCGGCCGCCATGCCCTGGTCGCCGATGTTCGACAGCGACCCGACCCCGGCATAGATCTTCGTCCCGTCGGGCGAGACGATCAGGCTCCGCGTCCAGTGGCCGTGCGGCTTGAAATCGACCAGCTTCTCTCCGTCGCCGGACAGCGCCTCGTCTCCGTCGGCGTAGTCGAAGACCTTTATCCCGTCCGTGTTGCCGAGGTAGAAGCGGTTGCCCACCAGCGCCATGCCGAAAGGCTGGTTCTGGTTTTCGACAAAGACCTTGCGGATCTCCGCCACGCCGTCGCCGTCCGCGTCGCGCCACAGGGTGACGCGGTTGGCGCTCTTGCCGATGGCCTTGACCCGGCGCATCGTCGCCTGCGCGGCGTGATCCATCAGCGTCTTCGGCGGCCCGGCCTGTTCCTTCGACTCCGCCACCAGCACGTCGCCGTTCGGCAGCACCTCGATCCAGCGCGGATGGTCGAGCCCGCTGGCAAAGGCGTTGACCTTGAGCCCGGGCGCGCAGGTCGGCAGTCGGCCGTCCTTCCAGCCTTCGGCAACCGGCATCTTCAGCGTCATGATGCCCTGCGCACGGGCCTCGGGAATGTCGGGCTTTGCGCCAAAGGCCTGATGTGCCGGCGATCCCATGCGCCGCACGTATGCGACGGTGCCGCCCACCAGGGCGGTTGCTTTTGCGATAAGCTCCATGTGTACCTCTCTGTTTGACCGGCACCTTATCCAACGGCGTGGGCGAGCGATACCTGCCTTGTCCGCTCAGAAGGTCAGGCGGACGCAAAGCGGTGGCATCAGGGCGGGGCCATTCGCCCGACGGCAAGGCGTCGCCGCAGTCGCCTCTCCGGACCCTTACGACCAGGGACCGGACTGACGGCGCGCGCGGGTCTTCGGCACGCTGCTGGAAGAGACGGTCGCGGTGTCCCGCACACGTCCCGAACCTGCCTGACCGGCCATGGCGCGCAGGGCAGCGATCCGGTTCTCCGTCGCGGGGTGGGTCGCGAACAGGTTGTCGTGCTTGTGGGCATGCAGCGGGTTGATGATGAACATATGCGCCGTGGCCGGGTTGCGCTCTGCCGCGTGGTTGTCGATGCGGGCCGCGCCCACGGCGATCTTCTCCAGCGCCGAGGCCAGCCAGAGCGGCTGGCCGCAGATCTCCGCCCCGGCCTTGTCGGCGGCGTATTCCCGCGTCCGGCTGATCGCCATCTGCACCAGCGCCGCCGCCAGCGGGGCAAGGAACATCATCAGAAGCGTGCCGATCAGGCCCAGCCTCTCGCGCGAGCCGCCGAAGAACATCGCGAAGTTCGCAAGCATGGAAATCGCCCCGGCGAAGGTCGCCGTCACGGTCATGATCGCCGTGTCGTGGTTGCGGATATGCGCCAGCTCATGCGCGATCACGCCGGCCAGCTCCTCGCGGCTGAGGCTGCGGATCAGGCCCGAGGTCACCGCCACGGCGGCATTCTCGGGGTTCCGCCCGGTGGCAAAGGCATTGGGCTGCGGCGTGTCGATCAGGTAGACCTTGGGCTCCGGCAGGCCGGCGTTGCGCGCCAGTTCGGCCGTGAGGGCGTGCAGCCCCATCCGGTCGCCGCGCACCACCGGCTGCGCGTTGTGCATGCGCAGGACCATGCGGTCCGAGTTCCACCAGGTGAAGACGTTCATCCCCGCCGCCACCAGAAGCGCGATCATCGCGCCGCCCGTGCCGCCGATCAGGTAGCCCACGCCCATGAACAGCGCCGTCATCGCCGCCATGAGCATCGCTGTCTTTACATAGCCCATCCAAGCCTCCGTGCCGCTTCCATGCGGTAATGGATGAGATATGGAGACGGTTCCCGAGCGCGCAAGCATTTGCCGGTGGATGTGAATGATGGGGCAAGGGGCGGCGCTGGACCGGAAGGTGCCGCCGCCGCGCGGCTCCACATCTATTGGAGGCGCGAAAAAAAGGAACCCGCGGGCATGTCACGCCGATGACCCGCGCACATGATATGTCAGACAAAGCCGACAATCCCCACACGCCGTCTTTCCTGCGCAAGGCAGGAGAGGGCGATCCATAGTCAGGGAATAGTGGCGGAGAGACAGGGATTCGAACCCTGGGTGGACTTGCGCCCACAACGGTTTTCGAGACCGCCCCGTTCGACCACTCCGGCACCTCTCCGCGGGGGTCTGGGTAGAGGGGCGTTTAGACAATTCAAAAGGCAGGTGCAACAGCCAAAACAACGGAATTTCGCCGGAGCGCCGCACAGGCCGCGCAACACGGTTGTTGCCGCCCGCCTGCCGGGCTACCTGTAACCCAGCAAACACGCACGAGGACCCGGACAACCCCATGGCCACCGCCACCAGATTCGCGCAGCAGCCCGCGGGGGCAGGGCTCATGCGCATCGCCGCCGCACTGATGCTCTGCCTTGTCGCCGCGCTGCCGCTGCGCGCCGATCCGGCGAAGGAGGGCATCGACGACCTGCTGGATGCGCTGCAGATCGATTCCATGCTCGAGATCATGCGCGTCGAGGGGCTGGCCTACGGGGCCGATCTTGGCGACGACATGTTCCAGGGCGGGGACAACGCCCGCTGGCAGACCCTTCTGTCGCAGATCTACGACGTGCCGAAGATGCACATCGTCATGCGCAACCACTTCGCCCATCTGCTGGACGGCACCGACATCGGGCCGCTGGTCGACTTCTTCTCGTCCGAGACGGGCACCCGCATCGTGCAGCTCGAGCTTTCGGCGCGCCGCGCGATGATCGACGACGAGGTGGAGGACACCGCGCGGCAGGCTTTCCTTGCCGCCGATCTCGACGCGCCGCGGATGCAGCAACTCACCCGCTTCATCGAGGTGAACGACCTGCTCGAGGCCAACGTGGCCGGCGCGCTCAACGCCTCCTTCCAGTTCTACCGCGGGCTGGTGGACGGCGGCGGCCTGGCGATGACGGAGGGCGACATCCTCGCCGACGTCTGGGGGCAGGAGGAAGAGACCCGCGACGACACGCGCGAATGGCTCTATGCCTTCCTGATGCTGGCCTACGAGCCGCTGACGGACGCGGAACTCGCCCAGTACATCGAGATTTCCGCCACGCCCGAGGGGCGTCTTCTGAACCGCGCGCTCTTTGCCGGGTTCAACGCGATGTACGACGAGGTGTCCTATGCGCTGGGGCTCGCCGCGGCGGAACAGATGCAGACGCAGGAGCTGTAGAACAGGGCGCGCCGCGGGGTGCGGAGCGCTTGACAGGCCTGTCGCACGCGCGTATAGGCACCGGACCAAAGGACGGGGCTCAGGCCCCGCCTTTCGTTTTTGAGATACCCGCCCGACGCAGGGCACATCAACCAACGTCTTGAGAAAGACGCGCAGTTCGAGGCCGGGGCAGGCGCCCCGCCAACGCCCGGAACCGGGGGCCGAAGGACGCGGCAGAGAAAAGGAAGACGCGCATGTTCGCGGTGATGAAAACCGGCGGCAAGCAGTACAAGGTCGCAGCCGGCGACACCCTCCGGGTGGAAAAGCTGGCCGCAGACGCTGGCGAGACCGTTCAGTTCAACGACATCCTGATGCTCGGCGGTGACTCCGTCGTCGTCGGTGCACCCTTCGTGTCGGGCGCGGCCGTGCAGGCCGAGGTCGTGGACCAGGTCAAGGGCGAGAAGCTGATCCACTTCGTGAAGCGTCGCCGCAAGCACAGCTCGCAGCGGACCAAGGGCCACCGTCAGCAACTGACCGTCCTGCGGATCACCGAGATCCTGTCCGAAGGCGCAGACAAGACCGGCGTCAAGGCCGCAATCGGCGCGGGCTCCGCTCCGAAGGCCGCGTCGAACGACGCAGCCGCACCCGCAGCCGCCGCAAAGGGTGGCGAAGGTGACGACCTGACCCAGATCACCGGTGTCGGCCCCGCCGCCGCCAAGAAGCTGAACGACGCAGGCATCACGACCTACGCGCAGCTCGCCGCTGTCGACCCGGAAACCTTCGAGGCCACCAAGGTGAAGCCGGAGTGGGTCGAGCAGGCGAAGACCCTCGCGTAACCGATAGTAAGGAGAGAGACACATGGCACATAAAAAGGCAGGCGGTTCCTCCCGCAACGGTCGCGACTCCGCAGGTCGTCGCCTCGGCGTGAAACTTTACGGCGGCCAGGCCGTTATCCCCGGCAACATCATCGTGCGTCAGCGCGGCACGAAGTTCTGGCCGGGCGAAGGCGTCGGCATGGGCCGCGACCACACGATCTTTGCCACGGTCGAGGGCGCCGTCCAGTTCCACAAGGGACTGAAAGGCCGCACCTTCATTTCCGTAATGCCGGCAGCGGAGGCTGCCGAGTAAGCCGGTTTTCAGGTCTGAAAGTTACAGACGGGGGATCGGCCAACCGGCCGGTCCCCTTCGCCTTTTGAGCGACCGGGCCCGGCCTTATATCGGACATGTATGTCCGTTATCCCAGACCTTCGTGATTGCGAGGGATGCACGAGAGGAGAGTGCAGATGGGCCTTGATTTGACGAATGACCTTCCTGTTGTGGAAACCGAACGGTTCGACCTGCGCCCCGTGCGCCGGTCCGACATGGGCCTGTGGGAGCTTTACGCCTCCGACAAGCGCGTGGCCGCCATGACCCCCACGATCCCGCACCCCGTGCCCCCCGGCGCGGCAGAGGCTTTCGTGACCCGCGCCGTGGCGCCGGACCGCGAATGGGACATCTGGGCGATGGACGGGACCCGCGTCGGCGGGTCGGAATTCATGGGCGTGATCAAGCTGATGCGGCTGGACCGCGACCAGTCGGAAATCCGCTACTGGGTGGCGCCCGCCTTCTGGAACACCGGCCTCGCGTCGGAGGCCGTGCGCGCCCTGGTAGAGGCCAACCCGCTGAACAACAAGACGATGTTCGCCTCTGTCTTCCAGGACAACCCGGCCTCGGCCAAGGTGCTGGTGAACTGCGGCTTCGAATACATCGGCGACGCGGAATCCTATTCCGTCGCGCGCCAGTCGAAGGTCCCGACCTGGACCTACCTGAAAAAGCTGAGCTGAGGAGCCCCCCATGTTGCGCACGAAGCGGCTGGTCCTCCGGCCTCTTCGCGCCGGGGACGAGGGCTGGATCACCCGCCACATCGCCGATCCCGAAGTGCATCGCTGGCTGACCTCCGTGCCGCATCCCTACGCGGCGGCGGATGGCGCGGCCTTCGTCGAACGCTTTGCCGGGCGGCCCGGAACGCTGGCGCTGGTCGCTGAGGACGTGCCCTGCGGGGTGTTGACCATCGAGCACGCCAGCCGCCTTGCCGACGACCGTCCGGCGGCGTGGGAACTGGGCTACTGGCTGCGCCGCGACCATTGGGGCAGGGGGCTGATGACCGAAGCGGCAGAGGCCGCGATCCGCCACCACCGCGCCGAACATGGGGCCACCCTCCACAGTGGCTGGATCACCGGCAACGCGGGCTCTGCCCGGGTGCTGGCGAAACTCGGTTTCCATGGCCCGACGCACAGCGAAGAACGGCACGCCTTCTTCCACGGCCGGCCGGTGACGGTAGAGCGGGTGATCCTGCCCGCCGATGCGCCGTTGCCGCCACAACATGACCCCGCGGACGCCCACCCGGCGCACCCGTGACACCCCGCCTGCGCAACGGTCCGGCCCGCGCGCAGTCCGCCCCTTCCACACGCCGGGATCGCTTGTTCCCGTACGCAAATCCCGCTACATCCCGGCCACCCAGTTCGAAAGCACGTTCCGATGAAATTCCTCGATCTCTGCAAGGTCTATGTCCGCTCCGGCTCGGGCGGCAACGGCTCGGTCTCGTTCCGCCGGGAGAAGTTCATCGAGTTCGGCGGCCCCGACGGCGGTGACGGCGGCACGGGCGGTTCCGTCTGGGCAGAGGCCGTGGACGGCCTCAACACGCTGATCGACTTCCGCTACCAGCAGCACTGGTTCGCCCAGAACGGGCAGGGCGGCATGGGCCGCGGCCGCACCGGCAAGAACGGCGACGACATCCTGCTGCGCGTGCCCGTGGGCACGGAGATCATCGACGAGGACGAGGAAACCGTCATCGCCGATCTTTCCACGCTGGGCGACCGCGTCCTGCTGGCCAAGGGCGGCAACGGCGGCTGGGGCAACCTGCGGTTCAAGACCTCCACCAACCAGGCGCCGCGCCGCGCCAACGCCGGTCAGGAAGGCATCGAACGCACCCTCTGGCTGCGGCTGAAGCTGATCGCGGACGTGGGTCTCGTGGGGCTGCCCAACGCGGGCAAGTCCACCTTCCTCGCCGCCACCTCCAACGCCCGGCCGAAGATCGCGGATTACCCGTTCACCACGCTGCACCCGAACCTCGGGGTGGTGAAGGTCGACAACACCGAATTCGTCGTGGCAGACATCCCCGGCCTGATCGAGGGCGCGCACGAAGGCCGTGGCCTGGGCGACATCTTCCTCGGCCATATCGAGCGGAGCGCTGTCCTTCTGCACCTGATCGACGGCACCTCCGGCACGCTGATCGAGGACTGGCAGACCATCTGCGACGAACTCGACGCCTACGGCGAGGGGCTGACCGACAAGCCCCGCATCACCGTGCTGAACAAGATCGACGCCATGGACGACGAGGAACGCGCCTTCCTCAAGGACGAACTGGAGGCCGCCGGGGCCGAGAACGTCATGCTGATGTCCGGCGCCACCAAGGAAGGCGTGACCGAGGTGCTGCGCGCGCTCCGGCCGCATGTCGATGCCCGCCGCGCAGCCGACCGTCCCGCCGATCCGGAGGACGAGGAGGACAAGCCTTGGAAGCCCTGACCGCCTCGCGCAGGCTGGTGGTCAAGATCGGTTCTGCGCTGCTGGTGGACCGCAAGACCGGCGACCTGCGCCGGGACTGGCTCGCCGCCATCGCCGAGGACATCGCCGAACAGAAGGCCGCCGGCAAGGACGTGATCCTGGTCTCCTCCGGCTCCATCGCGCTGGGGCGCGGGCTGCTCGGCCTGCCGCAGACCACGCTGCCGCTGGAACAGGCTCAGGCCGCCGCCGCCTGCGGCCAGATCCGCCTTGCCCACGCCTGGGCTGAGGCGCTGGCCCGCCACGGTCTGATCACCGCGCAGGTGCTGGTGACGCTTGAGGATTCCGCCGACCGCCGCCGCTACCTGAACGCCCGCGCCACGCTGGCCACGCTGCTCAGCCACGGCGCCGTGCCCATCGTGAACGAGAACGACACCGTCGCCACGGACGAGATCCGCTATGGCGACAACGACCGCCTCGCGGCGCAGATCGCCGTCACCACCGGCGCCGACCTGCTGATCCTGCTGTCGGATGTCGATGGGCTCTATACCGGCAACCCCGGCAACGACCCGCAGGCACAGCGCCTCGCGACGGTGAACGATATAACACCGCAGGTCGAGGCGATGGCCGGTGACGCGGGCTCGGGCCTATCCAAGGGCGGGATGAAGACCAAGGTGATGGCCGCCAAGACCGCCATGGCCTCCGGCTGCGCCATGGTCATCATGCACGGGGCGGCGGATCACCCGCTGGCGCGCCTCAGGGACGGGGCGCCGCACACGCTGTTCGTTGCCGACATGGACCCGCACGCTGCCCGCAAGCGCTGGATCGCCGCGATGAAGTCGCAGGGCACGCTGATCATCGACGCGGGCGCCACGCAGGCGCTGGCCCGCGGGAAAAGCCTGCTGCCCGCAGGTCTCACCCGTGTCGAAGGCACCTTCGGCCGGGGCGACCCGGTGACGCTGCGCGCCCCCGACGGCACCACGCTGGGGCAGGGGCTCGCCCGCTACACCGCCGCCGAGGCGCGCCAGATCGCCGGCCACCACAGCGCCGAGATCGAGCAGATCCTCGGCTATCCGGGGCGCGCCGTGCTTGTCCATCGCGACGACATGGCGCTCTGACCCGTTCTGAACCGGGGCGCGCGCGGGCGTCCGAAGAACTGGCGCCCTGCGCGCATCCCCTGTAAAAATACCCCTCGAACCCCAACCACGAAGGCAAGGCCCATGAAGGATCTCACCGACATCCCCGCCCTGATGCAGGACATCGGCACGCGCGCGCGCGCCGCCGCAGCGGATCTCGCCTTCGCACCAGCCGCTGCCAAGCAGAAGGCGCTCGAATCCGCCGCAGCTCACCTGTGGGACAACCGCGCCGCCATCGTCGAGGCCAACGCAAAGGACCTCGACTACGGGCGCGAAAAGGGTCTCTCGGACGCGATGATGGACCGCCTGACCCTGACGGAGGACCGCATCGCCGCGATCCGCGACAGCCTGATCGCCGTGGCGCAGCAGGACGATCCCGTGGGCAAGGTCATCGCCGAATGGGACCAGCCCTCGGGCCTGCACATCCGGCGCGTGCGCACACCGCTCGGCGTGATCGGCGTGATCTACGAATCCCGGCCCAACGTGACCGCGGACGCGGGCGCGCTCTGCCTGAAGTCGGGCAATGCGGTGATCCTGCGCGGCGGCTCTGAATCGCTGCACTCCAGCGCCGCGATCCACGCCAGCCTCGTGCACGGCCTGCAGGAGGCCGGTCTGCCCGAGGATGCGATCCAGATGGTGCCGACCCGCGACCGGGCCGCCGTCTCCGAGATGCTGACCATGACCGATTACATCGACGTCATCATCCCGCGCGGCGGCAAGGGCCTCGTGGGTCTTGTCCAGCGCGAGGCCCGCGTGCCGGTCTTCGCCCACCTCGAAGGCATCGTGCACATCTACATCGACAAGGACGCCGACCCGGTGAAGGCGCTCTCGGTCGTCAAGAACGCCAAGACCCGGCGCACCGGCATCTGCGGCGCCGCCGAATGCCTGCTGATCCACCGCGACGTGGTCGACGACATCGGGCAGGGCATCATCCGGGCGCTGATCGACGCCGGGGTGGAGGTGCGCGCCGACGAGACCCTGCGCGCCATCGCCGGCACCGAGGAGGCGACAGAGGCCGACTGGGGCAAGGAATACCTCGACATGGTGATCGCCGCGAAGGTGGTGGACGACATCGACGCCGCCATCGCGCACATCCGGCGCTACGGCTCGAACCACACCGACTGCATCATCACCGAGGACGATGCCGCCGCCGCCCGGTTCTTCCAGCGGCTCGATTCGGCGATCCTGATGCGCAACGTCTCGACGCAGTTCGCCGACGGCGGAGAGTTCGGCATGGGCGCCGAGATCGGCATCGCCACCGGCAAGATGCACGCCCGCGGCCCGGTGGGGGTCGAGCAGCTCACCTCGTTCAAGTACCTCGTCGAAGGCGACGGCATCCTGCGGAAGTGACGATGCTGACGGCACCCGCCCTGCGCGACATGACGTAGGGCGGGGCTTCGCGCCGCCGCCCCGCTCCGCTCCGGGCGGGCCGCTCCGGGACCTTGCGTCAGGCGATCTTCAGGGTGATCGAATCGTCCGTCAGGGTGGCCAGCAACTGCCGCCCGCGCACTGCTGCGAGGATCGGCAGCAACGCGAAATGCACCTTGTCGGGCGGCGGCGTGTCCAGCGGCGCCGCGCCGTTGATGTGATCCCAGTACGTCCGGTCGCCGTTGATCCGTGCGCCCGATGCGCGCACCGTCCAGCCGGCCGCGTCGTTCTCGATCCGCACGGCGCCGCCCATGGGCAGCGCGCTCTCGCAGCACTGGAAGGCCAGGAAGCAGAGCTGCACCTCCGGGCGCGGCTGGTCCTCCGCCGCCGACCATTCCGCCGTCAGCCGCCCGCCGCTGGTCACGCCCGACAGGATGCCGGCGATCTCGCGGCGCGACATCATCTGCGCCTCGCCCGCCGCGCCATAGGCCACCCGGAAGAACCGGATGCGCGCCGCGGCGCTGGCGCAGCTGTCCTGGATCAGCGTCATCTCCGGGCTGGACTGGTCGGCCCCCGACAGGGCAATCAGCTCAAGTCCGTTCTGGATCGCACCGATCGGGCTGATAAGGTCGTGGCACAGGCGCGACCCCACAAGTGCTGCGAGCGTGGCGCTGACATTCTGCATTTCTATCTCCACAAGGACGAACGGACATGAACGACATCAACGCCTTGCTGGAGCCCGGTCAGATCGTCCGCCATCCGGATCAGCCGGATTGGGGCCTGGGTCAGGTCCAGTCCAACATCGACGGGCGCATCACCGTCAATTTCAGGGAACAGGGCAAGGTCGTGCTCGACGGCTCGGTCGTGGCCCTCGTTCCCGTGTTCGAAACCTAAACTAGGGCGTCACCGGTTGACAAATGGTTAACCACTGTGCGGTCGCGGCAAGCGCCACGCCCGGCAATTGGGCGTTTCCAAACCGGGCCGAGATGCTCTAGAACGCGCCCGGATACGGGGTGGCACAGGGCGCCGGGCGGCCGGCGGAACGAAACACATGAGCGACAGCTTTACAGTGCGGCTGGCCCGGGACGCGGCGGACGTGGCGGCGGCGCAGCGGCTGCGCTACGACGTCTTCGTGGCCGAGCTGGGCGGCGACGGCCCGCTGGTCGATCACGAGAACCGGCTGGAACGCGACCGCTTCGACCCGTTCTTCGATCACCTGCTGGTCTGCGACCCGGCGCGCGGCGACATGGTGGTGGGGGTCTACCGGCTCCTGCGCGACGACCGCGCGGCGGAGGCCGGGCAGTTCTACTCGGAGGACGAATACGACCTCGGGCCGCTGCGCCGCTCGGGCCGCAGGCTGCTGGAGCTGGGGCGCTCCTGCCTGCATCCCGACTACCGCGGCGGACCTGCGATGTTCCACCTCTGGCAGGGGCTGGCCGCCTACGTGACCGACCACGGCATCGAGGTGCTGTTCGGCACCGCCAGCTTCCACGGCACCGACATCGCGCGGCTGGCGCAGCCGCTGTCGCTCCTGCACCACCGCCACCTCGCGCCGCCGGACCTGCGGGTGCGCGCCCGCAATTTCCAGGACATGAACCTGGTCCCCGAGGCCGATATCGACCGGGTGGGCGCGATGCTCGAGGTGCCCGCGCTGATCAAGGCCTACCTCAGGCTCGGCGGCTGCGTGGGCGAGGGCGCCTACGTCGACCACGCCTTCAACACCACCGACGTCTGCCTCGTGATGGACACCGCCCGCATGACCGAGCGGCAGCGCGCGGTCTACACGCGGGAGCGGGCGACATGAGCTACACCTGGGAGGGGGAAGAGCCGCCGGCCCATCCGCCCTTCACCCTGTCCGAACGGCTGCGCGTGGCCTGGCGCGGCACGCCGATCGCGCTGGTGCTGGTGACGGGGCTGCTGCTCATGATGCTCCTGCGCCTCATCGAGCGTCCGCTGCACGGCATGGACCGCCCCTGGACGCCGCACATCACCCGCGTGGTCTGCCGCTTCGTGCTGCGGATCATGGGGCTGAAGGTCAGGGCGGGCGGCAGCCCGCCCGCGCCGCGCGGCGCGCTTGTGGCCAACCATTCCTCCTGGCTCGACATCTTCGTGCTGAACAGCCGCTGGCCGGTCTACTTCGTCTCCAAGGCGGAGGTGGCGGGCTGGCCGGGTATCGGCCTCCTGGCGCGGGCGACCGGCACTGTCTTCATCACCCGCGACCGCCGCGATGCCGCCGCGCAGACTGCGCTTTTCCGCGAACGGCTGGCCCACGGCCACCGGCTGCTGTTCTTTCCCGAGGGCACCTCGACCGACGGCCTGCGCGTCCTGACCTTCCGCACGCCGCTCTTTGCCGCCTTCTTCGACGAGGACCTGGTGCACGAGGTGTCGGTGCAGGCGGTCAGCCTCGCCTACCACGCGCCCGAAGGCGCCGATCCGCGGTTCTATGGCTGGTGGGGCGGCATGGACTTCGCGCCCTCGCTGGCCCGCGTGCTGGCGCAGCGGCGGCAGGGATCGGTGGACCTGGTCTGCCATGCGCCGGTGCGGGTCGACGATTACGCCAACCGCAAGAGCCTGGCCCACGCGCTGGAGACGCAGGTCCGCGCGGGGCACGAGCGGGCGCTGTCGCGGAAGGGGTGACGGGGGAAAGAAGGGCGTATCGCCGTGCCTGCGGCCCGGCGATACGCCGGGGGCGCTGCCCCCGGACCCCCGAGGTATTTCGGCCAAGATGAAGGAGCGGGGCGGGCCCCGGGCTCAGCCGGGGATCATGGCGGCCTGCAGGCGTTTCAGCGCGGCCAGCGGGTCATCGTCGTTCCAGATCTCCTCGCCCACGGCGAAGAAGTCGGCGAAGGGGGCGAGGGTTGCAATGTTCTCGGGGTCGAGGCCGCCTTCGGCCACGACCGGAACCTCGATCACCTCGGACCACCACTGGAACAGCTCGGTTTCGGCGTGGGCGCCGTCGCCCAGGGCGCCGCCCACCGGGCCGAAGGTCACGTAATCCGCACCGGCTTCGCCCGCCGACATGCCCTCGTGCCGGGACTGGCCGCAGTGGCAGCCGACGATGGCATCGGGTCCCAGCGTCTTGCGGGCGGCGCGGACGCCGCGCCCGCCGTCGAGCAGGTGCACACCGTCGAGGCCCAGCCGTTCCGCCAGCACCACGTGGGTGTCGATCACCAGCGCCACGTCGGCGGCATGGGCGACCTCGCGCACGGCATCGGCGGCGCGCATCAGGCGGTCCTCGTCGCGGGTGGCCAGCGACAGGCGCAGGCAGGCGATCTCGGCCCCGTCCAGCACGCGCCTCAGCTCGGCCGGAAAGCGCGAAAGCTCGATTTCCGGCGGGGTGACGAGGTAGATCTGGGGGGTCTCGGGCTGGGTCATCGGGTCCTCTCCTGACGGAGGCCCTCTTAGCGCGGGATTTTCCGTTTGACCATGGGGATTTGTGGCGGGGTTTCGCGCGTAGCCGCCGGTGAAGGGGGCAATCCTGCCTCTGGCGGGGGCTTGTGCTGCCGGGGCGGGCGTTCTAGGCGGGGGCGATCGAGACGGAGGGGCCATGACCCGAGGGACACAGCAGCCGGCCATCGTGCTGGTCCGCCCGCAGATGGGCGAGAACATCGGCGCTGCGGCGCGGGCCATGTGGAATTTCGGGCTGGACCGGATGCGGGTCGTGGGGCCGCGCGACGGCTGGCCGAACCCGAAGGCGGTGGCCATGGCCTCCGGCGCGGGGCGCCTGCTGGACGAGGCGCAGCACACCGACACGCTGGCCGATGCGCTGGCGGACTGCCATTTCGTGCTGGCCACCACGGCGCGGTCGCGCGACCTGACGAAGACGGTCTACGAGCCGCGCGAAGCCATGGCCGAGGCCGCCCGCCGGATCGCCGCGGGCCAGCGCGTGGCGGTGATGTTCGGCCCCGAGCGCGCGGGGCTGGAGAACGAGGACGTGGCGCAGGCCAGTGCCATCGTCACCGTCCCGGTCAACCCGGAGTTCTACTCCCTGAACCTCGCGCAATGCGTGCTCCTGATGTCCTACGAATGGCAGCGCGCCACGGCGGAATTTGCGCCCAAGGCGGAGGCGCTGGCAGGGACCGAGGTCGCCGAGGGCCACGAGGTCGAGCATCTGGCCCGGCACTACGAGCAGCAGCTGGACGAGGCGGGGTTCTTCTTTCCCGAGACCAAGGCCGAAGGCATGAAGCTCAACCTGCGCAACATGTGGTCGCGCATGCCGCTCACCCGGGCCGACGTGCAGATGCTGCACGGCATGATGCGCCAGATGGTGCGGTGGGCCAATAAAAAGGCCGGCTGATCCTTGGGGGGGATCAGCCGGCCAGTCAGCCGGGCCGGACAGGGAGGAAACCGGCCTGCTGGGGACGTCGTGCCGCGTCAGTAGCTGTAGCCGTTGGGCCGGTAGCTGGGCTGGCGGTAGGTGTTCTTCGGTTGGGCGGCGCGCGGTGCGCAGGCCTGACCCCGCAGGTATTTCGCGGAGACCCAGTAATAGGCGTTGTGCCAGGTCACCTTGGCCCAGCCGTTGGCGTAACCCACGGCGTTCAGCTCGGTGCAGGCGGGGAAGGTGGTGACCTTTGCGTAGTGCGTGCCCGGCCCGCTGCGAGCGTTCAGCGCGCTGCCGCCCACCCAGACCTGATCGGCCAGGGCCGCCGTTCCCGCAAGGCTCGCTGTGGCGATGGCGGCGGAAAGCAGGATCGTCTTCATCGGGGCACCCTCGTTTGCAAATCATCGACTGACGGTCGGCGTATGGCCGCTTGACGTGAAGGTAGGGCCGGGAAGGCGGAACGCGTAGTCCGGAAGTCCTGACTGGTGGAATTCCCGACCCCGCCCTTGACGTGGCGGCCCCCGGGTCCATGGCGCGCTGGCGGGGCGACCTGCCGGGTCAATCGGGCGCGGCTCTGGCGCTTGAAGCCCGCCCGAACGCGGCTATGTTGGCGAAGCGAAAAAGGAGACCGGAATGGCCGAGAAACGCAAGCTCTTCGAGGAGGTTGGCGCCGAGACGCCGAAACAGGCCCCCACCGGCGGGATGATCGACAAGGCAAGCCGCGGCGCGCGCGGGGCGATCCGGATCTGGCTGATGGTGCTCTTTGTGCTGGTCGTGGTGATGATCGCCGTGGGCGGGCTGACCCGGCTGACCGACAGCGGCCTGTCGATCACGGAATGGAAGCCGGTCACCGGGGCGCTGCCGCCGATGTCGGAAGCCGCCTGGACGGCCGAGTTCGACAAGTACCGCGAGATCCCGGAATACCAGTTGCAGAACAAGGGCATGTCCATGTCCGAGTTCAAGACGATCTACTGGTGGGAATGGGGCCACCGGCAGCTTGGCCGGCTGATCGGCGTCGTCTGGGCGCTTGGCTTCTTCGGGTTCCTGCTGGCCGGCCGGATGCCGCGCGGCACCTCGGGCATCGGACTTCTGTACGGCGGCATAGCCTCGCTCGGCATCGGTGCGCTGGCCATAGCGGGCAGCATCGCGGGCCTCCTGCCGCTGGACACCAACGGCCTCGTCGCGGCGATGATCGCGGCGCTGGTGGTGTTCCTCCTCGGCTTCATGCGCGAGGAGGCGCCGGACTGGATCCCGCGCCTGCTGTTCATCGGTCTGCTCGGCGCGCTGCAGGGCGCGGTCGGCTGGTGGATGGTGCATTCCGGCCTGTCCGGCGAACGGCTCGACGTGGCCTCCTACCGGCTGGCGACGCACCTTGGCGTGGCCTTCGTCATCCTCGGCTACATCGCGTGGTACACTTACGCGCTCGCCCGTCCGGAGCGTGACCTGATGCAGGCCCGCAGGCTGGGCGAGGCCAAGCTCTTCGGCATGACCACGGGCCTTCTGCACTTTGCCTTCCTGCAGATCCTGCTGGGCGCGCTGGTGGCGGGCATCGACGCGGGCCGCAACTACCCGAGCTGGCCGCTGATGGAAGGCGGGCTCTGGCCGTCGGACATGTTCGTCGAAAGCCCGGCCTGGCGGAACTTCTTCGAGAACCCCGGCCTCGTGCAGTTCATGCACCGCATGGCGGGCTACCTGCTCTTTGCCTTCGGCGTCGTGGTCTGGCTGAGGGGCCGCCGCTCGGCCAATTCCGACACCCGTTACCGCTACAATGCGATGTTCGCCATGTTGCTCCTGCAGGTGGTCATCGGTATCGTTACGGTTGTGTATATGGCACCGTTGCACATCGCGATCCTTCACCAGTTCGGTGCCGTCCTTCTTTGGGCACTGATCCTGCGCGCAAGGTTTGCGGCACGCTACCCGGTGCCCCAGTCTGTCAGGGGACCCAAGTGACACTCCAAGCTTTTAACGAGTTGATGGCCTTCCAGCGCGACACCGAAGCGCTGGCCCAGATCGCGGGACGTCTGTCCTGGGATCAGGAAACGATGATGCCGCGCGGTGCGGCGGACCAGCGCAGCGACGAACGCGCGGCGATGGAGGCGGTGCTCCACCAGCGCCGCATCGACCCGCGCGTGCGCGACTGGCTCGAGGCGATCCCGACCGATGGCCTGTCGGAGCAGGACCGCGCCAAGCTGCGGCTCATCCGGCGCGACCACGACCGCGCCGCCAAGGTGCCCGAACGGCTGGCGTCGGAGATCGCGCGCACCGTCAGCCGGGGCCATGTCACCTGGGCGGAGGCGCGCGCCGACGACGACTTTGCCTCCTTCGCGCCGGTCCTGTCGGAGATCCTGAAACTGCGGCAGGAAGAAGCCGCGGCGCTGGCCTGCGGCGGCGACCTCTACGATGCGCTGCTGGACAAGTACGAACCGGAGGCGCGCGCCGAGGACCTCGTCGCCATGTTCGGCGCGCTCAGGCCGCGGCTGGTGGCGCTGCGCGAGGCGGTGCTGTCGAAACCCGCGCTGCCCGGCCTGACGAAATCCTTCAACGAGCAGGGGCAGATGAAGCTCGCCCGCCTGCTGGCGAAGACCTTCGGCTACGACTTCCGCCGGGGGCGCGTCGACAAGGCGGTGCACCCGTTCTCCTCCGGCTCCGGCGACGACGTGCGCATCACCACGCGCACCGTGCCGCTCGACCCGTTCAACTGTCTCTACTCGACGATCCACGAGGTCGGCCATGCCGCCTACGAACAGAACGTCGATCCGTCCTACCGCCTGACGCCGCTGGGGCAGGGTGTGTCGATGGGCGTGCACGAATCGCAAAGCCGGATCTACGAGAACCAGCTTGGCCGCTCGCGCGCCTTCTGTGGCTGGCTCTACCACCAGATGCGCGACACCTTCGGCGACTTCGGCATCCCCGACGAGGACACCTTCTACGGCGCCGTGAACCAGGTGCGGAACGGCTACATCCGGACAGAGGCGGACGAACTGCAGTACAACCTGCACGTGCTGCTGCGCTTCGACCTCGAACGCGCGCTGGTGGCGGGCGACCTGAACGTCAACGACCTCGAAACCGCGTGGAACGACCGGTTCAAGGCCGATTTCGGGTTCGAGGTCGACAAGCCGTCTAACGGCGTCCTGCAGGATGTGCACTGGTCGGCGGGCCTTTTCGGCTACTTCCCGACCTACAGCCTCGGCAACGTCTATGCGGGCTGCCTGCACAAGGCGCTGACCGAAGCGGTGCCGGACCTCGACGCGCAACTGGCGCGCGGCGATACCTCTGCCGCGACGGCCTGGCTCAGGGACAACCTCCAGCACCACGGCAGCCTCTACCAGCCGCGCGCGCTGATCGAGAAGGCGACCGGCAGCGCCCCTTCGGAGGAACCACTGCTCGATTACCTCGAAGCGAAGTTCACCGCGCTCTACGATCTCTAGCCGTTCGCGGGCGTGTCGCCACCGGCACGCCCGCCCACAGGCCGCGCGGCCTCAGATCAGCGCCATGCGTTCCGCGCGCTCCGGGTCGGGGAAGGGGCGGTAAAGCCCGGTCTCCGCCACCGCGATCAGTTCGTGCACCGCGCGGTACAGCCCCTCCACCGTGTCGTCATGGGCGCCAAGCGCCCGGAACGCCTTGTCCAGCTGGGTCATGTCCTTTACCTCGATCTCCAGCAGGAAATCGCGGTGCGCGCCAGAGGCGAGGTTCAGCTTGCGGCGCATCAGGCGCCAGCTTTCGATCGCGCCGATGGCCCGCAGATGGGACATCCAGTCATCCAGCGCCTTGGCAAAGACAAGCGCCTTGGCGTCGTTCTTCAGGTCGATTGCACAGGTGTACAGGTTCATCGCATCTCCTCCGACCGGGCAGGAGTGCACCCGTTTGCCTTTCAGCCGGGTTAAGACAAAAAAAGAGGTGGCTCCGAAGAGCCACCCTCAGTCGGTGTAGTACAGGGAAATACTTGCTCAAATGTCTTAAAGCGCCACGCGCCAGCCACCACGCACAAGGCTGTAGTGACCGCCACCGGCAAGGATAACGGGAAGGGCCAGTCCGGCCACGATGGCCACGCTCAGCAGCGAATGCGCCGTCAGCCGGTCGAGACCGGGCAGCAGCAGCGCCATCGCGCCGTAGATCGTCAGCCCCAGCGCCGCCACGATACGGGTGCGGACGCCGAACATCAGCCAGACAGAGATGACCCAGAGCAGGCCGGACATGATCGTCCCGGCCAAGGCGGTATGGGTGTCATTCAGGGAAAGCGCGCCATGCGACTGGGAGGAAAGGAGGATGTGCTCGGACGCGGTGTACGCCAGGGCACCGGCCAAGGAGATGCGCAAACCGCACATCAGACCGTCGAGGGTCTTTGCCATGAATGTTACCTGCTCGCATTTTTTGCTTTGTTAAGGAATGTTAATCATCCTTAACGTGTTTTCAATTGCGAGATCGGTAAACCTGACGTTGCAGAAATGAAATTACTCTGCGGCGGCGCGCTCGGTCCTTGTGGTCTCGATGTCCTCGAAACAGCCCAGGACGAAGTCGACGGTGTTGCGGATCACTGGGTCGTCGCGGCGGGTTTCGTGGTAGAACATCCACACCTCGATCACATGCGGCGGCCTCTCCGGATCGTAGGCCACCAGCTCCGGATCGTTCATCCCGACGAGGTCGGGCAGGGGGGCCGCCAGCCCCGCGGCCTTGGCGACGCTGATGATGGCATCCGCGCTGCTCACCCGGATCTTGGGCGGCTTGCCAAAGGCGTCGAAGCCGAATTTCTGGAACGGCATGTCATCCATCTGGGCGCTGTAGCCCGCCCAGTTCTTCGGCTCGGGCACGCCTGCGGGGCGGTAGAGGCGCACGGGCAGGCGGCCCACCCGGCGCGTCACAACGCGGCCCTCGGCGGGCCGGTTCGTCTGGATGACGATGTCATGATCCCCGAGCCCGTCCTTGAAGACGCGGTCGGTCAGGTGCAGTTCGATCCCGTCCAAGAGGTCGCCGTAGCGATTCATGCCGGGGATCAGGATGTTGCGCGCGATGAAGGGGACAGAGCCCAGCCTCAGCGGAATCGGCGCGGCGTCCGTCCCGACGCGGCTGTGAAGCGCGGTCTGGATCTGGCCGTCGAAGGTCTGGGCGATCTGGATCAGGCCCTTCACCGCCTCGGATGGCTGCCAGCCGCCGGGCGTCTTGATGAAGGCCGCCTCTCCCAGCGTCTCCGACAGCCTGTCGATCCGGCGGGATACGGTGGCGGTGTTGGTGCCCAGCATCAGGGCGGCCGCCTTCATCGTGCCGGTGCGGGCCAGGGCCACGAGAAACCTCAGATCGTCCCAGTTTTCCATTGCAGTTTCCCGAGGGCCAGCCTGGCAGGTTTGAGGGGTGAAGACCCGGTTTGCAGGACGTGATGCCCGCCAGGGCGCCGCACGTTTCCATAAACTTTAGGTAGATCGAGACAAAGCTGCAATGACGACTTTGCGAAATATGCACGGCACCGACGTCTCGAAAGTATAGGCGGCATGTACCTGTTTTCGTTGTTTAAACCAATCGTGAACCAAAAGTTAACGCAGCGGAAACTACATCCAAAGGTTGATTCGACCGGGCGGAAAACGGTTGCCGGAACAGCAAACGGCCCGGCGCAGGGCCGGGCCGTGACGATCTCTCGCATAGGCCGACTGTGTCAGTCGGCGCTGTCCTCGGGCTCTTCGTCGGCCTGGTCCGCGATCCATGCCACGGACACCACGGTTTCGCCCGCGCCGGTGTTGAACACCCGCACGCCGCCCGCGCTCCGCGACCGGAACGAGATGCCGTCCACCGGCACCCGGATCGACTGGCCGGTAGAGGTCGCCAGCATGATCTGGTCGCCCTGTTCCACCGGGAAGGAGGCCACGATATCGCCGCCGCGCATGGATTTCTCCCACGCGGTGACACCCTGGCCGCCACGTCCGCGCACCGGGTAATCGTGCGAGGACGACAGCTTGCCCAGGCCCTTGGCGGTGACGGTCAGGATCAGGTTCTCGACCGCCGACATCTCCGCATAGCGTTCCTGCGGCAGCGGCGTGTCCGCATCGCCTTCCTCGTCGCCGGCCTCGTCGTCTGTCACGCCGGCCATCAGGCGGCGCATCTTGAGATAGCTGGCACGTTCGTCCGACTCCGCCTCGAAGTGGCGGATCACCGACATCGACACGACCTCGTCGCCGTTCATCAGGCGGATGCCGCGCACGCCGGTCGAATTGCGCGAGTTGAAGACCCGCACCTCCGGCACCGGGAAACGGATCGCCCGGCCGGAGTTGGTGACCAGCATCACGTCGTCATCCTCCGAACAGATGCGCGCGTTGATCAGGCGGGTGTTCTCGTCCTCGCCCTCGAACTTCATCGCGATCTTGCCGTTGCGCATGACGTTGGTGAAATCCGACAGCCGGTTGCGGCGGACCGAACCCTTGGAGGTCGCAAAGACGATCTGAAGGTCGTCCCACTCGTCCTCGTCCCGGTCCACGGGCATGATCGCGGCGATGGAGACACCGGCCGGGATCGGCAGGATGTTGACGATCGCCTTGCCCTTCGACGTGCGTCCGCCCAGCGGCAGGCGCCATGTCTTCAGCTTGTAGACCATGCCGTCCGTCGTGAAGAACAGAAGCTGCGTGTGGGTGTTGGCGACAAACAGCGTCGTGACGACGTCGTCCTCCTTCAGCCCGCCACCGGACAGCCCCTTGCCGCCGCGCTTCTGCGCGCGGAAGTCAGCCAGCGCGGTGCGCTTGATGTAGCCGCCCGCGGTGACGGTCACGACCATGTCCTCGCGCTCGATCAGGTCCTCGTCGTCGAGGTCGCCGGCCCAGTCGACGATCTCCGTGCGGCGCGGCACGGCGAACTCGTCGCGGATGGCGGTCATTTCCTCGCGGATGATGCCGGTGATCCGCTCGCGGCTCGACAGGATCTCCAGGTAGTCCTTGATCTTGGACGCCAGGTCTTCCAGCTCGTCGGTGACTTCCTTGACACCGATCTGGGTCAGGCGCTGCAGGCGCAGGTCGAGGATCGCACGGGCCTGCGTTTCGGACAGGTTGTAGGTGCCGTCCTCGTTGGCCTTGTGGGTCGGATCGTCGATCAGCGCGATGTAGGGCAGGATCTCGTGCGCGGGCCAGCGCCGCTCCATCAGCCGCTGCCGGGCCTCCGCCGCATCGGCGGACGACCGGATCGTCGCCACGACCTCGTCGACGTTCGACACCGCCACGGCCAGACCGCACAGCACGTGAGACCGTTCGCGGGCCTTGCGCAGCAGGTAGGCGGTGCGGCGCGCGATCACGTCCTCGCGGAAGTCGAGGAACGCCGACAGGAAACCGCGCAGCGTGAGCTGCTCGGGCTTGCCGCCGTTCAGCGCCAGCATGTTGCAGCCAAAGGAGGTCTGCATCGGGGTAAAGCGGAAAAGCTGGTTCAGCACCACCTCGGCGGTGGCGTCGCGCTTCAGTTCCACCACGACCCGCACGCCATCGCGGTCGGATTCATCCTGGACGTGGGCGATGCCCTCGATCTTCTTGTCGCGCGCGGCCTCGGCGATGCGCTCGATCATCGTGGCCTTGTTCACCTGGTAGGGGATGGCGCTGATGACGATGGCATAGCGGTCCTTGCGGATCTCCTCGACCCGGGTGGCGGCACGGATGATGACCGACCCGCGCCCTTCGAGGTAGGCCTTCCGCGCGCCGGACCGGCCCAGCATGATGCCCCCGGTGGGGAAGTCCGGGCCCTTGACCCATTCCATCAGGTCCTCGGAGCTGAGGTCGGGGTTGTCCATAAGCGCCAGCGTCGCGTCGATCACCTCGCCGAGGTTGTGCGGCGGGATGCGGGTCGCCATGCCGACGGCGATGCCTTCGGCGCCGTTGACCAGCACGTTGGGATAGCGGGCCGGCAGAACCGTGGGCTCACGTTCCTTGCCGTCGTAGTTGTCCTGGAAATCGACGGTTTCCTTGTCGATATCCACCAGCAATTGCAGCGCGGATTTCGCCAGCCGGCTTTCGGTGTAACGCATGGCCGCCGGCGGGTCGCCGTCCATGGAGCCGAAGTTGCCCTGGCCGTCGATCAGCGGCAGCGACATGGAGAAGTCCTGCGCCATGCGGACCAGCGCGTCGTAGATCGCGGAATCGCCGTGCGGGTGATAGTTGCCCATCACCTCGCCCACGGATTTCGCCGACTTCCGGTACGACTTGTCGGGCGTGTAACCGCCTTCGTGCATCGCGTAGAGGATGCGCCGGTGCACAGGTTTTAGGCCGTCGCGCAGGTCCGGAATCGCCCGGCTCACGATCACGCTCATCGCGTAATCGAGATAGCTCGACTTCATCTCTTCTTCGATGGAGATCGAGGGGCCGATGTAGCTCGGACGCTTTTCTTCTTCGTTTTCAGGGGGTTCGGGCGTATCGGTCACGTCTGGAGCCTGTCCGTCATTCTGCCATATCTTGTTGGCGCTCTTATATCAGATGCAGGATATGGGGTGCAATGGCGCGGGGTGCAGTGCTTTTGGCAGCCACCGGATATGCCTGCTAACACACTGTTTTCATTGAAAAGTAATAACGGTCTCGGCACCATGTCCTTACGGCAAACTCCAAGGGCTAACAAGATGCAGATGACCGAAACGGAATTGATGCTGAAAGGCTACGGGCTCACCACGGCAGAGATCTTCTATCGCATGCCGGATTACCGCAACGTGCTGAACACCTTCGTCTGGCAGGATTACGACCTGGCGCCGGACCATCCGAAGCTTTTCGGCTTCATCGAGTTCTGGCAGGACAGGATCGAGGGGCCGCTGCACTCCATCCGTTTCACCCACCGCAAGATGATCTCGCCGGGCGAATGGCGCAACGTGGTGGGTGAATTCCGCTACCACTGAGGGGCTGAAACGGCACAAGGGCGACCCGTGGCCGCCCTTGTGTGAAAGTCCGATCCGGCGCGTTACTGCGTACAGATTTCCCGCGGTCCGCCACCGTAGGGCTGGAACGTGCAGTCCGACGCGCGGAACGACCGGTAGGCACGCTGGCAGGCGCGGATGTTGCACTGCTGCTGAGCGGTGGTCTGGCCCACGGAGTCGGCCCAGGACCGGATCACGAACTCGCGCAGCCCGTGCACGTCGCCGTCCTGCAACTCGCGCTCCACCGTGCGGCGCAGCTCCTCGATGTCCTTGCCGCGCACACGTCCGTCGTTCTCCATCCGCGAGAGGGCAGCCCCCAGCGCGATCTCCAGCTCGGAACGGTCGTCACGCGCCACCGCTTCCGCCTCGCCCGGCTCGGACCGCACGGCGGCGACAACCGCCTGCGCGCCACTGGCAGCAGGGTCAGGGGTGCCGGGCGCGACCGCCTCGGGCTCGACCGCACGGGGCTCCGCCACCTGCGGGATGCTCACGTCCATGCCCTGCGCCGCGGTCAGGAAGTCCGACCAGATCTCCGCCGGGATCGAGCCGCCGGTGACCTCGTCCATGGGCGAATTGTCGTCGTTGCCGACCCAGACGCCCACGATCAGCGCGTCGTTCCAGCCGACGAACAGCGCGTCGCGGAAGTTCTGGCTGGTGCCGGTCTTGCCCACGGCGCCGGGCACATCCGCCACGGCCTTGCCCGTGCCGTCCGTCACCACGGCCCGCAGCATCGCCGCCATGTCGGCGCGCGCGTTCATCAGCTGCGCGGTGCGGCCGGTCATCTGCGGCGTCTTCCACTTGAACGGATAGTAGGTCTGTTCGTTGCCAGCGGTGATGCCGCTCACGAAATGCGTCTCGAACGGCGCGCGCCCGGTGGCGATGGCGCCATAGGCCGCCGTCAGGTCCAGCAGCGACACGCCCGAAGCGCCAAGCGCGACCGACGGCGTCTCCGACAGCTCGGCGTCGATGCCCAGCAGCCGCGCGGTCTTCACCACGTCGGCCAATCCCACGTCCATCGCCAGCCGCACGGTCGCCGCGTTCATCGACTTGGCAAAGGCGGTGGCCATCTGCACGTCGCCATAGAACCGGCCGCCGAAGTTCTCCGGCGCGTAGCCGTCGATGTCCACGGGCCGGTCGGAAATCACCGTGCCGGGGCTGTAGCCGTCGGCCAGCGCGGTCAGGTAGACGAAGGTCTTGAAGGTCGACCCCGGCTGCCGCTGCGCCTGCGTCGCCCGGTTGAACTGGCTCACCTGGTAGTCCTTGCCGCCGACCAGCGCCGCGACGCTGCCATCGGGACGCAGGGCGACCAGCGCCGCCTCCATCGGCAGGCCCGCAAGCCGGGTCTGCACCGCGCGCTCCGCCAGCCGCTGCAATTCGGGATCGAGCGTTGTGCGCAGCGCACCGGCACCGGAGAACCGCGCCGCCAGCTGTTCGCCCTGACGCGCCGCGATGTCCGCGAACCAGCCGCCATAGGGCTGCTCGCCGGAGGAGGGCGCCATCACCGTCAGTTCGGCCAGTGCCGCGTTGGCGGCGTTCTCGTCGATGCTGCCGCTCGCAACCATGGCGCGGATCACCACCTGGGCCCGGTCGCGCGCCGCCTCCATGTCGTTGCGCGGGTTCACGATGGACGGCGCCTGGATCGACGCCGCCAGAAGCGCGCTTTCCGCAAGGCTCAGGTCGTCGATCGGCTTGCCGAAGTACACCTGCGCGGCAGAGGGCATCCCGTAGGCGCCGCTGCCGAGGTACACCCGGTTGAGATACATCTCGAGGATCTCGTCCTTGGTGTGCGCCGATTCCAGTTCGCGGGTCAGCAGCGCCTCGTGCAGCTTGCGCTTGTAGGTGCGTTCCGGCTCAAGGTAGCTGATCTTCACAAGCTGTTGCGAGATGGTGCTGCCGCCCTGAACGATCTCTCCGGCGGCGGCGTTGGTCCAGAACGCCCGCCCGATGGAGCGGTAGTCGAGCCCGCCGTGATCGCGGAACCGCTGGTCCTCGATGGCGATGACTGCGTTTTCCAGCGTGTCGGGGATGCGCTCGATGGTGGCGTAATCGGCGGGGCGCTCGCCGCGGGCAAACAGCGGCCCGCCGGTGGCGTCCTCCAGCCGCAGGGGCCGTTCGCGCCGCGCTTCGAGCGCGTCCAGATCGTCGAGGGAGGCAACCGCCACCGACACGCTGGCGGCGCCCAAGAGGGCCACGGTGCCCAGCGCAAGGGCCGTGCGCGTCTTCCAGCCGGTGCGGCCCAGCCTGCGCCCGACGCCCGACCCGAAGGTCCGCGCGCCGCCGAATAGCTGCTTGCCGTGGTGCCGGATGGCGTTGCGGGAGGTGGACGGACGGTCCTGTGACTTTTGCTCGCTGGTCATTCTGGTCTCTCCTGTCGAAAGACCAATGCCCGGAGCCCTCTACCGTTCCCGCCTGATACAAAAATTTGCCGCAAAGGCGCGGCCGGTGTGGCCGCGCTGCCGTTTACGGCATCTTGTCCGGTCAGGTCAGGGAATGATGCGCGTGTATTTCACGCCTTCCAGCGTCGCGCCGACCCGCAGGCCGGACTGGCCGAAGATCACCGCGATCACCGGCGCAAGCGACGTGGTCGTCTCGGCTGCCAGCGCCTCGCCCTTTTGCGGGGTGGCATAGGCAATACCGGCGCCCGCGGCGAAACCGCCGGAACGGCGGAAGGTCTGCAGCGCGTCGTCGGTCATGAAGAACAGGACATGGCTGTACTGCTGGACACCGATCTGAAGGCCGCCCGACGCCTTGACCATGTTGTAATAGTCGACCGTCGCGCCACCGATCCGCAGCGCGCCGTTGCCGCCGCCGCCGCCAAAGCCTAGACCCGCTTCCGTCACCAGCGGCATGACAAGCTGGCCCGCGGATTTCTCCGCCAGTTGCCGGGTCGCGGGGTAGTCGCCGTAAAGCTGTGCAAGCGTGGAGTCGACCCTCGCGTCGATGGTTGCCCCGCCGTTGCCGCCGACGCCGTTGGCGCAGGCGCCCAAAAGGCCCACGGCCCCAAGGCCGAGAAATACGTCGCGTCGCGTATGTGTCATGGTGTGCTCTTTTCTGCCGATGCCTCGTTCGTCCGGCTGTGCCGCCGGTTGCGCCTTTTATACGCGCGCGCGGGCGGCTTGTCACCTCAACTTGTGGTCGATGCGCGAAGACCCGCTATTGATGGGGGCAGGCGATGGGGAAACGGGCAGGGGCCGCCTTGCCCGGCGCAGGCCGGCGGACGCGGCGTCAGGCGCCGCCCCTCTGCAAGGCGTTGAAATCGTTGACGGGGCAGCGGCCGGGCGCCAATAGCGCCCAGCGCGCCTCAGCCGTTCAGAAGACGCGCGGCGGCGGGGGCAAAGTAGGTCAGCACCCCGTCGCAGCCTGCGCGCTTGAAGGCGGTCAGGCTCTCCATCATCACCTTCTGGCCGTCGACCCAGCCGCGTTCGCCCGCGCCCGCCAGCATCGCGTATTCGCCCGACACCTGGTAGGCGAAGGTCGGCGCGCCGAAGGTGTCCTTGGCGCGGCGGCAGATGTCCAGATACGGCATCCCCGGCTTTACCATGATCATGTCCGCGCCTTCGCCCAGGTCGCGGGCGATCAGCCGCATGGCTTCGTCGGAATTGCCCGGGTCCTGCTGGTAGGTCTTCTTGTCGCCCTTGAGCGCGCCGGACGCGCCCACCGCATCGCGGAACGGCCCGTAGAAGGCAGAGGCATACTTGGCCGCGTAGCTCAGCAGCAGCACGTCCTGATGGCCCGCGCCTTCAAGTGCGGTGCGGATCGCGCCGATGCGCCCGTCCATCATGTCCGAGGGCCCGATGATGTCGGCGCCCGCCTCGGCTTGGGACAGCGCCTGCTTCACCAGCGCCTCGACGGTGCGGTCGTTGACGATCACCCCGTCCTCCACAAAGCCGTCGTGGCCGTCGATGCTGTAGGGGTCGAGCGCCACGTCGGTCATCACCGCGATGTCCGGCACCGCCGCCTTGATCGCGCGGGTGGCGCGGTTCGACAGGTTCTCGGGGTTCCAGGCCTCGGCGCAGTCCTTGGTCTTGAGCGCCGGGTCGGTATAGGGAAACAGGCAGATCGCCGGGATGCCCAGCGCATGGGCCTCGCGCGCGGCTTCCACCACCTTGTCGACCGACAGCCGGTTCACCCCGGGCATGGAATGGATCGGCTCCGACACGCCCTCGCCGTCGCGCACGAAGACCGGCCAGATGAAGTCCGCCGGGCTCAGCACCGTCTCGGCCACAAGCGCGCGAAGCGCGGGCGTGCGGCGCAGACGGCGAAGTCGCAGGGCGGGGAAGGGGGCGTGGCTGTGCATCTGGCATCTCCTTTGGCTTCGCGCGCAAAAGGGATGCACCCGCGGTCCCCGCTTGTCCAGTGGCCCGCCCGCGACGAATTGGGGCGGGCCGCAGGGGCGGTTCCGTCAGGCCAGGGCGCCCTCGCGCACCTCAAGCGCCTCGGGCGTGCCGCGGCGGGCCAGGTAGTCCGGGCGCGGCGCGGGAGCGGCAAACGGCGCCACGGGCGCGTTCGACACGGCGTTGTAGACGAAGAACGCGTTGGAGCGCGGGCTGGGCGTGATGTTCCCGTTCGAGCCGTGCAGCGTGTTGCAGTCGAACAGGATCAGCGTGCCCGCCGGACCCTCCGCATCGTCGATCCCGCAAAGGCGCGCCATGTCGGCAAGGCTCTCCTGCGAGGGCGTGCCCACCTCCTGGCGTGCGAGCGAGGACTTGTGGTTGTCCTCGGGTGTCTCGCCCCGGCAGGACACGTAGGTCTTGTGCGACCCCGGCATCAGCATCAGTGCGCCGTTGTGCGCCACGTTGTCGGTCAGCAAGAGCGAGGCCGACAGCGCGCGCATCCGGGGCATCCCGTCCTCCGCGTGCCATGTCTCGAAGTCCGAGTGCCAGTAGAACTCCTTGCCGGTGAAGCCCGGCTTGTAGTTCAGGCGCGACTGGTGGATCGCCACCTCGTCGCCCAGGATGAAGCGGGCGATCCCCGCCAGCCGGGCGTCGCGGGAAAGCCTGTCCATCAGCGCGTCTTCCGCCTCCAGTTGAAAGACGGTGCGCACCGCGTCGCCGCCCGGTTCGGTGACGACGTGATCGGCATCGCTGCCCGCCAGCCGGGACCGGATCTCTCCGGCGCGGGCGACCAGCGCCTTCACCTCGGCCGGGGTGAACAGGTCCTTCAGCACGAGATAGCCGTTCCTCTCGAAGAATGCGGCCTCCTCGCGGGTGATCGGCGCATCCGCCTCCCAGTCCTGCCAGAGCACCGGGTCCTCACGCTCCATCCAGCGCTCCCGCTCGGGGGCACGGGTGGGGTAGGCATCGGCGCATGCGGGATCGGGCGCGTATTCCAGCGGCATTGGTTCCTCCTGTGATTGGTTTTCGGCGACGGACGATCAAGCATCCGTCTGCTTCCTCAGCGCACGGGACCCGCCCCGGGTTCCATCCTGTGTGCACCCGCCGCCGGGGAAGGAAGCCACGTCAACGCCGCCCGCGGGTCCCGACTGTTTGTCGCTGGGCATTTGCGCGGACGCGCGGTAGTAAGTCCGAAAAGCAGCAGGGAAAAGGCAGGCATGGACTGGTACGGCACGGTGTTCGAAGTGATCGACATGCGGTCCTTCTCCAACCTCTGGTTCTGGATCGTCCTCGCCGTCCTGTGGTCCTCGACCAGCCACTGGGTGCTGGGCGTGCCCTTCGACATGGTCGCCCGCGCGCGCCGCAGCGGCGGGCAGGCAGAACAGGACCTCGAGGACCTGGTGCGCATCAACACCAACCGCTTTCTCTACATCGTCGACGAATCCGGTCTCTTCCTCTCGGCCCTGACGTCGGCCTTCCTGTCGGGCGCCGCGATCCTCGGATTCTGGTACGGGGTGGAACTGGCGCAGGCGCTCTTCCTGCTGGGCTTCCCGATGACGCTGGTGGGGCTGCTGAGCGTCTATTCCGCGCGCCGCATCCGCGCGGGCGAGCAATCCGGAGAGCCGCTCTGGCGCCGCCTGCGGGTGCACCGGGTCATCACCCAGATGATCGGGCTTGTGTCGATCTTCGTCACCGCGCTCTGGGGGATGTTCCAGAACCTCTCCATCGGCGTGCTCGGCGGCTGAGCGCCGGGCAGGGCGGCGCATAGCCCCGCCCTACGTCGGGCCGGTCCTTTGTGGGCAAGGGCGTGCGATGTCCTTCGCGGGGAGGGTTTCGGGACTCACCAGAAGAAAACCCTGCTTTCTGCCGATGCCGTCCCTCGCCGTCTTGCTGCCTGACAGGGTCGTCGCCCCGCGCCAAGCAAAATAGCCGTATCCCCCTTGCGGGGGCCCCTCGGCGATTTGGCTTGTCCCGGCGCGCCGCCCCCGTCGGGGCATCGACAGGCGAGGGACGGCTCCGGAAGAAAGCTGGCGGCGGTCGGGCCGGTGCGGGGGCGCGTGTGCCGGGCCCTTGCGCTGGATCGGTGACGGCGGGGGACGGAGAGGTCTTGCTTGACGGCGCCGCACGGTCGGGCCATCTGGGGCGGCATGGCTGGACAGGTGATCATCGGCGGCGCCCCGGAGGGCTTTGACGCGCGGCTCGTGCTGGGCGAGGTGGCGAAGGCGGGCGGGCCGGTGGTGCACATCGCCCGCGACGACAAGCGGCTGGCGGCGATGCGCGATGCGCTGGCCTTCTTTGCCCCGGACATGCCTGTGGTGGTCTTCCCCGCCTGGGACTGCGTGCCCTACGACCGGGTGTCGCCCAATGCCGACATCTCGGCGGCACGCATGGCGACGCTGGCGGGGCTGGCGCACGGCATGCCGGACCGCTTTGTCCTGCTGACGACGCTGGGCGCGGCCATGCAGCGTCTGCCCGCCCGCGAGGTGCTGCGCGAGGCGGCCTTCACCGCCCGCGTGGGCGACCGTGTCGACGAGGAGGCCCTGCGCGCCTTCCTCGTGCGCATGGGGTTCAGCCAGGCACCCACGGTGACGGAGCCCGGCGATTACGCCATCCGCGGCGGCATCATCGACATCTACCCGCCGGGCGAGGGCGGGCCCGTGCGGCTCGACTTCTTCGGCGACACGCTGGAGGGCGCGCGCCGCTTCGACGCGGCCTCCCAGCGGACGACGGAAAAGCTCGACGTGGTGGAACTGGCGCCGGTGTCCGAGGTGATCCTCGACGAGGCGGCGATCCTGCGCTTCCGCCAGAACTACCGGATCGAATTCGGCGCGGCAGGCACCGACGACCCGCTTTACGAGGCGGTGAGCGCCGGCCGCAAGCACGCCGGGATCGAGCACTGGCTGCCGTTCTTCCACGACCGGCTGGAAACGCTCTTCGACTACCTGCCGGGCGCGCCGGTGCTGATGGACGACCAGCTGACGCCCGCGCGGCTGTCGCGCTGGGACAGCATCGCCGACCAGTACGAGACCCGCAAGCACGCGCTCTCGCAGAAGAAGACGCTGGGCAGCACGGTCTACAAGCCCGTCCCGCCGGACCTGCTCTACCTCGATGATGGCGCGTGGGAACAGGCGATCGGCGACCGCCGCCGCGTGCAGTTCCATCCGCTGCCGCAGGCCACCGGGCCGGGCGTGGTGGACGCGGGCGGGCGCATCGGGCGCAACTTCTCCCCCGAGCGCCAGCAGGAAAACATCAGCCTGTTCGCCGCCCTTGCCGACCACGTGAAGAAGAAGCTAGATCTGGGCCCTGTCGTCATCGCCTCGTGGTCCGAAGGGGCACGCGAACGCCTCACCGGCCTGATCGAGGACGAGGGCCTGGCCGAGGTCATCCCGATCTCCAACGCCACCCGCGTCGGCAAGCGCGGTCTGCACCTGGCGGTCTGGGCGCTCGACACCGGGTTCGAGGCCCCGTGGGAGGCCGCGGGCGACAAGGGGCGGATCACCGTCGTCTCGGAACAGGACGTGCTGGGCGACCGGCTGATCCGCAAGCCCGCGAAGCGCCGCAAGGCCGAGAACTTCCTGACCGAGCACCAGTCCCTGTCGCCGGGCGATCTGGTGGTGCACGTCGACCACGGCATCGGCCGCTACATGGGGATGGAGGTCATCACCGCCGCGGGCAGCCCGCACGAATGCCTGCTGCTGCAATACGCCGAGGACGCAAAGCTCTACCTGCCCGTCGAGAACATCGAGCTGCTGTCCAAGTACGGCCACGACGAGGGTCTGCTCGACCGGCTGGGCGGCGGCGCGTGGCAGGCGAAGAAGGCCAAGCTCAAGGAACGCATCCGCGAGATGGCCGACCGGCTGATCCGGATCGCCGCCGAACGCGCCCTGCGCAAGGCGCCCATGCTCGACCCGCCGCCGGGCGCCTACGAAAGTTTTGCCGCGCGTTTCCCGTACTCCGAAACCGACGACCAGCTTGCCGCCATTGACGACGTGATGGCCGACCTCCAGTCCGGCCAGCCGATGGACCGGCTGATCTGCGGCGACGTGGGCTTCGGCAAGACCGAGGTCGCGATGCGCGCCGCCTTTGTCGCCGCCATGTCCGGCGTGCAGGTGGCGGTGATCGCGCCCACGACGCTGCTCGCCCGCCAGCACTACAAGTCCTTTGCCGAACGCTTCCGCGGCTTCCCGCTCGAGGTCGCGGCCCTGTCGCGCTTCGTCCCGGCCAAGCAGGCCGCCAAGACTCGCGAGGGCATCGCCAAGGGCACCGTGGACATCGCCATCGGCACCCATGCGCTTCTGGCCAAGAACATCCGCTTCCAGAACCTCGGCCTCTTGATCATCGACGAGGAGCAGCGCTTCGGCGTGCAGCACAAGGAACGGCTGAAACAGCTCCGCTCCGACATCCACGTGCTGACGCTCACCGCCACGCCGATCCCGCGGACGCTGCAGCTCTCGCTGACCGGGGTACGCGACCTGTCGATCATCGGCACGCCGCCGGTCGACCGCCTGTCGATCCGCACCTATGTCTCGGAATTCGATCCCGTCACCGTGCGCGAGGCGCTCCTGCGCGAACACTACCGCGGCGGGCAGTCCTTCGTCGTCGTGCCGAAGATCACCGACCTGCCGGAGATCGAGGAATTCCTGAAGGAACAGGTCCCCGAATGCTCCTACGTGGTGGCGCACGGCCAGATGGCGGCGGGCGACCTCGACGAGCGGATGAACGCCTTCTACGACGGCAAGTACGACGTGCTGGTGGCCACCACCATCGTGGAATCCGGCCTCGACATCCCGACCGCCAACACCATGATCGTGCACCGCGCCGACATGTTCGGCCTCAGCCAGCTCTACCAGATCCGGGGCAGGGTGGGCCGGTCCAAGACCCGCGCCTACTGCTACCTGACGACGAAGCCGCGCGCAAAGCTGACCGCCACCGCCGAGAAACGCCTGCGCGTGCTGGGGGCCATCGACATGCTGGGCGCGGGCTTCAGCCTCGCCTCGCAGGACCTCGACATCCGCGGCGCGGGCAACCTCCTGGGCGAGGAACAGTCCGGCCAGATGCGCGACGTGGGCTACGAGTTGTACCAGTCCATGCTGGAGGAGGCGATCTCCAAGATCCGCTCCGGCGAGATGGAGGGCCTGACCGAGGAAGACGGCCAGTGGGCGCCGCAGATCAACCTCGGCGTGCCGGTGCTGATCCCCGAAGACTACGTGCCCGACCTCGACGTGCGGCTGGGCCTGTACCGCCGCCTGTCGTCCCTGACCACCAAGGTGGAGCTGGAAGGCTTTGCCGCCGAGCTGATCGACCGCTTCGGCAAGCTCCCGCGCGAGGTGAACACCCTTCTTCTGGTGGTGCGCATCAAGGCGATGTGCAAGCGCGCGGGCATCGCCAAGCTCGACGGCGGGCCGAAGGGCGCGACGATCCAGTTCCACAACGACAAGTTCGCCTCGCCCGAGGGGCTGGTGGCATTCATCAACGACCAGAAGGGGCTGGCGAAGATCAAGGACAACAAGATCGTCGTCCGCCGCGACTGGAAGAAGGACCGCGACAAGATCCAGGGCGCCTTCGCCATTGCCCGCGATCTGGCCGAACACGCGGGCGTCCTGAAGAAGCGCGCCGAGAAGGCCTGACTCCGGTCATGCGCCTGTCGGTCTGCGACCGCGTGCCGCCGGGCAAACCGCGTGGTGCGGCGGCGTTTCCTGTTTGGCGGGCGGGACCGCTCCGTTAACGTGTATGAACGAAACGTTAACGGGTGTTCACCATGCGAGTTCTCACGGTTCTTCTTCTCATCGCCACCACGTCCTCCGCCACGGCGGAACCGCTCACGGCCGCCGACCTGCGGTCGCGGCTGGCGCCTTACCAGACCGCGCAGGCCTACGACTGCCGGGACGTGAGCTGCAAGCAACTGCGTTCCTGTGAGGAGGCCTGCTTCAAGCTGATCCAGTGCGGACAGTCGAAGCGGGACGGCGATCACGACGGCATCCCCTGCGAAAACCTCTGCCGCTCCCGCTGCTGAGGTTTTTCCTGCCTTTCGGCCCGGCGTTCACGCGGTCGTGATGACCGCTGGTGCGGAAATCCTGCGTCGCACCGGAAAACGGTCTGGCTGACCCCGAATGGGGCGCCCCGGGGCCGGGGCGATGGTTAACAACCGGCCGGTTCAGGGGGCCGAACCGGCCGGGACTCACCTTTCCAAAACGTAAACGGCGCGCGGTTAACAGGCCGCGCGCCGCATGTCTTGACTTGGTTTGGGGCCGGTGCGCGGGCGCTCAGGCCCGGCGGCGACGCCCGCCACGGCGCCCGCCGGCACCGCCACCGGCTTCCCCGGCAGGTTTGTTAAAGGAAATCCAGGCCGCGCCACCGTCGTCGTGGTTGGTCAGCAGGTTGGCGGCGCGGATGGCCTCCATCTCCTTGCCGGGACGCGGCTTGGTCGACCCCATGCCGAACAGGGTGACGAAGGTTTCGTCGTCCATGTCCTCGGGCAGGATGATGCCCGCGGCTTCAACCTGTTGTTTCTTCTCGGCAATCTTGGCCGCGTTGATCGGCAGCGCCACCGGGTTCATGATCGCGGAGGTCATGCCCGCGCCCATCGCCATCGGCAGGAAGGCATTGTTGATGCCGTGCCGGTTGGGCAGGCCGAAGCTGATGTTGGACGCGCCGCAGGTGGTGTTCACGCCCAGCTCCTCGCGCAGGCGCCTAACCAAGGTAAACACCTGATGACCAGCCGTGGCCATCGCGCCGATAGGCATGACAAGCGGGTCGACCACAATATCGTGTGCCGGGATGCCGAAATCGGCCGCGCGCTGGACGATTTTCTTGGCGACGGCAAAGCGGACCTCCGGGTCCTCGCTGATGCCCGTGTCGTCGTTCGAGATCGCCACGACCGGCACGTTGTATTTCTTCACCAGCGGCAGAACCAGCTCCAGCCGCTCTTCCTCGCCGGTGACGGAGTTCAGCAGCGGACGCCCCTCTGCCGCTGCAAGACCGTTCTCCAGCGCGCCGGGAACGGAGGAGTCGATGCACAAGGGAGCGTCCACAACCTTTTGAACACACTCGACAAGTTGGCGCATCAGCTCCGGTTCGACAAAGTTGTTGTCGGCATAGCGCGGGTCCTCGGCCATCTTGTTGGAGAACACCGCGCCGGAGTTGATGTCGAGCACCGTGGCCCCCGCCGCGACCTGCGCGATGGCGTCCGCCTCCACGCGGGAAAAGTCGCCGCGCTCCAGTTCCTCGTTGAGGATCTTGCGCCCGGTCGGGTTGATACGCTCCCCGATCACGCAGAACGGCTGGTCAAATCCGATGATCGCGGTTTTGGTCTTCGACTCGACGACGGTACGGGTCATGTGGTGGTCTCTCCCTTCAATCGCGCGCACAGAGCGTCGAGCGATATGTCCTTGAAATCCTGTAGTGTTTCGCGTGCGCCGCTGGCCCGCAAAGTGGCATCGTCGAGGCTGGAGCGGATACCGATGGCATAGGCCCCGGACCCCGCCGCAGCCCGCATCCCCGAGGGGCTGTCCTCGAAGGCGATGCAGTGGCCGGGTGCCACGCCAAGCTGGCGCATCGCCTCCCGGTAGGGCATCGGATCGGGCTTGCCGCGCTCACATTCTTCCCCGATTACAATGACTTCAAAGGCGTCCCTCAACTCGATGGCCTGCAGCATCGCCTCGGCGTTGGCGCGCATGGCGTTGGTCACCACCGCCAGCCGCCAGCCCTCGGCCTCTGCCGCGCGCACCAGCGCCTGAACCCCCGGCATCCCCGGATAGGGACGCGGCAGACGATTGCGGAACTCCGCCTCCTTCGCCTCCGACAGGCCTTGCGGATCATCCAGATCGGGCAGGATTTCCGCAAAGATATCAACGTTCAGGCGGCCGTGGACCCGGGCCATGTAGAAGTCGTGGGTCACCTCGATCCCGTAAGGCGCCATCATTTCGGCAAAGACACGGGCGTGGATCGCGTCCGTGTCCAGCATGGTGCCGTCGAGGTCGAAGAGCAGCGCGGGTTTGGTCATCCGTTCGCCGGGCGCGCCGCTTCGCCGCCGTTGTCGATGGCCCACTCGGCGTTGGTCTTGATGCCGCCCAGCGGGAAGAAGTGCACCTGCTCGATACCGAACGCCGGGTTGGCCGCCTTGTGGGCCGCCAGCTCTGCCAGGACGTCCGTCGGCTCGTAGGGCAGCAGCAGCTTGGTCACGTCCATCGCGCGCTTCTGCAGCACCTTGAGCGAGGGGCCGACACCGCAGGCGATGGCGAACTTGATCAGCGTCTGCAGCTTGGCCGGACCCGCGATCCCGATGTGGACGGGCAGGGAAATCCCCTCTGCATTCAGGCGGTTGACCCATTCGATGATCGGCTTCGCCTCGAATGCGAACTGGGTGGCCAGCGCCATCTGCGCGTCCGTCCGCTCCGAGAACGACTGCTTCCAGCGCAGCGCCTCCATCACCGCACGGTCGGAGCCGTCGGGGTCGATGTCCTTGTTGCCCTCGGGGTGGCCCGCCACGTGCAGCCGCTTGAAGCCCGCCTTGTCGAACAGGCCGGTTTCCATGAGCTGCATGGAGGAGTGGAAGTCGCCGTGCGGCTCCGACACGCCGCCGGCCAGCAGCAGCGCCTGCTCGACGCCGGCCTCGCCCTGGTACATGGCGATCCAGTTCCCGAGCGTCGCGGCGTCCTTGATGATGCGCGCGGGGAAGTGCGGCATCACGTTGTAACCCTCGGACGACAAACGCTTTGCCGTGGCGACCATCTCTTCGATGGGGGTGCCGTCGATGTGGGCGATGTAGACCCGGGTGCCTTCCGGCAGCAGGTCGCGGAAATTCTCCACCTTGGAGGCCGTGCGCGGCATGACCTCGATGGAATAGCCCTTCAGGAAGGCCTCCACGGCGGCATTGCCCGGGGTCTCGGTGAAAGAGCGGTCTTCGCGTTTACGAAATTGGAACAAAGCCATGAGAGCCTCCTTCAGGGTCATCAACTTCAGGCCTGGTTTTCCGCCTGCGCAGAAACATCGGCCCAGCCACCATTGGCGATCAGGGTCTTGAGGCGCTCGCTGTCGTATTCCGCATCCAGTCGCGCCGCCGCATCCGCCGCCGCCTCCTGCGGATCGCCCGCCACCTCGCCGGAGGGCACCTTGCGCCACTCCGCCAGGTAGGCGTCGGTTTCCGCCGCACCGGATTTCATCGCGGCACGGTCGATCGCCTGTTCGAAGCGCTCGGGCAATTGTGCCTTGGCACCGCGACGGCCCTTGCCGACGATCACCTGCGCCGGGATGTCCCGCCAGTAGACAATGGTCAGTTCCGTGCTCATCAGCGTCGATTCCCCTGTTCGCCTGAAGGTCTCTCTACCTGCAGGGATGCGCCGGACGGTGTCGGTTTTCGACCCGTGACGCATCATGAGCGACAGCCTATGTGAAACAGACCGGAAGGTGAACGGCACCTTTGCCCCAAAGTTTTCAGGAAAATGATGAAATGATTGAGGACTCCCGACCCATTAACGCCGCATTTTCCGGCCAAACCTTTGATTAACCATTCAATCGGAGGCTGAAGGGGACGGGGCGATGACGATCACGGTGGACGCATACAGGCTGGCCTTCACGCCCTTGCCGAAATCGGCCTGCACCTCGGTCAAGCGCACGCTGGCGCAGGTCGACCCGGACGTGTCGCAGCCCGACACGCCGGACGTGCAGGTCTGGCACGAAGTCTACCCGACCCGCCGTTTCCGCAGCGACCGCTGGGTGCGCTACGCCGACTACTTCCGCTTCTGCGTCGTCCGCGATCCGGTAAAGCGGCTGATGTCGTGTTACACCGACATCGTCGCCAACCGCGAAGAGATGTCGAACAGCCCGCGCCTTCGCAAGTCCGCGCGCTATCCCGTCGACCCGGATCCGGACTTTTTCTTCCTGAATCTAGAAGCTTACAAGATGCATTCCTCGCTGGTTAAACATCACTGCATGAGCGCCGCCTTCTTTGTCGGCCCCCAGCCCGAAGAGGACTTCGATCGCGTCTACCGCACGTCCGAGCTTGACGAACTGGAGAATGACCTCTCGGTGCGCACCGGGCGGATGCTGACCGTGCCGCATGCCAATGCAACGCGCCGCAAGCTGGTGCTCGACGACCTGCTCGACGAAACGGTGGATGCGATCCGGCCTTTCCTCGAACAGGAATACGCGCTCCTGAAGGGCTACTTCCGCAACCCCTTCGGATCTAAGATACATGCGGCTTGCGCGATACCGAACTGAGGCGTATCCTGAAATCAAGTTGAGATCGGAAGAGGCGCATCATCATGGCGCCCAAGCGTCCCAAGGCTGCGGGCGCTTTCCCGAGACCGGTTGAGAGTCCCGCGCCGACAGACCCGGATCCGAATGCCCTCTACGCGGCTCTGGATCTGGGAACAAACAGTTGCCGCATGCTGATTGCCCAGCCGAAGGGCAGCCAGTTCCATGTGGTCGACAGCTTCTCCAAGTCCGTCCAGCTGGGGCAGGGGCTGGAGATGACCGGAAGGTTAAGCCGTGCGTCCATGGGGCGCACGGTCTCTGCTTTGCGTGTTTGCAAGCAGAAGATCGAACGCCACAACGTGCAGCGCATGCGGCTTGTCGCGACGGAGGCCTGCCGCCGTGCCAAGAACGCGCGCGAGTTCATCCGGCAGGTGCGGCGCGACACCGGCCTCACGCTGGAGATCATTCAGCCCGAGGAAGAAGCCCGCCTTGCCGTAATCTCCTGCGCGCCGCTCGTCTCCACCAAGACGGAGCAGCTTTTGGTGGTGGACATCGGCGGCGGCTCGACAGAGCTGGTGTGGATCGACCTCAGCGCGGTCGAACCGCGTGAACGGCCGCGTGCCATCATGCGGCTTCATGCCGGGTTCCATCCGCCGTCCTCGCCGTTTCCCTCTGCGAAAGTGGTCGACTGGATCTCCGTGCCGCTCGGCGTGGCGACCCTGCGCGACCAGTTCTCGGACGTGCAGGACGACGCCGCGCGATACGCTCTGATGAGCTGGTACTTCGAGGAAAACCTCGCCGAATTCGCGCCTTACCAGGACGAACAGGCGCGCGAGGGGTTCCAGATCGTAGGTACTTCGGGGACCGTGACCACGGTTGCGGCATCGCACCTCGGGCTGCGGCGCTACGACCGCACGAAGGTCGACGGGCTGCGCATGTCCTCCGACCAGATCGAGGCGGTGATCCAGAACTACCTCGAGATGGGACCGACCGGGCGCCGCCGCGATCCGCGCATCGGGCCGGACCGGCACGCCCTCATCATGTCGGGTTCGGCCATCCTGCAGGCGCTGCTGCGGCTCTGGCCCACCGACCGGCTGAGCGTGGCGGACCGCGGCCTGCGCGAAGGGCTGCTTTACGCGCAGATGTCGGCGGATGGCGTTCTGGAAGACGGTCCGCTATAGACGGTTTCTCGGAAAGAGCGCGCCGGGGGGCTGACTGGCCGCCCGGACCGTTTTCACAGAACTGACAGGACAGGGTCGCGACACGATGGCGAAGGGGCCGAAGAACTCATCCGGACGCGGGCAGCGCGATCTGAAGGTCAAGGTAAAGACCGCCCGGGGGCGCAAGCTGTCCTCGACCCTCTGGCTGCAACGTCAGTTGAACGACCCCTACGTGAAGCGGGCGAAGGAAGAGGGTTACCGCGGCCGCGCGGCTTTCAAGATCCTCGAGATCGACGACAAGTACCGCTTCCTTGTGCCCGGCGCGCGGGTCGTCGATCTGGGCTGTGCGCCGGGTGGCTGGTGTCAGGTTGCGGCGCGGCGGGTCAATTCCCTGGGCGAGAAGCCCGGCAAGGCGCAGGGCTTCGTTCTTGGCATCGACCTGCAGGAGGTCGACGCGATCGCCGGCGTGGAACTGCACCAACTCGACTTCCTCGAAGACGGGGCCGACGACAAGGTGAAGGACTGGCTGGGCGGCAGCGCGGATGTGGTGATGTCGGACATGGCCGCGGCCTCCTCCGGTCACAAGCAGACCGATCACCTGCGCATCATCACCCTCTGCGAGGCAGCGGCGGAACTGGCCTTCGACGTGCTGGAAGAGGGCGGGACCTTCGTGGCCAAGGTGCTGGCGGGCGGGGCCGAAGGCACGCTCCAGTCCACCCTGAAGCAGCGGTTCGACAAGGTGGCGAATTTCAAGCCGCCCGCAAGCCGTTCGGATTCATCGGAAAAGTTCGTCGTAGCCACCGGCTTTCGGGGCTGAGAACCGGCGCAGCAGGGCCCGCAGAAGGCTGGGCCTGCGCCGCGGTCCCGCTGTCAGCGACTGCGCGGCACTGGCCTGAATGCGCAGGCTGTCCTCTGCCGCAAGCAGATCGGGCCGGGCCTCCCGCGGGGCCTGCGTCTGTCGGTGCAGGTCGAACAGGCGCGCGTGTCGTCCGGAGCGCTGCTCCGGCTGGTGAGTGGCGGTCGAGATGGTCACGTCAATACCCCCGGCAGAAGGGTGCCCCACGTGTTCAATTGCATGGGACCGGGGCGATTCCAAGACGGTCGAGGTGCGATTTGGTGGCATGGGGATTGACCATGGCCGCGCGCCGGGTCTCACTGCACGCAAAGGAGGCACCATGGCAGTCATTTTATGCTTCGGCGACAGCAACACGCACGGGACCGCGCCGCTGGACCGGCCCGGCGGTCAGGCGCGCCATCCGAAAGGCCAGCGCTGGCCCGACGTGCTGGCAGCGGAACTGGGCGACGGGCACGAGGTCATCCAGGAGGGCCTCCCCGGTCGGACCACGGTGCACGACGATCCGGTGGAGGGCGGCTGCCGCAACGGGCAGGCGGTGCTGACCGCGATCCTCCACACCCACCGGCCCATCGACCTGATGCTGATCATGCTTGGCACCAACGACCTGAAGAACCGCTTTTCGGTCACCGCCTGGGAGATCGCCCGCTCGGTCGAACGGCTGGTCATCATGAGCAGGGCAGAGGCCGTGGTGTCCGACTTCATGGTCATCGCGCCCGCCCCGGTGCGCGAATGCGGCGCGCTTGAGGCGCCCTACCTCGGGGCAGAGGCGCGACAGCAGGGATTGACCGAACGGCTGGCAGAGATGGCCGGACGTCAGGGCATCGGGTTCTTCGATGCGGGCCAATACGCCACCGTGTCGCCGAAGGACGGTGTCCATTGGGAGCCTGAGTCGCATATCGCGCTGGGACAGGCGTTGGCCCCCGCCATCCGGGCCCGTCTGTCTTGATCCGCGCAGTGCCGGCGATCCTGCTTGTGGCGGCCTGTTCGGTCGCGCCCCAGGCACCGCATGCGCCGATCCCGGTCCGCAACCCGACAACCGCCGTGGCGTCGCAGGTCAACGCCGATCCCGCGCGCGTCCAGGGCCAGTGGGTCGTGGTGCAAAGCAGCCGGGCGCGGCCCGGCACCCCGGTCCGCATGGGCAACGGCGCCCTGCAGATCGGCCCGTATGCGGAGGCCTTCGTGCCGAAGGGGCAAGGCCGCTTCGCCTCGGGCGAGACGGAGGTCTGGGTGCACTGGCTGGACGATGACGACCGGACGCTGGCCATGGGCGCGCCGGGGGGCGCTTGGTTCGCCATTCTCGACCGGACGGGCCGCCCCGGAGAACGGCTGAACGCAGCACGGGACATCCTGGAATGGTACGGGTACGACCTGACCCGGGTGATGAAATGAGGGAGAGCGTCACATGACGAAGATAGCCACCATCGTCGGCGGCGGGGTGATCGGCGGCGGCTGGGCCGCGCGCTTTGCACTGATGGGCTGGGACGTGCGGATCTTCGATCCCGATCCGGAGGCGGAGCGCAAGATCGCAGAGGTGATGGCTGGCGCCGCCCGCGCGTTGCCGATGCTCTACGAGGCGCCGATGCCGAAGCGTGGAACGATCACCTTCCACAAGGATCTGGCGGAGGCGGTCACAGGCGCCGATTACATCCAGGAAAGCGTGCCCGAACGGCTCGACCTCAAGCACAGGGTCATCCGCGAGATTCAGGCCCATGCGCCGGAAGGTGCGGTCCTGGGCTCCTCCACCAGCGGGTTCAAACCCTCCGAGTTGCAGGAGGGCGCCACGCGGCCCGGACAGATCGTCGTCGCGCATCCGTTCAACCCGGTCTACCTGCTGCCGCTGGTCGAACTGGTGCCGGGCGGGGCGGACGATGCGACGGTGGTCCGCGCGCGCACCATCCTGACCGAGATCGGCATGTACCCCCTGCATGTGCGCGCCGAGATCGACGCCCATATCGCCGACCGTTTCCTCGAGGCCGTCTGGCGCGAGGCGTTGTGGCTGGTCAAGGACGGCATCGCCACCACCGAAGAGATCGACAATGCCATCCGCTACGGGTTCGGCCTTCGCTGGGCGCAGATGGGCCTGTTCGAGACCTACCGCGTCGCGGGCGGCGAAGCGGGGATGCGGCACTTCATGGCGCAGTTCGGGCCGTGCCTGTCGTGGCCCTGGACCAAGCTGATGGACGTGCCGGAGTTTACCGATGAACTGGTCGACCTGATCGCCGACCAGTCGGACGCGCAGTCGGGCCAGTTCTCCATTCGCGAGCTGGAGCGTCAGCGGGACGACAACCTCGTGGCGATCCTGCGGGCGCTCAAGGGCCGCGAGGCGGCGGCGGGCAAGCTGATCCTCGACCATGACGCGATGCTGCGCGGCGACCTTGGTGACGGCGTGCCGCTGGTGACCGTCCGGCGGACCGTGCCGGTCGACTGGACCGACATGAACCGCCACATGAACGAAGGCCGCTACGGGCAGGTGTTCTCCGACGCGTCCGAAGAGCTGATGACCCACATCGGGGCCGACCGGGCCTACATCGCGGCGGGCCACAGCTATTTCACCGCTGAAAACAACATCAAGTATCTTGCCGAAACCATTGCGGGAGAGGAGTTTTACGTTGAAACGCGCGTCACGCTGGGCGAGGGCAAGAAGCTGCGCCTGTGGCACGAGATGAAGCGCGCTTCGGACGATGCACTCCTGTCGACCTGCGACCAGTTCATGCTGCATGTTTCCCTCGAGACGCGCCGGTCCTGTCCGCCGCTGCCGCATGTGCTAGAGGCCGTCGAACGGCTGGCCGCCGCCCACGCCCGCCAAGAGGAGATGACCGATGGATAAGCGCGCCTTTCTGACCGATCTGTTCGAGGCCGCCGTGGCCGCCGCCGATCCCAGGCAGGCGCTGCGCGACGTGCTGCCGCCGAAACCGCCGGGGCGCACCGTGGTCGTGGCCTTAGGCAAAGGCGCGGCGCAACTGGCGGCCGCCTTTGAAGAGCTGTGGGGAGACCCGGTAGAGGGCGTCGTCGTCACACGCTACGGCTATGCCGCGCCCTGCAAGCACCTGAAGGTGATAGAGGCCGCGCACCCGGTGCCGGATGCCGCCGGTCTCGCCGCGACGGAAGAGGTGTTCAGCGCCGTCTCTGGCCTGACGCCCGGCGATCTGGTCGTGGCGCTGGTCTGCGGTGGCGGCTCTGCCCTTCTGCCCGCCCCGCCGGAGGGGCTGACGCTTGAAGACGAACAGGCGCTGAACCGCGCGCTTCTGGCCTCCGGCGCGCCCATCGGGGTGATGAACGCGATCCGCAAGCATGTGAGCCGGATAAAAGGCGGGCGTCTGGCCGCTGCCGCAGCACCGGCGCAGGTCGTGTCGCTGGTGGTCTCGGACGTGCCGGGCGACGATCCGGCGCAGGTCGCCTCTGGCCCGACGGTGCCTGACTGGGTCACGCGCGAAGACGCGTTGGCGATGATTCGCGCGCGCAACATCGCCCTGCCGGAAAAGGTCATGGCCCACATCGCGACGGAGGCCGCCGCGGCACCCTCACCGATGGACCCGGCCTTTGAACGCAACGTGGTCCGGGTCGTGGCCTCAGCCCGTCTGTCGCTCGAAGCGGCGGCGGCCAAGGCCGAGGCCGCGGGCATCACGCCGGTGATCCTGTCGGATGCCATCGAGGGTGAGGCGGGCGATGTCGGCTCGGTGCACGCCGCCATTGCGCGCGAGGTGGCCCGCCGGGGTCGTCCTTTCAAACCGCCGGTTGTCATGCTGTCAGGCGGCGAAACCACCGTGACGCTGGGCGAAACCCCGGGCCGCGGCGGTCGCAACACCGCGTTTCTGCTGGGGTTTGCCCTTGGCACAGAGGGGATGCCGATCAGCGCATTGGCGGCGGATACCGACGGCATCGACGGCACCGAAGACAATGCAGGGGCCTTCTGCGACGGTCAGAGTATGGCGCGGCTACGCGAAGCGGGGCACGACCCGCGCGACTTCGTTCGTAAGCAGGATCCCTACGGCGCCTTCGACGCAATTGGTGACATCTTCGCGCCCGGGCCAACCGGGACAAACGTCAACGATTTCAGGGCGATATTCATCGAAGCTGAAACCTGACGCGAAGCGCGGTCAGTAGACGTAACCCAGGCGCGCCTCGGTCGTCAGGTCGAGGGCGTCGCGCAGGAAGTCGAGGTCGGCCTCCGGCACGTCGCGGGGCGTGTCGGGGCGTTCCGCGACGGCGGGCGAGAACTTCGACCCGAGGCGCTTCATGACGGGGCGATAATCGCCTTCCGGCATCGGCAGACCAAGACCGTCGTGAACGCCGCGCAGAAAAGCCTGTGGATCCGCCTGCACGGCTTCCATGCGGCAGAGCACCACGGCCGACCCGCGCATCAGGAAAGACAATAGCCCCTCCAGCTTGGCCCGCCGCAGCGCGAAGAGGTTGGCAAAGGTCGCCCCGGTCACCGGGTGGCGGTCGTGCTGCAACGGCAGACCTTCGCCGCCGATCTCCTGCACCTGCGGGAAGTATCGTTTGCGGTCGGCGATGGTGGCCCATTCGGCGCGGATGAATTCGGAATACCCCATGGCCTGCATCGCGGCTGGCGTGTGCCAGGGCTTGGCGTGCATCGACAGGCTCCAGGCGCGGGCATCCCGGACGCAGCAGACCACAGCCGTATCCGCCGGAATCGCGGTCATGTGCGGGAAGCCATGTTTCCAGCCAAGCGCCTCGGTCGGTTGCAGGGCAGAGTTTCTCCCGATCAGCCGCTTGACGAAGTTGGTGCCGGACGACCGCTCTCCGAAGACCTGGAAGCGGCGCACGGGGGCCGGGCCGGGGACAATCTGCCAGCCTGTCCGGGAAAACTCGTCTGAGATCATGCTCGCGCCTCGCGGGTCTCTTTTTCGCAACCTTAGTGAGGCGTGTGACAGAATGCGATTCTCATGTTCGGGGTCCTGCGGTATCCTGCGGCGCAAAGGCCACGGAAGCGGGCGATACGAGGGATACGAGCGGATGCAATCGGTTGCGGCGGCACTCACCATGGTGCGGGACGATGCCTTCTTTCTGAAGGCCTGGTTGCGCCACTACGGCGAGGTCTTCGGGCGCGAGAACTGCTATATCGTCAACCATGGCCGGGGGGATGAGGTCGCCGCGCTGGCCGAGGGCTGCAACGTCATCGGCATCCCCGGCGATCCGCATCCCAACTTCGACATGAAGCGCTGGCGGTTGCTGAACAACCTCGTGCAGGGGCTGCGCTGCTACTACACGCATGTGGTGGTGGGCGACGTGGATGAGCTGGTTGTGGTGGACCCGGACGACGGGCGCGACCTGCTGCAATACCTGACCGAGACGAAGCCGCGCCGGTTCCTGACGCCGCTGGGGCTGGAGGTCATCCACCGCATCGACGTCGAGGAAGAGGAGATCTCCGACCGCATCCTCGGACCACGCCGGCATGTACGCCTTGCGCCGCATTATTCGAAACCCTGCATCGTCAGCCACGGCGCCAAGATCGCCCGGGGTGGCCACTTCACACAGTACGACAAGCTGCACGTGCCTGACGAGCTGTACCTGTTCCACCTGAAGTTCTGCGATTTCCGCAACTACACGGAGGTGATGAACGCCCGCAACGCCGTGACGGAGAGCGTCGGTGCGGATGTTCAGACGGCCTCCATCGGGCGCCACTGGTTTGCAGAGGCGCGGGGCGAGGATCGTGCGGTGTTCGAAGCATTCGCGGATCTGGACATGATAGACGGCTTCGACCTCGGCTGGGTGCGGAAACGCATGCACCGAAGCTGGGGACCGCGCGGCGAAACCGGGTTCTGGCAGTTTGCGCGTCCCGAGTTCGAACAACAATACGTCGTGCCGGACAGGTTCGTGGGTGCGTTCTGAGGGGCGCGCGGGGCGTCAGTTGCCGCCGGACGAGACGAAGGCCAGATCGTGAACGCCAAGACCGGGGAAGGTGCCCTCGATCGCGGCGCCAGCGGTTGCCAGGGCGTTCCGGCTGTGGCCGTCCAGCATGCCGAAGCCCGTGCTCCAGACGCCGGATGGGGTGTAGAACAGCACCAATGCGGCGATTGCGCCGACAAGAACACCGCCGGAGTTCGTTCGCTTGCCGCCCGACTTCATGAAGTAGCGGAAGACGTGCAGGGCCAACACGATAAAGGATGCCACGATCATCGCGGCGAGGCCGTTGAAGATCCAGTCGTGGTATTCAGTGGCAAGCGAGCCTTGCTTCAGCGAGGAAGCGATCAATTCACGGTTGGTCGAAACCGCAACCACGAGATAGATCCAGCCGAAACCTGTCAGAGTTGCGCCAAAGGGGCGGGCGATCGTCGTGTCCCGGGTCGCAACCGATGCGCCGGGGCGACAAATTCGGCTCTCCACGCGAGAGAGGCGTTGACAAAAATCCGCGTGGGTCTGTTTTCGGATCGCTGTGCTCATGCCTCATGTCTAAAAGCGGATTCGGGCCAAATCAGGGTCAATTGAGGCGAAATCGCCACAATCGGACCTTACCATGGGTTGTATTTTAACCTTTTGGGAGAGATGTGGCCGAAGCGGCGCAGTTTGATGGGGCGGAACGCCAAGGCCGTCGCTTTCGGGTCGCACGGCTTGACCATGGGTAAACCTGACATACCCAACAGCTAAACCCCTGCGTGTGCGGGCCGGTCCCCGACAGACCGGCCCGACCGTTCGCTTGCCTCAGCGGATGGCGTCCAGTATCCGGGCCCAGCTCCGGATGCCTTTGTGGAAGCTCTCGACATCGTACTTCTCGTTCGGGGAGTGGATCTGGTCATCGTCCTTGCCCCATCCCACCAGCATCGTGTCGAGGCCGAGGTACGTCTTGAAGTAGCCGGCGACGGGGATGGATCCGCCGCATCCGGTGAAGGCGGCCTCTTCGCCCCATTCCTCGCCCAAGACCGCGCGGGTCTGTTCGAACGCTGGGTGATCGATGGACATCTGGCTGGCCGGAGAGGCGCCATGCGCGTGGAACTCGGCGGTGACATCCTCGGGCAGCTGCGCCTTGACCCATGCCCGGAAGTGTTCGCGCAGGGCGTGCGGGTCCTGCTGGCCGACAAGGCGGAAACTTACCTTGGCGGAGACCTTCGAGGGCAGCACGGTCTTGAAGCCGTCTCCGGTATAGCCGCCCTTGATGCCGTTGATCTCTGCCGTGGGGCGGGACCAGATCATCTCGAGCGCGGTGTGATCCTGTTCGCCCGCGGGTTTCGACAGGCCGACATCGCCAAGGAAGGTAGCGTGGTCGAAGTTCAGGCCGTCCCACTGTGCCTTGATGTCCGCCGGCAGGTCGGGAACGTCGTCGTAGAAGTGCGGCACCTGAATGCGGCCGGTGTCATCATGCAGGTTGGCGAGGATCCGCGACATCACCCGGATCGGGTTCATCGCGGCGCCGCCGTACATGCCGGAGTGCAGGTCCTTCGACGGGCCGGTCAGGACGATCTCCTCGCCCAGAAGGCCGCGCAGCTGCGTCATGATGGCGGGCGCGCGGCTTTCGAACAGTCCGGTGTCGCAGATCAGTGCGATGTCTGCCTTCAGTTCGTCCGCGTTCTCTTTCAGGAACGGAATGAGCGAGGGAGAGCCGCTTTCTTCTTCGCCCTCGAAAAAGAAGGTGATGCGGCAGGGCATCTCTCCGTGCACGGCTTTCCACGCGCGGCAGGCCTCGACGAAGGTCATGAGCTGGCCCTTGTCGTCCGATGCGCCGCGCGCCCGGATCACGCGTCCTTTCGGCGTCTCCTCGATGGCCGGATCAAAGGGGTCGCGGTCCCACAGTTCCAGCGGATCGACCGGCTGCACGTCGTAGTGTCCATAGAAAAGGACATGAGGTCCGGTGCCTTCGACATGGCCGACGACCATCGGATGGCCGGTTGTCGGGCGCTTGGTCGCCGCGATCCCGATGCTTTCGAGGTCGCTCACAAGCCAGTCGGCGGCGCGGTCGACGTCCGCCTTGAACGCGGGATCGGTGGAGATCGACGGGATTCGGAGCAGGTCGAAGAGCCGCTCCATCGCGGCGTCGAGATCGGAATCGATACGGTCGAGTACGGGGTCGAGGGACATGTGTGCTCCTTTGCCATGGGCCGGCATTGGCCTTTTGGCGGAGCCTAGCGGCAAAGCGGTCGGTGTCCAGACGGCTCAGACCGCGACTATGGCCAAACCGCCAAGCACGATCATCGCGCCCAATGCCTGCCTGAGCGTGAAGCCCTCGCCGATACCGAAGGCGAATCCCAGGACGATCACCGTCTCGACGCCCAGCACGAGAATGTAGATGATCGAAAGGTGAGTCTGGCGCATAAGCGCGACCTCTGCCGCGAAGGCGAGGAGGAACCCCACGACGGCAAGGGCGATTCCCGGCAGCAGCAGCCCGCTGGCCGCACCCTTCATTCCGACGGTCGCCAGAACGTAGCCGAAAGCGGTGACGAGGATGAGGGGCAGGGTGGAGTTGACCGTGTTGTGAATGGTGAGCACTGGCAAACCTTTAAGTTGAAACGTACTGAAAATGTCATGAAAACGAATGCCTTGGAGGGTAGGCGGTTAACCATTTCACGCGAAGTAGGGAAAACCGGACCTCAGCCTAAGGTCGGTAAGTGGCAGGGTGGTCAAGGAGGTTTCCGATCCACTAAAAAGGTTCCGAGCGGAAAGGTGGAATGGAGATCTTTCTTTGAAGCCTTTGATCTTTGTCAAAGATGCGACGGAACGTCCGAGCCTAAACGGTAGACACATGACGCCGCGCGCATTAGTTATTCACGAACTTGAATGCAGCCCGGAGCCGCACAAGGGACGCGAACCACAGCGTCCCCACAATGACCAAGGAGGAGCCCGGTGGACTACACCGCGAAACTCGACGACGCACTGAACCGTCTGCATGAAGAAGGCCGTTACCGGACCTTCATCGACATCGAGCGCAAGAAGGGCCAGTTCCCGCACGCCATCTGGCGCATGCCGGACGGGACCGAGAAGCCGATCACGGTCTGGTGCGGCAACGACTACCTTGGCATGGGCCAGCACCCTGTCGTCCTGCAGGCTATGCACGAGGCCATCGACGCCACCGGCGCCGGTTCGGGTGGCACGCGGAACATCTCCGGGACCACGGTCTACCACAAGCGGTTGGAGGCGGAACTCGCCGACCTGCATGGCAAGGAAGCGGCGCTGCTGTTCACCTCTGCCTACATCGCGAACGACGCGACCTTGTCGACGCTGCCGAAGCTCTTCCCGGGCCTGATCATCTATTCCGACGAGCTGAACCACGCCTCCATGATCGAGGGCGTGCGCCGCAACGGCGGGGCGAAGCGGATCTTCAAGCACAACGACCTCGACGATCTGCGCGCCAAGCTGGAGGCGGACGATCCCGCAGCGCCCAAGCTGATCGCCTTCGAATCGATCTACTCGATGGACGGCGACTTCGGCCCGATCGAGGCGATCTGCGATCTGGCCGACGAATTCGGCGCGCTAACCTACATCGACGAGGTGCACGCGGTCGGCATGTACGGCCCGCGCGGTGCCGGTGTGGCCGAACGTGACCGCCTGATGCACCGCATCGACATCATCAACGGCACGCTGGCCAAGGCGTTCGGCGTAATGGGCGGCTACATCGCGGCAAGCGCGAAAATGTGTGATGCCGTGCGCTCTTATGCGCCGGGCTTCATCTTCACGACCTCGCTGCCGCCGGCCGTGGCCGCGGGTGCCGCCGCCTCCGTCGCGCATCTGAAGCGCGATCAGGGCCTGCGCGACAAGCATCAGACCCAGGCAAAGATCCTCAAGACCCGGCTGAAGGGCATGGGGCTGCCGATCGTCGATCACGGTTCGCACATCGTACCGGTGATCGTCGGCGATCCGGTGCATACGAAGATGCTGTCGGACATGCTGCTCGAGGGTTACGGCATCTATGTCCAGCCGATCAACTTCCCCACCGTGCCGCGCGGAACGGAGCGTCTGCGCTTCACTCCGTCGCCGGTTCACGGGCCCGGCGAGATGGATCATCTCGTCCACGCGATGGACGAACTGTGGAGCCACTGTGCGCTGAATCGTGCTGAATTGGCGGGGTAACCTACGGTACTTCTGTCAATTGTCTTGCGATGTGGTAACGTTATCGCAATAACCGGGCTGCACGAATCGTGATTGCCCGGATGGGCAGGACGGACAGACAGTGAAGTGGGGCAGTCTCGTATGATCGGGCGCAAAACCCATAGCAATAACGGCGTGACGGACCCCTCGGTGCAGGGGTTCGACGACTACGCCCTGCGATTGGGCGACGTGATGCGCGGTGAGCGCGCGACGCTGGGCAAATCGCTGCTGGATGTGCAACGGGAACTGCGGATCAAGGCGAGCTACATCTCTGCCATCGAGAACTGTGACCCCTCTGCTTTTGACACACCCGGGTTTATAGCCGGTTACGTCCGTTCCTACGCTCGATACCTTGGTATGGATCCGGACGAGGCCTTCGCCGGGTTCTGCAAGGAAAGCGGGTTCTCCGTCGCGCACGGCATGTCGCAGGAGGCCTCCGTCATCCGCAAGGCGCATGACGACGAGGCACCGAAGCCGCGGGCGCGCAATCCGCTGGCCGAACCCAAGATGCCCTTCGCACCGGCCTCCGACAGCTTCTTCAGCCAGATCGAACCGCGCGCCATCGGGTCGTCGCTGGTTCTGATCGCCCTGATCGGCGGCATCGGCTACGGCGGGTGGACCGTTCTCCAAGAAATCCAGCGCGTTCAGGTGACGCCGGTCGACCAGACCCCGGTCGTCCTCAGCGAACTGGACCCGCTCGACGCCGCCAAGGCCGGAAAAGGTCAGCCGGAAGGGGCCGAGACGGAGCAGATGGCAGGTGTCTTCACCCCGCCGTCCACCGAGGCCTTTGACCGGCTTTACCGGCCTCAGGCGCTCGACGTGCCGGTGCTCGTGGCGCGGGACGAGCCGATCTCGACCCTCGATCCGGACAGCGGCGGGCTTTATTCCGGTCGCGGTCCGTCGCTCCCGCGCGTGGACGACAGTTCGCTTGCCGCGGCGGCGCTGGCTCAGGGCCTGATCGACCAGGCGTCGACCGGCGCGGTGCCGGTAACAGCAGGGTCCGGCGTGACGGTCGTGGCGGTGCGTCCGGCCTGGGTGCAGGTCAAGGACGAGGCGGGCACTGTGCTTTATTCGCGCGTCATGAACGCGGGCGACGCCTACCCGGTGCCGCGCAACGCGGGAACGCCGAAGATCCAGATCGGCGAATCCGGCGCGATCTACTTCAACATCGAGGGCGAGACCTACGGTCCCGCGGGCAGCCGCGGCGCCGTGAGCGAGGACGTCTCGCTGGCGGCGGCGGACCTCGTCGACCGTTTCGAGCCCGCGCAACCGGGTGCCGACGACGATCTTATGGCGGTTCTCGTCGAACTCGACATGAAGCGCGCTTCCGAGCCGGTAAACGTGGCGGCCGCACAGGCCCCCGCAGCACCTGTCGCACCCCGGGCTTTTGCCGCGCCGCGTCTCTACGATGCGCCGTCTTCCCCCGAACCGGCGCAGCAGCAGGCACCGGCACAGGTGGCCGAAGCGCCGGCCGCGCAGCAGGATGCCGTGCCGAATTCGCCGCGCGTGCTGGCCGAGACACCCCCGGGTATCACGGTCGTCGCGACGCAGGAAACATGGGTGGAGGTCACGTCGCCCTCCGGCAAGAAGCTGTTCGCCCAGACCCTGCAGGCGGGGCAGACCTACCAGGTGCCGCAGACCGATCAGCCGCCGACCATCTTCTCGGGGAATGCAGGCGGCGTGTTCTTTGCCGTCAACGGACAGACCTTCGGGCCCTACGGCTCCACCGGCCAGTTCGGACGCAACCTCGCCCTGTCGCCGGCCGCCATCCAGCAGCAATTGCAGGTGGCGGACCTGAGCGCCAACCAGACCCTCGCGCGGGTCGTCGCCGAGCTGAACCTCCAGTCCACAGACGGACCCGGGCGCTGACGGCAGGTTGCGGGTTGCAATCTGCCTGTCACGATCACAGGTCACATTCAGCAAGCAGGTCGCTCGACCGCGTGTCATCGTAACGGGATAGCTGTCATGAGCATCAACCACGTCCGCCCCTGGCGGAACATCTACCGCCGCGCCTCGCGTCAGATCATGGTCGGGTCCGTGCCGGTGGGCGGCGGCGCGCCGATCAGCGTGCAGACGATGACCAACACGGTCACGACCGACATTCCGGGCACCATCGCGCAGATTCAGCAGGCGGCAGAGGCCGGGGCAGACATAGTGCGCGTCTCTGTCCCCGACGAGGCGTCGGCGAAGGCCTTGAAGGAGATCGTGCGCGAAAGCCCGGTGCCGATCGTCGCGGACATCCATTTCCATTACCGTCGCGGGATCGAGGCGGCTGAGGCGGGCGCGGCCTGCCTGCGCATCAACCCCGGCAACATCGGCAGCCCCGAGCGGGTCCGAGAGGTCATCAAGGCGGCGCGCGACCACAACTGTTCGATCCGCATCGGCGTGAACGCCGGGTCGCTGGAAAAACACCTGCTGGAGAAATACGGCGAGCCGTGCCCCGACGCGATGGTCGAAAGCGGGCTGGATCACATCCGCATCCTGCAGGACAACGACTTCCACGAGTTCAAGATCAGCGTGAAGGCGTCCGACGTCTTCATGGCGGCGGCGGCCTACCAGCAACTGGCCGAGCAGACCGACGCGCCGATCCACCTCGGCATCACAGAGGCAGGCGGGCTGGTTTCCGGCACGGTGAAAAGCGCCATCGGCCTTGGCAACCTGCTGTGGATGGGAATCGGCGACACGATCCGCGTGTCCCTGTCCGCCGATCCGGTCGAAGAGGTGAAGATCGGTTATGAGATCCTCAAGTCGCTGGGCCTGCGCCATCGCGGGGTGAACATCATTTCCTGCCCGTCCTGTGCGCGGCAGGGGTTCGACGTCATCAAGACGGTGGAAACGCTGGAAAAAAGGCTGGAGCACATCAAGACGCCGATGTCGCTGTCGATCATCGGCTGCGTGGTGAACGGTCCGGGCGAGGCGCTGATGACCGACGTGGGCTTTACTGGCGGCGGCGCCGGGTCGGGCATGGTCTACCTGGCGGGCAAGGCCAGCCACAAGATGTCCAATGCCCAGATGATCGACCACATCGTGGAAGAGGTCGAGAAGCGCGCCGAGGCCATCGAGAGCGGCGCGGCAGAGGCGAAGGCGGCGGAGTGATCGCCGCCATTCGGCGTCACTGCGTCAGGTAATCCTGCAAGACAAAATCCGGCATGTGCCCGCGGATCAGCCTGTCGGGCATGACGTAGGCGGGCAGGGTGTCGAAACCCAGGTCGCCGAACAGCGTCTGCGCGTCGGGTGTGGACGTGTCGAAGACCTGCATCCGCAGGCCGAGGCGCTCCGTGACGGCGCGCAGCTCGGTCTCGGCAGTTGCGCAGGCCTCGCAGTCCGGGCCAGTGAACAGGGCGATGGCCACGTCCCGGTCAGTGCCGAACAGGGTATCGGCACGTTCGTCGATCACCAGAAGGTCGGCGTTCTTTTCCTCGCGGTAGATGTCGACGGGCGGAGGCGCCACCAGAGCGCGCAGACGTTCCTCTGCGGTGGGGGCGAACTGGGCGTGGACCGGCGCCGCCATAAGCAGCGCCGGGATCAGCAGATGTTTCACTCGGCGCGGCCCATGGCGACGATCTGTTCCATCGCGGCCAGCGGGGCGTAGCCGCGCACCATCTCGTCCCCGAAGACGAAGGAGGGCGTACCGTTGATCTGCATGGCCTGTGCCAGCGCGCGCGTCTCGTTGATGCGGCGGGTGATCTCCTCGCTGCCCATCTCGGCCATGATCGCATCGGCGTCGAGGCCAAGCGTGTCGGCGATGCGCTTCAGGGAGGCTTCGGTCGGGTTGCCTTCGAGGGCGATCAGCGCGTCGTGCACCTGGCCGTATGCCTCGTCACCGGCGACGATCTTGGTGGCGATGGCAAAGCGCGACGAAATCGTGGACGCATCGCCGAGGATTGGAAATTCCTTGACGATCAGGCGGATGTTGCCGTCGTTTTCCAGAAGCTCGGTGACCTCCGGCTGCGCCTTGCGGCAATATCCGCAGCGGTAGTCCATGAACTCGACGATGGTGAAGTCGCCGTCCGGGTTGCCGCCGACCCAGGAATAGCCGTCGTTCAGCAGCGCATCGCGGTGGGTTTCGACAAGCTGCTTGTCGTTCTGTTCCTGGGCTGCGGCTTCCTGCTGTTCCAGCACCGCGACCGCATCCATGATGACCTGCGGGTTGTCCATCAGGTAGTCACGCACCGCCTGACCGAAGGCGGCCTTCTGGTCGTCGTTCATGGCGCCGAAGTCGAAAGTGTCCTGAGCCGAGGCGGGGGCCGCGGCCAGGCACATCATGGCGGCGCCGGCTTTGAGAAGGGTTCGTGTCATGGGGGTCTCCGTTATATCGTTGTCCCGTGGGGGTTCGCTTACCGGCGCTTTGCCTGCTGTGCGGCACTTAGCACATCCTGTGCGCGCTGCCACGGGGCGGAACCGCGCGGCAGTTGATCGGAGGCGCGGCGGGCGTGAAGCTCCGCATCCTCCAGCCGCCCCAGGAGCGCGTAACGTTCCGCTGTGGCGAGCGAGGCCATCGCGTTGTTGCCGAGCTTGGCATATGTCACGCCGAGGTCGCGCAGAACACCCGGGTCCGAGAAGTCGCGCCCGCGGGCGGCCTCCAGCGCCTGGAGCGCGCCGCGCGGATCGCCTGCGGCCAGCCGGGCGCGGCCCAGTCCGCCAAGGATCAGCGGTTCGCGCGGGGCGCGGCTGGCGGCGGCCTCGTAGACCTGGACGGCGGGGCCGAACTGGCGGGATTCAAGGAGGATCTGGCCTTTGAGGTCCAGCAGGAAGGGGTCGCCGGGCCGGGTCGCGATGGCGCCGTCGATGGCCGCGAGCGCCTTCTTCAGGTTCGACTGGCGGTGCCAGGCGACGGCCTCCTGCATCAGGCGCACGTCCTTGTAGGGCACCGATCCGCTGCGCCGCAGTGTCCAGGACGGCGCGCGCTTGAAGGCACTCAGCTTGCCCCTGGCGCGGGCGAACCAGTATTCGCCTTCGGGCGAACGCTTGCCGGGACCGGCGGAAACGGCCAGCGCCTCCAGTGCGCGGAGGCGGTCGCGGGACAGCGGATGGGTGACGGCGTAGGGGTCGAGACGGGATTCGGACAGGGAGACCTGCCCGGCGAAGATCTTGATGACCTCGACCGCGCCCTGCGGATCGAGGCCGGCACGCTTCAGATACCGGACAGAAGCGATGTCGGCCGAGCTTTCCTCGGCCCGGGTGTGGCTGAACAGGCGCCGCTGTGCGGAGCTTTGCGATCCGAAGGCGATGCCCGCGGCGACACTCGGATCCGCGCCCGCAAGACCCGTGGCCAGCGCCAGCAGCATGCCCATGCCGGCGGCGCTGCGCGCGCTACGCATGTTGCCCAGGCGGCGCGTGATGTGGCCGTTGGCGATATGCGCGGCCTCGTGCGCGATCACCGCCTGCAGGGCGGCCGCGCTCTCGACCTTCATGATGAGGCCCGAATGCAGGAAGATGTGGCGCGCGTCCGCAACGAAGGCGTTGAGCGAATTGTCGTCCAGCACGACGATCTGAACCTGGCTGGGGGAGAGGCCGGCGGCGCTGAGGATCGGTGCCGCCAGTTGCCCCAGCGCGTATTCCATGTCGGCGTCGCGCAGGAAGGTCGCCGCGCGGACGGGCTGGGCCAGCATCAGGGTCGCCGCCAGAAGCACGGCCATCGCTCGGGTTAGGATCATTGACGTCTCGCAGGTCGCAGCCGTAAGCCTCGGGTTCAAGCGGCAGACTAGAGAGGCAGGCATGCGGAGTTCAAGACGCGGTGACGTCGATCCCTTTATCGTGATGGATGTCATGGAGGCGGCGCGCGCCCGCGAAGCGGCGGGTCACCGGGTGATTCACATGGAAGTCGGCCAGCCGGGCACACCGGCGCCGCGTCTGGCGCGCGAGGCCCTGGGCCATGCGCTGGAAAGTGACGCGCTGGGGTACACCGTGGCGCTCGGCCTTCCGGAACTGCGCGCCCGCATCGCGCGGCTTTACGGCGAATGGTACGGGCTGGACCTCGATCCGGGTCGCGTGGTGGTGACGTCCGGGTCCTCGGGCGGCTTCATCCTCGCCTTTACCGCGCTGTTCGACGCGGGCGAGCGTGTGGCGCTCGGGGCGCCGGGCTATCCGTCCTACCGCCAGATCCTGAGATCGCTGGACCTCGTGCCGGTGGAGGTGCAGACCGCACCTGCCAACCGCTACCAGCCCGTGCCGTCCGATCTGCGCGGCCTCGACTTCGAGGGGCTGATGGTGGCCTCTCCGGCCAATCCCACGGGCACCATGCTGGACCGGCAGGCGCTGTCGGATCTGATCGACGTGACGGCGGAAAAGGGCGCGGCCTTCCTGTCTGACGAGATCTACCACGGTATCGAGTACGACCGCAAAGCCGTCAGCGCGCTGGAGATCAGCGACGACGTGGTGGTCATCAATTCCTTCTCGAAGTTCTTCTCGATGACGGGCTGGCGGGTCGGCTGGCTGGTGGTGCCGGAAGGGCTGGTGCGGCAGGTGGAACGGTTGGCCCAGAACCTTTTCATCTGCGCGCCCCATGCGGCGCAGGTTGCGGCGCTGGCCGCCATGGACGCGAAAGATGAGACAGAGGCCAACCTTGCCGTCTACGCGAAGAACCGCGCGCTGATGATGGCCGGTCTGCCGGAGGCGGGATTCGACCGCATCGCACCGCCGGACGGCGCCTTTTACGTCTATGCCGATGTGAGCCACCTGACCGACGACAGCCGCGCCTTCGCGCAGGAGATCCTTGAAGGGGCCGGGGTCGCGGTGACGCCGGGGCTGGATTTCGACCCGCTGCGCGGCGGCGGCACGCTCCGGTTCTCCTACGCGCGCAGCACGGCCGATATCGAGGAAGGGTTGGCGCGGCTCAGGGACTTCATGTCCAGGCGCCGATCGTGAACGGGCAGGGCTGGGCGAAGGGACGCGCACCTGCTAGATTTGGCCGCAACGAGAACCCGCAAAGCGGGCCCGCCAATCGGGAAAGAGCAGCCATGCACAGGATCTTCGCGTTACTCATCGCCATGCTTTGCGCGTCGCCAGTAGTGGCGCAGCAGCAGGAAGAAAGCTCCGGCCTTGCGCGCTATGAGGGGGGCGGGTTCACCGAGCGGCGGTTCGGTGGCGCGACGGAGCTGTCGCTGAGCCTCAGCCAGGGGGTGCCCTGGCGGCTCTTTACCGTCGACGACCCGCTGCGTCTGGTGGTCGATTTCCGCGAGGTCGACTGGGAGGGTGCAACCCCCGGCGAACTCGATGCCTCGGCGCGGATCGGTGCGGTGCGGGTCGGCGGCTTCCGGCCCGGCTGGTCGCGCATGGTGGCCGACCTGGCAGAGCCACTGTCCGTGGATTCAGCCAGCCTGACAGTGCCCAAGGACGGCGGCAGCGCGCAGTTGAAGGTGGTGCTCTCGCCGACGGACGCGGCGAGCTTCGCAGCGAAGGCAGGCGTGCCGCGCGATCCGGGCTGGGATCACCTGCGGCCCAAGGCGCGCCGGCCCGCGCCCCGCGCACCCGGCGCGCCGCTGGTGATCGTCATCGACCCGGGCCACGGCGGCATCGACCCGGGCGCGGAACGGGCAGGGGTGAAGGAGGCCGACCTCGTCCTGCAATTCGGGCGCGAACTGAGGGACGTGCTGCTGCGATCCGGGAACTACGACGTGCGGATGACACGGAACTCCGACGTCTTCGTGTCGCTCGAAGGCCGCGTTGCGGCGGCGCATGACGCGGGCGCGGACGTGTTCATCTCGCTCCACGCCGACGCGCTGGACGGCGGCGGGGCGAAGGGGGCGGCGGTCTACACGCTGGCCGAAGACGCCTCCGACGCGGCCTCTGCTGCGCTGGCAGAGCGGCACGACCGCGATGACCTGCTGTCGGGGATCGACCTTTCCGGGTCGGACGACCGGGTGGCGCAGGTGCTCTTGGACCTCGCCCGGCAGGACAACACCCCGCGCAGCCAGGCGCTGGCCAAGAGCATCGTCGCGGGCATCCGCAACAACGACGGCAAGGTCCACAAGGACCCGCTGCGGCAGGCGGCCTTTTCCGTGCTGAAGTCGGCGGACATCCCCTCCGTCCTGGTGGAACTGGGATTCCTGTCCTCGCAGCAGGACCTGATGAACCTGCAGGATCCGGCGTGGCGGGCGGGCATGGCGGCGGGCATCCGGGACGGGCTGGCGCAATGGCTGATCGAGGACAAGGCCCTGTCGCGTCTGCGCCGGCAATAACGCGCGCATTCAAAAGCTTGGGCGGTCCGGCGCTGACGGCAACAGGGATGTGTTTTGACCGACGCCGCGTTACAGTATATGCGACGGTTTGAAATCGAGCACTTGCCACAAGGGTCCACGCGTGACGCGGTTCATCTTCTCATTCTTCGGCGGTATCTTCGCGGTGGTGACCATGGGCACCATGATGATCGCGCTCACCATCGGCGCGATCTTCTGGATGTACGGGCGCGACCTGCCCAGCCACGAACACCTGGCGCAATACACCCCGCCGACGATCAGCCGCATCTATTCGCAGGAAGGGCGCGTGATCGACGAATTCGCGCAGGAACGCCGCCTGTTCACGCCTGCGAACGAGATCCCCGACCTGGTGAAGAACGCCTTCATCTCGGCCGAGGACAAGAACTTCTACACCCACCAGGGCTATGACGTGCGCGGCATCGTCGCGGCGGGCGTGCAGGCGGTGCAGTCCGGCGGGCGCGACGTGCGCGGCGCCTCGACGATCACGCAGCAGGTGATGAAGAACTTCCTGCTGTCCGGCGACCGCCGGGCAGAACGGAAGATCAAGGAGATCATCCTCGCCTCGCGTGTCGAGGAGGCGCTGGACAAGGACAAGATCCTCGAGCTGTACCTGAACGAGATCTTCCTCGGGCAGAACTCCTTTGGCGTGACCGCCGCGGCGCAGACCTACTTCAACAAGACCCTGTCGGAGCTCGAATCGCACGAGGCGGCGATGCTCGCCTCCATGCCGAAGGCGCCGTCGGACTACCACCCGGTCCGCCGGAAGGAGCGTCTGACGCAGCGCCGCGACTTCGTGCTGAAGGAGATGTACGAGAACGGCTACATCGACAAGGCGACCTACGAGAGCGAGGTCCAGCAGCCGCTGCGCTCGGTTCAGAACGGCGACTTCGAACCTTACAACCAGGCGCTGCCGCCGCGCGACTACTTCACCGACGAGATCCGCCGCCAGCTCAGCCGCGACTTCGGGGAAGATCAGTTCTTTTCCGGCGGTTATTCGGTGCGCGCGACGCTTGACCCGGAGATGCAGACCGAGGCGGCCCATGCGCTGCAGCGTGCGCTGGAGCAGTACGACCGCGGGCTTGGCCGCTGGCGCGGCACGGGCAAGACCATCGACGCCGGGCTGCTGGGCGACGAGGCCGCATGGCGGGAGGCCCTCGCAGGCGTGCGCGTGACGCGCGACGTGACGCTGGTCAGCAAGTGGCATGTGGCCGTGGTGCGCGAGGTGCGCGAGAATTCCCTGCTGATCGGGATCGAGGATGTGCCGCTGGACGATCCGCGGGGCATGGAAGTGCCGCGTGCGGACACCGACTGGTTCAAGGGCAACCTGTTCGAAAACTTCGAGCCGGGCGATGTGATCCACGTCCGCGAGATGACCGAGGACGACTCCGGCAACTTCATCCGCTGGACGCTTCGTCAGGTGCCGCAGGTGCAGGGCGGGTTCATGGCCATGGACGTGAACACCGGCCGCGTGATCGCCATGCAGGGCGGGTTCAGCTACCAGCACTCGGTCTTCAACCGCGCGACGCAGGCGAAGCGGCAGCCGGGTTCCTCGTTCAAGCCGTTCGTCTACGCGGCGGCGCTCGACAGCGGCTATACACCGGCCACCATCGTCGTAGATGCGCCGATCGAGATCGACACGCCGCAGGGCGTCTGGCGTCCGAAGAACGCGTCGAACCAGTTCTACGGCCCGACCCCCCTGCGCACCGGGATCGAACGGTCGCGGAACCTGATGACCATCCGCCTCGCGCAGGAGGTCGGCATGGACGTGGTCGCGAATTATGCCGAAAAGTTCGGGGTTTACGACAACATGGGCCGGGTTCTGGCCAACGCGCTCGGCGCCGACGAGACGACGCTGATGCGGATGATCTCGGCCTATGCCATGTTCGCCAACGGCGGTGAGCGGGTGGAGCCGACGCTGGTCGACCGGGTGCAGGACCGCTACGGCAACACGGTCTACAGCCACGATGCGGCGCAGGGGAACCGGCGGGTCTGCGTGGACTGTGCCGATCCGAACATTCCGCCGGGGCGGAGCCCGCGGATCGTCAACGACCGCGAGCGGATCATGGATGCGATCACCGCGTACCAGCTTACATCGATGATGGAGGGTGTGGTGCAGCGCGGGACGGCGTCGGGCACGGTGAAGCTGCCGGTGCCCACGGCGGGCAAGACCGGCACCACCAACGACGCGAAGGACGTGTGGTTCATCGGCTTCACCTCCAACATCGTGGCGGGCTGCTACATCGGTTACGACCAGCCGCGCAGCCTTGGCAGCGGTGCGTCGGGCGGCGGGTTCTGCGGTCCGGTGTTCACCCAGTTCATGCAGAAGGCGGTGAAGAAATACGGCGGCGGCCCCTTCAAGGTCCCGGAAACATGCAACTTCGTGAACATCGACCGGTTCTCGGGCGCGCGTCTTGGCGCCGGCGCATCGGGTGCGAACGTCGTGGCGGAGTGTTTCCGCGAGGACGATCTGCTTGACGGTGTTTGGGGCATCCAGCTGGACGGCGGCTTTGCCATCTCGGGCAGCTTCGACCTGATCCGTCCCGAAGGCGGGTCGGTCGCGCGGGAGGTCACGACCTCCACCGGCCGCAAGGCCGTGGTCGGTCCGAAGGCCGGGTTCGGCACGCTGTCCTCCGGTGGCCTGTATTGAGGGATCGCCGGCAACCGGCTTAACCCTTCGGGTTGGGCAATGGGGTAAACGGAGCGCGCGTTGGGGTTAACCCGGCGCGCGCTTCGCACATCTGGGGGGTGTCAAACCCCGGGTTCAGGGGCATTTACCCGATCTTCACCGGGATGACCGCCGCGTTACCGGTGAACCGGCCGTTTCGACCCCCTGAACCGGCCGGTTGTTAACCTTTCCGGACGGGCCGCGCGTGACGTTGCGTCGGAAAGAGTTAATCCGTCAGAATTCGACTTCGAGCTCGACGATCTCTTCGGGCTCGGCCAGCGCGCCCTCGGTCCATTCGCGCATCAGGTCCCAGCCGAGGATGTGGTCGGCGTAGCTTTGCAGCGTCGGGTCGAGGGCCACGGAATAGGTGCGGAACCGGGTGCAGACCGGCGCATACATCGCATCGGCCACCGTGGGCTTTGCCCCGAAGAGGAACGGCCCGCCGCAGGCGTCGAGGCATTCGTGCCAGATGGTCTTGACCCGCTCGATGTCGGGCCGGGCTCCGGAGAAGATCTTGAAGGCCGCATGATGCGACTTGAGGTTCATCGGCAGGGCGGAGCGCAGGTTGTAGAAGCCGGAGTGCATCTCGCCCGATATCGCCCGGCACCGGGCGCGCATCACCGGGTCCTTCGGGTAGAGACCGGCCTTGGGGAAGGTCTCGTTCAGGTATTCGGCGATGGCGAGCGTGTCCCAGACCGCGATCTTGCCATGCTCCAGCCGGGGCACGCGGACGGACGGCGAAAGCAACAGCAGTTCCTGACGGTTGTCGGCGCTGTCGGGGTCCACCGGCGCCTCGGCGAACGCGATTCCCGACATCTTGCACAACAGCCATCCGCGCAGGGACCAGGACGAATAGTTTTTTGATGAAATCGTGAGCGTGGCGTCCGTCATGGTCTTCCCCGTGTCGCGGCGGTGCAGCGAAATTGCATTTTTTTGTCGCACCGCACCGGGGGCCTGACTAGCGTTTTGTGGGAAGACACAGGCAGGAACCGCCATGCAGTACGCCATCTACCAGGGTTTCGATGATTTTTTCGCCCCTTTTCGTACGTCTGCCCTGATGGGGCTGTCGCTGGGCGGCGAAAAGTCCGGGGCCTTCGCGCCGATGCTGCGCCGCCACATGGCGGGGCTTGAGATGCTGTCCCGGTTCAGGCTGAGCCACACGCGGCCGCCCTACGGCATCCGTTCGGTCTCCATCGACGGGCGGACCGTGCCGGTGACGGAGGAGGTGGTCTGCGATCTGCCTTACGGCCAGCTTCTGCATTTCAAGCGGGAGATCGACACGCCGCAGCCGAAGGTGCTGGTGGTGGCGCCCCTGTCGGGGCATTTCGCGACTCTGCTGGCGGGCACGGTGAAGGTGCTGCTGCAGGATCACGAGGTCTATATCACCGACTGGAAGAACGCCCGCGACGTGCCGCGCAGCGCAGGGTCCTTCGGGGTGGAGGATTACGTGGAATACGTGATCCGCTTCATGGAAGAGATCGGCCCGGGCGGCCATATCCTGGCGGTGTGCCAGCCCTGCGTGCAGGCACTGGCCGCGGTGGCGGTCATGTCGGAGGACCGCAACCCGGCAACGCCCCTGTCGATGACGCTGATGGCGGGGCCGGTGGACGTGCGCGAAAGCCCCACGGCGGTGAACGACCTGGCCTTCGAGAAGCCGCTGTCGTGGTTCAGGAACAACGTGATCGCCTCTGTCCCGTTTCGCTATCCGGGGGCCGGGCGGCGAGTCTATCCGGGGTTCGTGCAGCTTACCGCCTTCATGACGATGAACATGGACAGGCACATGGCGCAGCACAAGCGCATGTACCAGTTGCTGGCAGATGGCGAGGTGGAGGAGGCGGAGAAGATCAAGGCGTTCTACGACGAGTATTTCGCCGTGCTCGACCTGACGGAGGAGTTCTATATCGAGACCATCGACCGGGTGTTCCAGAAGGCGGAGCTGGCCCGGGGCGAGATGACCTACAAGGGCCGCAAGGTGAACCCGGCGGCGATCCGGCACACCGCGCTTCTGACGGTCGAGGGCGGGCGCGACGACATCTGCGGGCTGGGCCAGACGAGCGCCGCGCATGACCTGTGTTCGTCGCTGAGGCCGCACCTGAAGCGCCATCACCTGCAGGCCAACGTCGGGCATTACGGCGTGTTCAACGGTCGCCGCTGGGAGAAGGAGATCTACCCGGTGGTGCGCAACATGATCCTCGCGATGCTTTAGGTTTCAGCGAGAAGGGCGGAGAGCAGGTCGGGCTCCGGGTCGGTTGCGGGTTTGTCGCGCATGGCGATGGAATGGGCACATTTCGCCGCCGCCCACCCGGCAAGCCTGTGGCGCGGAACGTCCAGTGCGTCGGCGTAGGTGTCGAGGCAGGCGGCGATGCGCCCGGGGTCCCGGACGGTGGCGGGGATGCCCTTCGGATTGCGGATCGCGTTGGCGAGCTCGAACGCCGGGTCGCCGGTGAGGCCCTTGGCGTCGAAGGCCTTTGGCCCGGTGGCAGTCAGGTTGACGTTGTCGTGATGCAGGTCGCCGTGCAGCGGCACGGGTTGGGCGGTCGTGGCGATGAGGCCGCGGGCGAGGGCCTGCGCGCGGGTCATGTCGCGGCGGAGGCTGGCCGGGCAGGTGTCGAGAGGCACGGCGAAGAGCCGTTCGAACCAGACGCCGACGGTCGGCAGGTCGGCAATCTGCGGACGGGTGGCGTGGAGCGCCCGCGCGGTCTCGGCGAGCAGGCGGCAGGCCTCTGCGTCGCGGCCCTGACGGGAGAGGTCGCCAAGCGAGGGGCCGTCGAGCGCCTCCATCAGGACGCTGTCGGGCCCTGCGCCCAGGATGGCGACCATGTGCGGCCCGGCCCAGGCCTGCATCAGCCGGACGCCCGCGGCCTCGTTCCCGGCGTGGCCCTGCGGCCAGAGTTTCAGGATGGCGCGGCGGTCATCCCTGCGCACCTCGTGGAGTTCGGCGGCGGCGGTGGTGGCGAGGGGGCGGACGATCTGCACCGCGTGCCGCGCAAGGGCCTTTTCCAAGCGACGCTCCACCACATTCCCCACCTTGCCCGTCCTCTGGCCCCTTGGTATCACGCGGGGCCTGAGAGTACGAGGAGTCCCCCATGCGCGCCGAAGCCCAGAACCACGTGGAGAAGATCGAGAAGTCGCTTGATCTGCTCAAGCAGCGGCTTGGCTGGGAGACGGCGCAGCACCGGCTGGAGGAGTTCAACGCGCGGGTCGAGGACCCGAACCTGTGGGACAACCCCGAGGCCGCGCAGAAGCTGATGCGCGACCGGCAGTCGCTGGTCGACGCGATGGAATCCTACACCTCGCTCAAGCAGGAGCTGGAGGACCAGGTCGAGCTGATCGAGCTGGGGGAGATGGAGGACGACGAGGAAGTGGTGCGCGACGCCGAGGCGGCGCTGAAGGCGCTGGTGGAGACTGCCGCCAAGAAGGAGCTGGAGGCGCTGCTGGACGGCGAGACCGACGGCAACGACGCCTTCCTCGAGATCAAGGCGGGCGCGGGCGGCACGGAGGCCTGCGACTGGGCCAACATGCTGGCGCGGATGTACGTCCGCTGGGCGGAAAAGCGCGGCTTCGAGGTCGACCTGCAGGAAGAGCAGGCGGGCGCCGAGGCGGGCATCAAGTCGGCCACCTACCAGATCAAGGGCAAGAACGCCTACGGCTGGCTGAAGTCCGAGAGCGGTACGCACCGGCTGGTGCGGATCTCGCCCTTCGGGAAGGGCACGCGGGAGACCTCCTTTGCCGCGGTGGGCGCCTACCCGGTGATCGACGACAACATCGAGGTGGTGGTGAACCCCGCCGATATCCGCATCGACACCTTCCGGTCGTCGGGCGCGGGCGGGCAGCACGTGAACACCACCGACTCGGCGGTGCGGATCACCCACCATCCCACGGGGATCGTGGTGACGAGCTCGGAGAAGTCGCAGCACCAGAACCGCGACATCGCCATGAAGGCGCTGAAATCGCGGCTCTACCAGCTTGAGCTCGACCGCCGGAACGCCGAGGTGAACGCGCTGCACGAGGCGAAGGGCGATGCGGGCTGGGGCAACCAGATCCGGTCCTACGTTCTGCAGCCCTACCAGATGGTGAAGGACCTTCGGACGCAGTACGAAACCGCCGATACGCAGGGCGTGCTGGACGGCGACCTCGATCCCTTCATGGAAGCGACGCTGGCGCTACAAGTGTCCGGCAAGAGCCGCGCAGACGCACGCGGCGAGGACTGATCCCTTTCAGGCAGACGCTCCGGGTGTGAGCGGACGGGAGGGCGGAGAATCTCCGCGCTACGATGCCGCGCGCCTGTGGCGTTGCGGGATGCCTCGTCCGGCGGTCGGGGTTTCTGTGGTGCGGTGGGTGTCGGACCAGGGGATGCACCGCAAATTGGCGCACACTCGTGGTCGTTGGACCAGACGGCGCGAGACATTTTCAAAGTCGTACGACGGGACCGCGATGGCTGAGGGCGCAGCCTCTTTAGCCTGTGGTAGTGGTCGGATCCGGGGACATTGAGCGCGTTCTTGGGCAGAAGGAGGCGGAGAATCTCCGCCCTACGTTGGCGCGCGCGCCCAGCCTCGCGGACAGCTATGTCCGCGGCGTGGATCCACTGGTTGGCCGGGTCAGGTCAGGGTTTCGTAGAAGCCCTGCCAGGCCGGCGGTTCGGGGTGTTCGGCGCGGATGCGGGCCTGTCGTTCGGGGCTTTGCCCCCGGTACCAGGCGATGAAGCCGGACATGGCGGTTTCCCCGCCCGTGGTGTGCCAGGCGACGCTGCCGCGCGGCATGTCGGGGCAGATCGTCCATGGCGGTTCGTCGTAGATCGCACGCGGCGCGGGCATCCTGTCCGACAGCTCGCTCAGCGCGGCGCGCAGACGGGCAAAGCCGTCGGGCCGCCGGACCAGTGCGGGCACGTCGATATTGCGAATCCTGCCGTCGTCGCCACGCCGAATCGGATCGGGTGCGTGTGTCATTGAAGCTCCTCCCACAGCCAATGGTAGAACACAGGCGTAGAAGGAAAATGTTAATAAGAGACGAATCTTGCCCGTCGGCGACATATCGCCTTTAGTGAATGCCACCGCGCGCAACGGGAGTGACCCTGAGGAGGAGAGGCCATGCCCGACACACCGAAACCCGGCGTTCCCGAACTCGGGCCCGTGTCCGCCGAGATGCTGCGCGAGGCACTGCGGCGCGGCTGGCGCGACCTGCGCCGCGCGCCCGGTTTCGCGCTGGTCTTTGCCGGGCCCTACGTGCTGGCCGGGTGGCTCATGGTCTGGGTCACATGGGTGACCGGGCAGAGCTACTGGCTGGTCTTCGCGGCCATAGGCTTTCCGCTGATCGCGCCATTCGCGGCGGTGGGTTTCTACGACGTGAGCCGGCGGCTTGAGGAAGGGCGCCCGCTGGACTGGATGCAGATCTCGAGCGTGATCGCGCGCCAGTCGAAACGCCAGCTTCCGTCGATCAGCGCGGTGATCCTGGTGATCTTCCTGTTCTGGTTCTTCCTGGCGCACATGATCTTTGCGCTGTTCCTGGGGCTTGCGCCGATGACCAACGTGTCCTCGTCCTACGACATCTTCCTGACGCCGAACGGGCTGACCATGCTGGCGGTGGGCACCGGCGTTGGCGCGGGCTTTGCGGCGCTCCTGTTCATGATCACGGTTCTGGCGCTGCCGATGCTTCTGGACCGGGAAATCGACTTCGTGACCGCGATGATCACCTCCTTCGGCTACGTGCAGCGCGAGCCGGTGGTGATGTTCGGCTGGGCGGCCTTCATCGCAGTCACGACCTTCGTGTCGATGCTGCCGGGGTTCCTGGGGCTGCTGGTGGTCCTGCCGGTGCTGGGGCACGCCACATGGCACCTTTACGACATGCTGGCCTACGGCACGCGGCGCGGCACGGTCTCCGCCGCGGAGGCGGTGGCCATGCGCTGAGGCCGCGCGGACCCGGGGCGCCCGGGCCGGCCAACACTCGGGCTGGGGTGCGGGCGCTCGGGCTTGCGGGCGCCGTGGAGACAGGCGCGGGGCTGGCTGCGCGGGGACGGGCAGGGGGCCTGCCCATCCGTCAATAGAAGTTCTCGCCCACTTTCAGCAGGTTGCGATGGTAGGGCACCAGGTCCTCGGCCGTGCAGAACCCGGCCTGACGCGCGGCAGGCAGGACCTCCTGCAGATCGGTGCCGAGATGTTCGTAGACCAGCCGTTCGACGCGCCTGCCGGCGACATTCTCGCGGACGGTGCGGGTGACGTAGCCGACCCAGAAGTTGTTCTCGAACGTCGGGATCCGGGCGAGGTAGTTGAACGAGGTGGTCGTCGCACCCTTGCGGCTGACCAGCGCCGCGATGCCGTCCTCCTGCGGGATCACCGTGCCGCGGAATTCGCGGTTGCGCGGCTCGACCGAGAGGCCCTGCGCGCGCATGGCGTCCTTGGCCTCGAATCCCTTGAGGAAGGTGCCGCCGCGGTTGCGGAACACGTAGATCACGCCCTGCACGAAGGCCTTGTCGTCCATGAAGCTGCGCCGCGTGAAACGGTAGAAGCCTGAGGGAAAGACCTCTTCCGGGACCGGGCGGGCGGTGCCGCCGAGGTATTCCGCCACCGCCGGGTTCAGCAGCACGCTGTTGTCGGTCGCCACGACTCGTTCGACCGGCTCCAGCAGGATGCGCGCATCGACACCGAAGTAGGAGCAGATCCTGTGCAGCACGTCTGGCCGGGGAAAGCTCTCTCCGGCGAGGTATCTGTTATATTGTGTCCGGTTGATGCCCAGTTCCCGGCACAGGGCCGAGATGGACGCCGCCTGTTGTGACAACTGACGCAGATTGTCACCAAGCATGTTGCGCAGTTCTGCCGGAGAGGGGCTGCGCTGTCGCATCTTGCCGCCGTCCTTTGCCATAAAAATTCCCGTTATTGTTGAGTCGTAGCACTGTTTTACGACTTATTGGAAGATGAGAACACAAGCTGATGCTTGACTTGCCGCTACTTGGCGTCACGGGTGATGCTTAACAGAGGCAAACCTGCCGATTCACGGCACAAAAATCAAGAAGCCGACGCGGAAAAATACGTGTTCTGTGCGAATGGTTTCCGGCACCTTTGATCTGCAACCATCAGCAGGTGTGGCGTGATGCAAGAACATATGTACGGAGTGGTTCTTTGGGCGGATGCCAGCGATACGAAGGCTGTGATCTGGTGTGAAGATCAGGGCAATCTGGCGTATTATACCGCTGCCGAAGAAGACATCCACGAAGGGCCCGCGCTCGACGCCGGCGACCTGATCCAGTTCGAACTGAGCGAATGCGCGAATTTCCGGCGTGCGGACAACCTCAAGCGCGTAGGCGCGGGCTATGCGCCCGATCTGGCGCAGAACCTGCGCGGCCGGGTGAACGACGCCGTCGCGCCGCGGCCCGAGTCGAGACGTTTCACGCGGACCGACAATGTCGTGGCGTTTCCCGGGGTCGTGATGTCGTGACCTGACTTAGCGGACGATCAAACGCGAAAGGCGCGCCTCACCGGGCGCGCCTTCGCTGTTTCCAGGGGGTGATTTCAGATCAGGAGCCGGCGCCGCGGGCCAGGGCGGCCACACCCGTGCGCGCGATCTCGATCATGCCGAGGGGGCGCATGAGGTCGGCGAAGGCGTCGATCTTGTCCGGTGCGCCGGTGAGCTGGAAGATGAAGCTTTCCAGCGTCGAATCGACCACCTGCGCGCGGAAGATGTCGGCAAGACGCAGCGCCTCGACGCGCTTGTCGCCGGTGCTTTTCACCTTGAAGAGCGCCAGTTCGCGTTCCACCGAAGACCCTTCGACCGTCAGGTCGTGCACGTCGTGGACCGGCACGATGCGGCCAAGCTGCGCCTTGATCTGTTCGATCACCTGCGGCGTGCCCTTGGTGACGATGGTGATGCGCGACAGGTGGCCCTGGTGGTCGACCTCGGCCACGGTGAGGCTTTCGATGTTGTAGCCGCGGCCCGAGAACAGGCCGATGACGCGCGCCAGCACGCCGGGCTCGTTTTCGACGAGGACGGCGAGGGTGTGCGTCTCCGTCACGTCCGAGAAGTTCGGGCGCAGGTTGTAGGCGGAGTGCTTCGAAGAGCCCTTCTTGATCTTTAGCGCGGACATGCGGTGTTCCTTTGTCAGTCGTTGCGGGGCCGGATCAGTCGAGGCTGTCGCGGCTTTGTTGGTCGAGACGGTCGGCGAGGCGGCGCAGCGCGTCCGCCTGATCCGGGAAGGCCGTGAGGCCGGTGGCGCCGAGGCGCGCCGCGATGGCGCGCAGTTCGGCGGGGCTTCGGTCGTTCGAGAGGCGCTGCGCAAGAGAGCGGGCGCGCCCAGTCACCGATCCGACGGGCGTTTCGTCGAGATAGCGGCGTTCCGCGTTACGGCGGTCCCGGTGCGCCGCGGCGTTCTGCGTGCCCCAGTGCCGGTCCTTCACACGATGGGCGGTGGCCAGGTCCTGTCCGCTCAGGTCGTCGGGATCGGTCATCGCGGAGAGATCCTGACGCCCCTTGCGGCGCAGGTGCCGGTTGGCCGTGGCCTTGATGGTGCGGGCATGGCGGCGGGCCGCCTTGTCCGAACGGTTGGAGACGATCTTGCGCTGGCGTGCGGAGTCCCGCGCCTTTTCCAGGCGCGGGTCCTTGCCGGGCTGATCGCTCCCCCCGCTCATGGCCTTACACCAGAACCGCGCCCTTGCCGGCGATGGCGTTTGTGGCCTTGGCTTCGCCGAGCAGCATCTTGTTGTGCGGCTCGCCCGAGGGGATCATCGGGAAGCAGTTCTCGTGCTTCTCGACGAGGCAGTCGAAGACCACCGGGCCGTCGTACTCCAGCATCTCCATGATCGCGTCGTCGAGGTCGGCGGGATCGGAGATCGAGATGCCCTTGCAGCCGAAGGCCTCTGCCAGCTTCACGAAGTCGGGCAGCGATTCCGACCACGAGTGCGAGTAACGCTCGCCGTGCAGAAGCTGCTGCCACTGGCGGACCATGCCGAGGCGCTCGTTGTTGAGGATGAACTGCTTGACCGGCAGGCGGTACTGGGTCGCGGTGCCGAGCTCCTGCATGTTCATCAGCCACGAGGCTTCGCCCGCCACGTTGATGACGAGGCTTTCGGGATGCGCCATCTGCACGCCGATGGAGGCCGGGAAGCCGTAGCCCATCGTGCCGAGGCCACCGGAGGTCATCCAGCGGTTCGGATCCTCGAAGCCGAGGAACTGCGCGGCCCACATCTGGTGCTGGCCGACCTCGGTGCAGATGTAGCGGTCCTTGCCCTTGGTGAGCTCTTCGAGACGCTGCAGCGCGTACTGCGGCTTGATCGTCTTGTCGGAGTTCTTGTAGGACAGGCAGTTGACCTTCTTCCATTCGTCGATGCGCTTCCACCACTTGGCCAGCGCCTCGCGGTTGACCTTGCGGCCGCGCGATTTCCAGAGCGCCAGCACGTCCTCGAGGACATGGGCGATGTCGCCGACGATCGGGATGTCGGTCTTGATGACCTTGTTGATCGAGGACGGGTCGATGTCGACGTGCACCTTACGGCTGTCCGGGCTGAACGCATCGATGCGGCCGGTGATCCGGTCGTCGAAGCGGGCGCCGAGGTTGATCATCAGGTCGCAGCCGTGCATCGCGAGGTTGGCCTCGTAAAGACCGTGCATCCCGAGCATCCCCAGCCAGGCCTTGCCCGACGCGGGGTAGGCGCCGAGACCCATCAGCGTGGAGGTGATCGGGAAGCCGGTGGCCTCCACCAGTTCACGCAGCAGTTGCGAGGCCGCCGGGCCCGAGTTGATGACGCCGCCGCCGGTGTAGAAAACCGGCTTCTCGGCGGTCTCGATCGCCTCCACGAGGTCCTCGATCATCTCCATGTCGCCCTTGACCTGCGGCTGGTAATGCCGGGTCGAGACCGAAGGCTTCGGCTGGTAGGTGGCGGAGGCGAACTGCACGTCCTTCGGGATGTCGACGAGCACCGGGCCGGGACGGCCGGCGGTGGCGACGTGGAAGGCCTCGTGGATGGTGGCGGACAGGCGCTCCGTCTCCTTCACCAGCCAGTTGTGCTTGGTGCAGGGGCGGGTGATGCCGACGGTGTCCGCCTCCTGGAAGGCGTCGGAGCCGATCATGAAGGTCGGCACCTGGCCGGTGAGGACAACCAGCGGGATCGAGTCCATCAGCGCGTCGGTCAGGCCGGTCACGGCGTTCGTGGCGCCCGGGCCCGAGGTCACGAGCACGACGCCCGGCTTGCCGGTCGAGCGGGCATAGCCCTCGGCCATGTGCACCGCGCCCTGTTCGTGCCGCACCAGAACGTGACGGATGTCGTTCTGCTGAAAGATCTCGTCATAAATCGGTAGAACCGCGCCGCCCGGGTAGCCGAATACGACTTCCACGCCCTGATCCTTGAGGGCCTGGACCACCATTTTCGCTCCGGTCATCTGACGTGTCATAACTGTCTCCGATCTTGACACTTGGGCGGGATTGCCCGGGTTCGGTATTGCATCGCGCTGCGCGGGCAGCGGGCATAAAAAAGCCCCCGGTCGGCTGACGGGGGCGCATGGGGACCTGGAAGGGTGTCCGCGTTAGCGGCCCATGCGCCTTTCTCCTACGATGACTACTAGAGTGATCATGCCAGAGGCTCCTTCTTGCGGGGGCAGTTGTATGGGCCATGCGCCGGGGCGTCAACCGCAGAAAGCCCTGTGAGGGGGCATTTCGCGCAGATATTTTTCCATTTGTTGCGCCAGAGGGGGCGTTCTTGGAATTTTTGTCGCCGCCAAAGCGCGGGATTTGAGCGGAGATGCGCCGATATTCGATTGCGCGGGGCAGTTGTGCATCCTCGCAGGGGTCATCGGACGAAAGGTCTTGCAGGGGGCGTGGAGCCAAGGGTTTCAATGGTTTGCCGGGCGAAGGGCTGGCGCACCATGGGGTGTCGTGCCGATTCTGCAACATTTCTGCTCAAATTCGTGAGTTGATCGGATCAACGCTTTCCCGCACTGTCGAAGCAGGCGGCATCGAAGAGCGCCGAGCAGACCCGAGGGATTTTCAGCGATGACCCGTAACGTCTTCTTTCGTGATTTCACCCTGTGCAAGGCGGCGGCCCTGGTGGGGTTGATCGGTGCGGCACTGGTGTTGGGCGGCGTACCCAAGGCGGAGCCCGACATGGCCGGTGCGGCGGAAGCGAATGCGGTGCTGTTGGTTCCTGCGGTCCTGTCCGCTCCTGACCTCGGTTGCGATCCGCATGAGACTGGCGTCAACATCTGACGCAAGAACTACCCAAGGCACGTTACCTCTACCGGCTCCTTCGGGAGCCGGTTTTTTCTTGGCATCGGCATGTGGCTGAGGTGGCGCTGCGCGTCAGAAGTTGACGCTGGTGCCCTGCAGGACGCCGTGTTCCAGCGCGTAGCGGGTCAGGCCTGCGGTGGTGGCGATGCCCAGCTTGCGCTTGATGTTCTTGCGGTGGGTTTCCACCGTGCGCACGGAGATGTCGAGCGCCACGGCCACCTCCTTGTTGGACTTGCCCTGCGCCAGTTGCAGCAGGATCGTCTGTTCGCGGGTGGTCAGCGGGTCGCGCCCGCCGGTGTTGATCGGGGTCAGCGCGCCGGAGGCCCCGGTGCAGAGGTATCGCTCGCCCCGCATCACCGCGTCGATGGCATGCTTGATCTCGTCGGTGGGCACGTCCTTCAGCACGTAGCCCCGCGCGCCGTGGCTGAGCGCGGTCGAGATGTATTCCGGCGTGTCGTGCATCGAGAGAACGAGGATGCGGGTGTCGGGCGCACGTTCGAGGATCATCTCGGTCGCCGACAAACCGCCGAGGCCCGGCATGTTCAGGTCCATGAGGATCACGTCGGGGTCGAGCTCTTCCAGTCGGTCGATCATCGACTGCCCGTCCGACAGCGTCGCCACGACGGAAATGTCGTCGTAGCTGTCGAGGATGGCTTCGATGCCTTCGGCCACAAGTGGGTGGTCGTCGACGATGGTCACGCGCGTCGTCATCCTTTGGCCTTCCGTTTGGGCGCGCCTTCTTCCGGCGGCAGCAGATGGGAGAGGGGGACCTGTGCCTCTACCACGGTCCCGGTGCGCGAGGAAAGCACCCTGAGCGTTCCGCCGAGCTGATCCATCCGCTCCTGCATGTTTCTGAGGCCGATGCCCGTGGTGGGGCGGCTGCGGTCGCCCATGCCCTTTCCGTTGTCGACGACCCGCAGCGTGGCGCCGGAGCGGTGGCCGCGCAGGTCGATCGACACCTCGGTCGCGCCGGAATGGCGTTCGACGTTGGTCAGCGCCTCCTGCGCGATGCGGTAGAGCGCGATCTTGGCGTCCTGCGACAGGCGGTTGCGGAAGACCACGGTTTCGAACCGCGTGTCGATGCCGGTGCGGGTGCGGAAGTCGTCGGTCAGCGACTTGATCGCCGGGCCGAGGCCGAGGTCGTCCAGCACGCCGGGGCGCAGGTCGCGCGAGATGCGCCGCACCTCGGTGATCGCGCGAGAGAGGTTGTCGGCGCCCTTGGCCAGCGATTCCTCGGCGCGCGGATCGCCGGAGGACAGCCGGCGGCGGGCGATGTCGAGAGCGTATCTCACCCCCACGAGGATCTGGCTGATGCTGTCGTGCAGTTCACGCGCGACGCGGCCGCGTTCGTCCTCCTGCGCGTCGAGCACGCGCTGGGTCAGGTGCTTGAGCTTGGCGTCGGCCAGGCGGCGTTCGCGGATGTTGATGACGAGGCCGGAGATGAAGACCAGGAGCAGCGCCGAGAGGGTGATGGCGCCGATCCACTGGAAGGTGCGGTGAACGCGGTCCTCGACCTCTGCCCGGGCGGCGGCGACGGTCTGGAGCACGTCGTCGATGAAGACGCCGGTGCCCACCGCCCACCGCCATGACGGGAAGGAGGTGACATAGGTGATCATCCGCGCGTCCTCGCCCGTGGAGGGTTTGGGCCAGAGGTGTTCGACGTAGCCCGCGCCGGAGCGGGCGGTGTTGATGAACTCCTGCACCACGGGCGTGCCTTCGCTGTCGCGCATCTCCCACTGGTTGGTGTTGATCAGCTCCGTCTGGCGGGGCGAGACGAGGTTCAACCCGTCGTAGTCGTAGACGAAGAAGAAGCCCTCGTCGCCGTAGATCATCGCGGCGAGGATCTGCATGACCTGCCGCTTGGCGTCCTCGTCGTCGGGCGGGGCGGAGCCGTAGATGAAGTAGAAGCCGTTGCGGGCCTGCGTGACGTAGTTCCTCAGCTCGCGCTTCTTCGCCTCGATGAGCTGGGTCTCGAGGCCGCGGATCTCGCGGTCGGCCAGCGTGCGCGCCTGTTCCGCCACCAGAAGGGCTATGGCGGACACCGCGAGGATCAGCGGCAGCGAGGCCAGCAGGAAGAGCTTCTGACCGTAGGAGAGGCGGTGGCGTTTCATCAGGCCCATGGTGCAATGAAAGCAGAGCACGGGGCCGGGGAAAAGGGGCATCGGTCGCGCGGGCGGCCCGGAATGCGGCTTCCGGTCCGGGGCGCGGCGCACTAGCCTGCGGAAAAGACCGGCATGAGGGGCACGACATGGCAGGCGCATTGATCCGGGAGAACCGCAACTACCGGCTGCTGATCTCGGCCAGCGCGGTGTCGAACCTTGGCGACGGGATCGGCATGGTGGCGCTGCCCTGGCTCGCGACGCTGCTGACGCAGGACCCGGTGCTGATCGCCGCCGTCGCCACAGCGCAGCGCCTGCCGTGGACGCTGTTCGCGCTGCCGGCGGGGGTCTGGACCGACCGCTCCGACCGGCGGCTGATGATGGTGCGCGCCGACCTCGTGCGCGTGGTGCTGATGGGGCTGACGCTGGGCATGGTCCTGTCGCCGGTGCAGGAGGGCGGGATCTGGGCGCTGGTGCTGATCGCCTTCCTGTTCGGCACGGCGGAGGTGATCCGCGACAACGCCGCCCAGACGGTGCTGCCCTCCATCGTGCCGCATGATGCGCTGGAGCGGGCCAACGGCCAGATGTGGAGTGCCGAGCAGGTCACGGGGCAGTTCATCACGCCGCCGCTGGCCGGGCTGCTGATCGCCTCGTCCATCGCGCTGCCGTTCGGGGCGGATGCTTCCTTCTACGCCATTTCCGCCGCGCTGGTCTGGCTGATCGCGCTGCCGGCGCGGCCGGGCGGCGCCGCGGCGCGGTTCTGGCCCGCGCTGGTGGAGGGGCTGGCATGGATGCGCGCCAATCCGACGGTGCTGCGGCTGGCGGTGATGCTGGGCGTCATCAACGCGGTTTTCACCGGCGGCATGACGGTGCTGGTGCTTTATGCGCAGGAGGTGCTGGGGATGTCCTCGGCGGGTTACGGCCTGCTGCTGACGCTGGGTGCCTGCGGCGGCGTGCTGGGCGGGCTGACGGCGCCCCGCGTGGCGGCGCGGCTGGGGATGCGGGCGGCGCTGCTTGTGGCGCTGGTCCTCTTCGTGGCGGTGCACCTGATGCTGGGGCTTTTCGCGTCGCCCGTGGTGGCGGGGCTGGCGCTGTTCACCGAGGCGCTGGGGGGCATGTTGTGGAACGTGGTGACCGTCAGCTACCGCCAGCGGCTGATCCCGGATGCGCTCTTGGGGCGGGTGAATTCCGTCTACCGCTTCCTCGGCTGGGGCGCGATGCCGCTGGGGGCGATGGGGGCCGGGGCGCTGGTCTCGGTGCTGGAGCCGGACATGGGCCGGGCGGCGGCGCTGCACGCACCCTACCTGCTGGGCGCGGCGGTCAGTTCGGGTCTGCTGGTCTACGCCGTAGCGCGGCTGCGGTTCGACTGACCCGGGCGCCAACAGGACCAAGGTGACGCTGCCGGGCGGGTCATTGCCGTGGCAGGCCTTGTCGTGAAGGCGTTGTCGGGCTGGCGGTTCGGGCCGCTTGCCGGGACAGCCCGGCCGCCATCGGGGGAATGCGCGATGGCGGCCGGTGTGCCCCGCCGCAGGTTCTGGCTATGCAGGCGCTGCAGACAGGAAACCGCCGTTTCGTGAGTGGTGGCAGGGAAGGCATCCAGCGGTCCGGTCGTCGAGGGGGAGGGGAACTCTGGACGCGGGATGCGCTCCGGCGGCGGTTGTGGAGGGAGAGGTGAAATATGGCTGGCTGTTCAAGGGTTTCAAGGCAGCCTCCGCGGGCCGTAAAGGTATGGTTTGAATACATCAAATCGTAACACAGATTCGCGCATGAGTGAAGTTCACCGCCGCGAATAATTTACCATAGGTTGTATTCCGGGGGCAGGTTCACGTCACGAGCGGCATTTTCGGGTCATTTATCCGGCCCGTCTGCGCAGTAGTGGGTATTTCCAACCCAGGGAATCGTACCTAGTCTGCCTCCACTTTCAACGATCCGCGCAGAGTGGGGAGCCCTGCGCATCAAGAACAATCTGGGAGGATTTCAATGGATCGTCGTTCTTTTCTTCGCGCGTCCACCGTGGGCGCGGGCGCTGCAGCTGCGTCCACGCTGGCCGCTCCGGTCTATGCACAGGGCCAGCGCACGCTGACCATGGTGACGTCGTGGCCGCGCGGTTTCGCGGTTCTCGATGACGCGGCGCAGTACCTCGTGAAATTCGTCGGCGAGCTGTCCGACGGCAATCTGACCATCGACCTGAAGGCCCCGGGCGAGCTGGTGGGCGCGTTCGAAGTGTTCGACGCCGTGTCCTCGGGCCAGGCCGACATGTACCACGCCGCCGACTACTACTTCATCGGCCAGCACCCGGGCTTTGCCTATTACACGGCCGTGCCGTTCGGCGGTACCGCGCAGGAAATGGTGAACTGGTACTACCACGGCGGCGGCCAGGAGCTGCACGACGAACTGGGCATGATCTTCAACCTGAAGGGCCTGATGGCGGGCAACTCCGGTTCGCAGTCGGGCGGCTGGTTCCGCAACGAGATCAAGTCGGCCGACGACTTCAACGGCCTGAAGTTCCGCATGCCGGGCCTTGGCGGCCAGGTGTTGGGCAAGCTGGGCGCATCGGTTCAGAACATCCCGGGCGGCGAGTTGTACCAGGCTCTGTCCTCCGGTGCCCTCGACGGTCTGGAGTGGGTCGGCCCGCTGGCGGACGAGCGCGCGGGCTTCCAGGAAGTGGCGAAGATCTATTACACCGCCGGTTTCCACGAGCCGGGCTCCGCTCTGTCGGCGAACGTCAACCTCGACGTCTGGAACGACCTCAGCGACACCCACAAGGCGATCCTGAACTACGGCTCCATGGCGACCACGCACTACCAGCTGGCCGAGACGCTGGCCAACAACGGTGCGGCGCTGGCGCGTCTGCAGGCGCAGGGCGTGAAGACGCTGCAGTTTTCGGACGACGTGTGGGACGCCTTCGGCGCGGCGTCGAAGGAAGTCATGGACGAGAACATGAACGACGAGCTGTTCGCCAAGATCCGCAACTCCTTCGAGGAGAGCCTCGCGACCTCCGCAAGCTGGATCAACAAGTCGGACGGCTTCTACGTGCAGCAGCGCGTGCGCGTGCTGGGGCAGTAACCGAGACCGAACGGGTGACGGGGCCCCCTGCGGGGGGCTCCGTTTCCGCATCCGGGCGCTGCGCCTCGCGCGCCGCGCCCGTCGTGCCGCAGGCGGTCCGAAAGGGGCCGGCGGCCACCGGGACAATTGGGGGTCATCATGGACGAGACCGCGGCAGGCGGCGGGATTCTGAGCGGGATCGGTTGGGTCCTGCAGAACATCGCCATGTCTTTCTACAACCTTGGCTACGCCATCACCCATCCGGCGAGCTGGCTGGACTGGAGCGATCAGACGGCCATCATGCGCTTCATCTACTACGGCGCCTCGGTGGAGCTGTGGTTCATCGTCGTCACCTTCTTCCTCGTGCTCTTCGCGATCGGCCTGTGGAAGCGGTCCTTCCTGTGGGGCGTGGTGATCGGGCTTGAGTTCTTCGGCAACTGGGTCGGGCGCTTCTTCGCCTGGGCGGGCCTCCTGATGGTCCTGCAACAGGTGATCATCGTCTTCATCCAGCGCATATTCGCGCGCCCCGACATCGTCGTGGGCTTCGGCATCCCCATCGGGTTCGACATCTCGTGGTGGGCGGAAGAGCTGAAGCTTTACAACGCGATGGTGGTGGCGCTGTGCCTTGCCTACACCTTCATCCAGGGCGGCCACGTTCGGGTCGACCTCGTCTATTCCGCGGTCAGCTTCCGCACCAAGCGGATCATCGACATGGCGGGGTCGCTGTTCTTCATGATCCCCATGGCGACGCTGATCTGGCTGTATACCTGGTACTTCCAGTGGCGGTCGCTGATCGTGCCGCCGGTCAATCCCACCGATCCGCTGGACCGGCTGGAGATGAAGGCCCGCGCGCTGCGCTGGAACGTGGAGACCATCGGGTTCAGCCCCAACGGCTTCACCGCCTACTTCCTGTTCAAGATCCTGATGGTCATCATGGTCGGCATGATCTTCATCCAGGCATGGACCTTCTTCTTCCGCTCGTACCTCGAGTTCGTCGAAGGAGAGGAGTCGGAGGGCAAGTACCTCGACAGGGACAAGGTGGAAACGGGCGAAGAAGCCTACGACCACGCCGAATTCTGAAGGATCGAACACCATGCTATTCGGACTTGATGGCGTCGAGATCGGACTGATCATCGTCTTTCTGACGCTCTTTGCCGCGATCCTTTCGGGCTTTCCGGTGGCGTTTGCCATCGGTGGCGCAGGGGTCATTTCCTTCGGGATCATCGCCGCGCTCGACAGTGCCGGGATCCTGATCCACCAGGCGATGGACACGTCCTCGCAGCAGTACCGGGATCTGGTCGCCTCCGGCGTCAACCCGTCGAACATATCGATCTTCCGATACCCCGAACTGCCAAGGGTGCCGACGGAGTCGATCTTCCCCGCCGGCGGCTGGGAAGAGGGCCTGAAGCGCACCGTCGCGGGCATCACCAACCGCATCAACGAACGCGTCATCGCGGGCCAGTCCATCGAGACGCTGCTGGCGGTGCTGATGTTCGTGCTGATGGGGATCGTGCTGGAACGCTCGAAGATCGCCAACGACCTGCTGACCACCATGGCGCGCGTCTTCGGCCCGCTTCCGGGCGGTCTGGCGGTGTCCATCGTCGTGGTGGGCGCGTTCCTTGCCGCATCGACCGGTATCGTCGGCGCGACAGTGGTCACAATGGGCCTGCTCGCCCTGCCGACCATGCTGCGCAACAACTACTCGCCGGAACTGGCGACGGGGGTGATCGCGGCGTCGGGTACGCTGGGTCAGATCATTCCGCCGTCCATCGTCATCGTCCTTCTCGGCACGCTGGCGGGCGACCTTTACGCCACGGCGCAGGACGCCCGGGCGCAGGCGGCGGGCTGTACCGACGCGCTGACCTTCCTCGGCAAGCCGGCGGTGGTCTCCGTCGGCACGCTGTTCCAGGCGGCGCTGCTGCCGGGCATCCTTCTGGCGTTCCTCTATGCCGCCTATGCCTTCGGCTACGCGATGCTGAAACCGCACAAGGCGCCGCCGGTCATGGCCGAGGACAGCCACAACGAGCCGGTCACGCGCGGCGAGGCCTTTACCTGGTACCTCGGGGTTCCAATTCTGCTGGTCGCGGGCACCATGGTGCTGGCGCAGCTCAACATCGTCGGCAGCCAGTCGTTCACGGTCAACAGCTTCTCCGACACCGCAGCGACCGCGTCCTTGCGGACCAACGTGAGCGATGCCTGCAAGACCTCGATGATCGAGCTGCACGGGCAGGAGGCCTGGGACCGCGCGGTGGCCGAGCAGACGGCCATCGACGAAGCCGGCGGAATCCAGGAAAGCGTCCGGCGCTCCCCGGAAGAGATCGCGTCGATCCGGGCCGGGATGATTTCGGACGCGGCCCCGATCGGTGTGGGCATCGCCACGCTGGCGGTGATCTTCGGCCTGATCCTCGCGGTGGCGCGCGGCGTGTCGCCGTCCTCCGATCCGCGCCCGTTGCAGATCGGCGCCTTCGGCATCGTGCTGGGCCTGCTGGTGGACTGGCTGCTGCTGCGGCCGACCACCTCGGCGGGCATGACGGTGGTGCTGATGGCGATCCCATGGGCGATCACCATGTTCGGCGTCGCCTATGGCTTCAGGCTGCTGTCGAAGAACGAGCTCCTGCGCGTGGTCTTCCCGCCGCTGGTGCTGATCGTGGCGGTGCTGGGGTCGATCCTCGGCGGCATCACCAACCCGACGCCCGCCGCGGCGCTCGGGGCGGCCGGTGCCATCATGCTGGCGGCCTACCGCAAGCTGGGCGACCAGGGCCGCAGTCCGAAGGTCATCATCTGGACCACGCTGGCCGTGATCGGGATGATCCTGATGGGGATGAACTTCGACCTGCGCATCAACACGGAAACCGTCAGCATCGAAACGTGGGTCGCCTTCGTCTTTACCTACATCCTGTGGCTCTACGCGCTGTTCGGCTTGCTGTTCTCGTGCTGGGTGCTGTTCACTTCCGGCGTGCTGACGCCGGCGGTGCGGGAGACGGCCAAGGTGACGTCGATGGTCTTCACCATCCTCATCGCCTCGCAGCTTCTGAACCTCGTGGTGATCTCCTTCGGGGGCGAGCATTACATCCAGGAGTTCCTCAAGAGCTTCGACGATGTGCGCACGGTGTTCATCATCGTGATGCTGGTGCTCTTCGTGCTGGGCTTCGTGCTCGACTTCCTCGAGATCATCTACATCGTGGTGCCGATCGTCGGCCCGGTGATCTACGGCGCGCATTTCGATCCGAAGTGGGTGACGATCATGATCGCGGTGAACCTGCAGACCTCTTTCCTGACACCGCCCTTCGGCTTTGCACTGTTCTACCTGCGCGGCGTGGCGCCGAAGGAGGTCACCACCGGTCATATCTACCGCGGCGTGATCCCCTTCGTGATCATTCAGGTTGTGGGCCTGCTGCTGCTGGCGGTCTTCCCGGGCGTGGTCACCATCGTTCCGGCGCTGCTGGGCAGCGGCTGACCTGAACCGGGATGACCCGTGAAACAGGCGCCCCCGCGGATCACCGCGGGGGCGTTTTCGTTGCGGCGGGCAAATGAGGGCGCCGCGCCACATCTGCCACATTCTTTTAGGTTGAGTTTAAGTTCGCCATAAAATTGTATGATTGTGTGCGCTATGTTTTCCCAATCGGGTGCCACGCTGGCATCGTTCCGGGCGCAGACCCGGGCGGAAGACAATAAGACGAGGATACGATCATGTACGCATCACGCATCGCAGGCACGGGGCGGAGACAGGCACGCCCGGCAAAGGGCCCGCAGGAGAGCCGCGGCCCGGTCCGCGCGTACGGACTGACCGGCCCGGTGCACCGCCGGGGCAGCACGCGCCACGACAGGCACCTGATGGAGATGGACGACCCGGCGGCATGGCTGATGGAGCCCGCGACCGAGTTCCACGCGGTGGCCCGGCGCGCGGCGCGCGGGGTGTTCCTGCTGGCGGTGGGTCTTCTGATGACACCGGCGGTCCCGGCGTTCCTCGGCTGAGGGTTCAGCCGCGCCCGTCGGGGAAGGAGATGTTGGCGACCTGTTCGGCGATGGGATCGGTGGACAGGGGATGCGTCTCTGCCTCGTAGGCGGTGGGGTCGGTCAACCGCTCCCAGCGGCCCTGGCGGTAGATCTCCAGCGCGTCGAACTGCGCCTTGTAGCCCATCTTGTCGGACCCCGGCACCCAGTAGCCCAGATAGACATAGGGCAGCCCGGCCTCGCGCGCGATGTCGATGTGGTCGAGGATCATCCACGTCCCGAGAGAGTTCTTCGCCTGCGATGGCTCGTAGAACGAATAGACCATGCTCAGCCCGTCATCGAGCATGTCGGTCAGGCAGGTGGCGATCAGGTCGCCCGTCTCGCCGTCGAGGTATTCGATCACGCGCGAGCGGATCGGCGTCTCTTCGATCATGGCGGCGAATTCGAACACATCCATGTCGGCCATGCCGCCCTGCGCATGCCGCTCGTCGAGGTAGCGGCGGAACAGGTCGTACTGGTCTTCGGTGGCCCAGGGGCTGGTCGCGCGGCGTTCGAGGTGGGCGTTGCGCTTCAGCGTGCGCTTCTGCGAGCGGGACGGCTTGAAGTTCTGCACGTCGATGCGCGCCGACAGGCAGGCCGCGCAGTCGGAGCAGGACGGCCGGTAGAGCACGTTCTGCGAGCGGCGGAACCCCTGTTTCGACAGCGAGTCGTTCAGTTTCTGCGATCCTTCGCCCTGCAGCGCGGTAAAGAGCTTACGCTCCATCCGGCCCTCGAGATAAGGGCAGGGCTGCGGAGCGGTGACATAGAATTGCGGTGCAAGCGGCAGCGAGTGGCGCATGGTGGTGCCATTACTCCGGGATGTTTAACGAAACGGTAACAACGATCATGCCGCCCGCCAACCCCCACTTATGGGCAGGAAGGCATTAGGACAATCTTTACTGATCAATTGGTTAACTGAAGGTTAATTGGTTCGGTTCCCGGGAAGGCGGCGCAAAAGTGATTCTTCCGGACCCCTTCTGCGAGGGGTCCGGAAGCTGCGGGTCACGCCCGGCGGTTGAGGGCAACGGTGCCCAGCACCATGTCGGTCAGGCCCTGGCCGCGTTCGGAGGTCGCCATCAGCACGACCGAGACCACCTGGATGATGAAGGTCGACATGCTGATCGTGTAGCCCAGGACGTGCAGGAAAGCCTGTCCGCCGTCCAGCCGTTCGCCCCATGCGTTGCGGAACTCGATCGCCATGAGGCGCATGCCCCATGTGGCGGAGCCGCCCGCCAGCGTCATCCAGCGGTAGAGGAAACCCACCGCGAGGAAGATCAGCGGCATCATGAACAGGCCGACGATAGTCACGGTGGAGATCACGAGGGTCACGAGCGCGATCAGCACCACGTCGACGATCCAGGCGAGGAAACGCTTCACCAGAACCCCGTCGTAGAAACCGGCCTGACGCTCCGGGTCGGGCAGGTGGGACATCGGTTCGGTGTACATGCGGGGCTCCTGTAGGGTGAGATCTGTCATCAGTTTACCAGCGGTGGGGACGGGACAAAAGGGAAGCGCCCTCGGGGGCGCTTCCGGATGGCTGCGGGGGACGCTCAGGCGTCTTCGTCAACCGTCTTGGCGGACTCGGCGGCGCGCTTCTCGCGGTCGTTCATGAACTGGTCGAACTCCGCCTTGTCCTTGGCTTCGCGCAGACGCTCGAGGAAGGATTCGAAGGCTTCCTGTTCCTGTTCCAGCCGGCGCAGGGTTTCCTGCTTGTAGGCGTCGAAAGCCATGTTGCCCGAGGGCTTCATTGCCGCCCACGCGGTGTGGCGGTGGGATTGGAAGTGCTGTTTGCGCTGTGCGCATCCTTTGCCGAACATGCGTTTGCTCCAGATCATGTAGGCCAGAAGGCCGAGGCCCACGGGCCAGAAGAAGATGAATCCGAGGACCATGGCCGCGATCCAGGCGCCTTTGCCCTTGTGATCGAGCCACGCCTCGGCCCGGGTCAGCCAGCCTGCGTTGGCGGGCAGATGGGTCGTTTGGTAAGCGGCGGTGGTCATGTCTCTCTCCGTTTGGAAGTGAATGTGAATGTCTTTCACATGACATGAGATCGGGATTGCCGGGCGGCTTATCAAGAGGCGATGTGAAGGTTTTTTACATTTTGGCGCGGAATTTGCGGGGTGATGTGTGGGTGGTAAGTAAAAACAATGGGTTGTGGTGCGTACTGGTGTGATTTTTGGGGTTTTGCCATGGTCTTTTGGCATGCAGAAGCCCGCGCCGGACGCGGTTTTCCGGCGGTTTTCGGGGGGTCGAGGACCGGAAAAACCCGCCCGGCTGGCCGCCGCAGGGCGTTCCGTACGCGCCTCAGAGCGTGAAGTCGGCGGTCTCCGCCCCGGTCAGGCCGGGCAGGCGTCTTGGGTCAATTGGGAAGACGTGGCGCGGTGTGCCGGCTGCTGCCCAGACCTCCTCGAACGCCAGAAGGCGCGGGTCGAGCCAGGCGCGGATCGGGTTCAGGTGGCCGATGGGGGCGACGCCGCCGATGGCAAAGCCGGTCTGGGACCGGATCAGCCCGGCGTCCGCCTTGCCCAGCGGTTCGCCCGCCAGCGCCGTCGCCTTGTCGGCGCAGACCCGGTTGCCGCCCGCGGTCAGGAAAAGCACCGCCTCGCCCGAGGTCTCGGCCCGGAAGATGATCGACTTGGCGATCTGGTCCACGTGCACGCCGACGCTGTCGGCGGCTTCCTGCGCGGTGCGGGCCTGTCCGACCTCGCGGATGTCGGGGCTGAGGCCTGCCGCCTCGATGGCGGCGCGGACACGTTTGAGGCTCTTGCTCATTCACGGCTCCGTGGGAAAGAGGTGGGTGGCCGCGCGGGTGAGGCGGGTCTCGAAGCGGTTCAGTCGGGCGGGCGTGACCTTCTCGGCCCCGTTGAGGGCGAGAAAGCGGAACCGGGCCTTCGGCGCGCAGGGTTTGAACACCCCGTATTTCAGCGCGCGATACACCGGGCGGCGGGCCACGAGGCGGTCGTACCACGCGGGCGCGCCCATGGTGGTGACCGCCAGCACGGACTTCAGGCAGGGCAGGCCGGGATGCAGCGTGCCCTGTTCCGGGTCGTGGGAATAGGCCACGCCGGGCAGGAAGGTCCGGTCGATCCAGCCCTTGAGGATCGCAGGCAGGCCGAACCACCATGTCGGAAAGACGAGGACCATGCCGTCGAAGGTCTTCAGCCCGGTCTCGTCCTCGAAGGGCGTGCTGTAATAGGCGCGCCGCTCGTCGGCGGTCAGGGCGGGTGCGAACCCTTCGGCATAGAGGTCGCGCAACGTGACATCGTGCCCGCGCCCTGTCAGATCGCGCGACAGGCGGTCGGCGAAGCGGTGGCTGAGGCTGTCCTTCAGCGGGTGGGCTATGACCATGAGCAGGCGCATGGCCGTCTTGTCTCAGAGCGCGCAGGGCTTGCCAAGCCGCTGATGTCATGAGCATCTGCCAGACATGACGCTGGAAAGCCGCATCACCCGCCTGCCACGCCCCTTCGATCCCGAGAAGGGAGAGGAAACCCTGTCGAGCGCCCCCTGGGCCAGCGGCGCCGTTGCCGACCTGCTGCGCGGCACCGGCGGCTCGTCACCCTATCTCAAGGGGCTGATCGCGCGAGAGAGCGACTGGCTCGAAGAGGCGGCGGGCGACATGGAGGCGGCGCTGGCGGCGGTACACGCCGGTCTGCGCGAGGTGGCGCCCGATACGCTCGGCAGCGCGCTCAGGCAGGCGAAGCGCCGGATCGCCCTGCTGACCGCACTCTGCGACCTTGCCGGCGCGTGGGAGCTGGAGGACGTCACCGGCGCGCTGAGCGATTTCGCCGACCTGGCGGTCACGCTGGCGCTGCAGGCGGCCGTGGGTCACGAGATCCGGCGCGGCAAGCTGCCCGGCATGAGCGCCGACGATGTGGAGACGGCGGGGGGCGCGGCGGTGCTGGCCATGGGCAAGATGGGCGCGGGAGAGCTGAACTATTCTTCCGACATCGACCTGATCTGCCTCTTCGACGAAACCCGCTACGATCCCGACGACTACTTCGAGGCGCGCTCGGCCCTCGTGCGCGCCACGCGCAAGATGTCGTCGATGCTGAACGATCCCACGGGCGAGGGGTATGTCTTCCGCACCGACCTGCGGCTGAGGCCCGACCCCTCGGTGACGCCGGTCATCATGGCGATGGAAGCGGCGGAGCGGTATTACGAGAGCTTCGGGCGCACCTGGGAACGCGCGGCCTATATCAAGGCGCGGCCCTCGGCGGGGGACATCCCGGCGGCGGAGCGGTTCCTGGCTGCGCTGAAACCCTTCGTCTGGCGCAAGCATCTCGA